>CAYQYZ010000003.1:0-114204 GCA_964422025.1 uncultured Gammaproteobacteria bacterium
AAACTAAATCCAAACTCTATTTCTCGGTTCTTAAATGCGTTTACCAAGGGGAGCCCAGTTGAATACTGAGGATATTGTATGACTAAAGATTTCGTAGCAAACATATTTCCTGCAGATTACAAAACCAGGGGTAGTTATACTCCGGCAAAGAAAATTGATCTCGGCAACTTCTATCTTATATTCGTATCTGGTATACAAGCACCAAAAAAAGACGATAGTCACAGTGTCATTACTGATGATGTTGAGGAACAAACAAAATTAGTATTCGAAGACATTATTAAAATATTGGATCAGGCAGGCGCTTCTATAGACGACGTTGTAAAAGCAGTTATTTATATCACGGATATGAATGATTTCGATAAAGTATCTAAGATTCGAGCTGAATACTTCAAGAATGCAATGCCTGTAAGTACTCTTATTGAGGCTAGCAGGATGACTCGAGATGGAGCAAAGATTGAAGTAGAAGTTACAGCGGTTGTTAAGAAAAGCTGAGTTCCAGGGGAGCAAAATATAAACTCTTTATAAAATTTCTTTAACTTGCTACAATAAAACCAATATGGAGATAAATTTTCTTGCGGCAGTTGTTGCATCATTTACTGGTCTTATACTAGGGTATCTTTGGTATTCTGTATTTTTTGCTAAATCTTGGCAAAAATTGTCAGGAGTTAGTGAAAGTCAAATGAATAACGGTATGCCTAAGCGCGCACTTGGTTCGTACCTGCTGACACTGGTTATGGCATTAAACCTCTCCGCATTTATTGGACCTGGTCAGTCTCCTGCTTTTGGACTTTTTGCAGGTTTTGCGGCAGGGTTTGGCTGGGTGGCGATGGCATTCGGAAGTAATTATTTATTTGAACATCGACCTTCGAAACTGTATTTTATCAATGCTGGGTATAACATAATTCTTCTTTCTATAATGGGATGTATCATAGGGTTCTTCTAGATAAATTACAAATTTCACCAAGGATTCTTTCAATTTTGGGTTCTAACTTTCCTCAACTTCCGAATTTTTGAATAGCCCATGATAGCAGTCATTATTGTATAATTAACCACAGTGAAGAAAATTATTATTATTGGTGGAGGCCTTGGAGGATTATGTTCGGCCGCTCTCTTGGGTAAAGAAGGTCATGAAGTGACCGTTATTGAAAAAAACCCACGTCTTGGAGGACGAGCAATGACATTCGATGCGCGTGGATATCACTTCGATATGGGGCCTTCCTGGTACCTGATGCCAGAAGTATTTGAGAATTTTTTTAAGCTTTTCGATAAAGATATCAGTGATTACCTTTCGCTAAAACCTCTTGATCCTATGTATCGTATATTTTTTTCTCCTGATGAGCATTTAGACATAGTTCGAAATCTCAAGAAAAATCTGGCATCTTTTGAAAAAATGGAAAAGGGAGCTTCAAAAAGCATTCAAGCGTATCTTGACTCTGCTGAACAGCAATATCACATTGCTATAGATCATTTTCTTTATAAAGAATTTAGGAGCTTTCTTGATTTTATAAAACCCGAACTTTTTACAATGGGAGGAAAAGTAAATGTTTTCAAAAATTTAGATGATCACATAAATGAATACACCAAGGATGCTCGACTAAAAAAAATTCTCGGATATACAATGGTGTTTCTCGGAGGAGCACCAAGCAATACGCCCGCATTATATTCACTCATGTCGCATGTCGATTATAATTTAGGCGTTTTTTATCCGATGGGTGGATTTGAGTCTTTGGCAAATGCTTTCGTAAAATTAGGAAAAGAATATGGAGTTGTGTATAAAACTTCACAAGAAGTAAAAGAAATAATAGTTCAGGATGGACTTGCTCAAGGGGTACGAACTGAGAAAGGAGATGTGTTGGCAGATATTGTTCTTGCAAATGCGGATTATCATCATACAGAAACGGCACTGCTTCCAGACAAATATAGATCATATTCAGAATCTTATTGGGAATCCCGCACACTTGCTCCTTCGGCTTACATTATTCACTTAGGAATAAAAGGTAAAATAAAAAATCTTCAGCACCATAATTTGATTCTTACTCATGATTGGACACAGCACTTTGATGAGATTTTTAAAGATCCTCATTGGCCAGATAAACCATCGTATTACGTTTGTTGTCCTTCTAAATCAGATTCCTCTGTTGCTCCAAAAGGATGTGAAACTCTATTTGTCCTTGTTCCCGTTGCTTCTGGACTTGTTGATTCTGATACTATCCGGAATACATACTTTACAAAAATACTTTCTGATTTAGAAAATCATGTTGGAGAAAAAATCGAAGATAAGATAGTATATAAAAGAATTTATTCACATCGTGATTTTTCGAATGACTATAATGCATTTAAGGGTACGGCTCTTGGGCTTGCGCATACTCTGAAACAAACGGCAATTTTTAGACCACGAAGTAAAAGTAAAAAAATTGATAATCTTTATTTTGTTGGACAATATACACAGCCTGGAATAGGCGTTCCCATTGTCGTAATTGCTTCACAGTTAGTTACACAAAGAATAATTAAAGACTATGAATAAAGCCTTTTTTGTTAAAAAAAACATCTTTAAAAAAGCGAGTACAACGTACTATTATTCAAGCATGTTCTTTACTCCAGAAGTAAAGGAATCAGTATTTACCCTATATGCATTTGTCAGATATGCTGACGATTTAATTGACACCATTCCCCCTAAAAAAAAGGAATTTGCAAAGCTTCGAAAGGATATTAAAATTGCTCTTGCCGGAACACGAGTTAACATTGCAATAATCGATGACTTTGCAGAATTAGCACGAGTGAAAAATTTCAATCCCGCATGGATTTTTGCATTCTTGGATTCTATGGAGTCGGATCTTACGGTGAAAAAATATAATACTTACAAGGATCTTCAAAAATATATGTACGGATCAGCGGAAGTAATAGGATTGTTTATGAGTAAAATTTTTAATACTCCCGAAGTAGCGTATACATATGCAAAAGCTCAAGGTGAAGCCATGCAGTTAATCAATATTCTACGAGATGTAGATGAAGATTATAAGCTAGGTAGGCAATACATGCCAATAGAAGATCTGAAAACGTACGGAACACATATTCCGCCAAAACCTCATGAAGAAGCTAACTTTTGCAAACTTATGCGCTTTGAAATAGATAGGTATAGAGCTATTCAGAAAGTTGCCGATAAAGGACATGCTTACATTAATCGACGATTCAGAATAATGGTTAAAACATCGGCCCAGATGTATCTTTGGACTGCTCGCCAGATAGAAAAAGACCCGCTGATAGTCTTTAAAAGAAAAGTAAAACCACCCAAATGGTATGTGATTTTGATTTTACTTAAAAATGCACTATTTTAGCTCAATGGTACGTCTGCGATATTTATTGAAAGTTTCTCGTCCTCGTTTTTGGTTATACCTTGCAGGCCCATTTCTTATTGGGTTGGGTAATCATGTCGACATATTTTCATTGTATGCATTTTTCTATTTTCTTATACCGGCCAACTTTTTTCTTTATGGAGTGAATGATTTATGGGATAAAGAAACAGATGCGCTAAACACAAAAAAAACCAGTCGCGAAACTCGAGTCATGGATGGAGATCAAGAGAAAATTCTCAGACAATATGTGGTCGCTTCACTGCTTCTTGCACTTCCGTTAATTATCTTTAGTAGCACAACGATTAGATTGTTGTTCGGATTTTTTTTCCTTTTAGCATATTTTTATAGCGCTCCTCCTGTGCGCTTAAAAGGGAGATATTTTTTAGATTCTATGTCAAACATGTTATATATAATCCCAGGGATGATATCTTTTGTGTATGTTACTGGCGAAATGCCCCCCGTACAGTTTAGTATAGCCGGAGCATTATGGGCATGTTCTATGCATCTTTTTTCAGCTATACCGGATATTGTACCCGACACAAAGTCCGGAGTTAAAACCACCGCCGTTTTGCTTGGATCACAAAAAAGTCTGCTTCTTTGTAGCATATATTGGGGGTTGGCAGGATATGCCGTTCAATCGTATAAAATCTTACTGTTTATTGGAATCTTGTATTCACTCGCCGCATTTATACTGTATCTTAAACATGCAAGTCCGAATAAAATCGAAAAAGTTTACTGGTATTTTCCTATGGTAAACGGAGTTATTGGTTTTGGCCTCTATTTATATCGAATAGTATTATGAAACTAAGCATCGTCATTCCTACTCTAAATGAAGAGAAGTATATCCATCACCTACTTCAAGGAATTCAAAATCAAACACTTCAACCATACGAAGTTATCGTGATCGACTGCGGTTCTGAAGATCGCACACAGGCAATTGTAAAATCCTTTCATAATGTGAAATTAGTAATTGCCGATAAGCCAGTTGGAAATCAGCGAACACGAGGAGGGGAGTTGGCCAAAGGAGATATGATTCTTTTTTTAGATGCTGATGTAAGACTAGATTCTCATTTTATAAAAGCTTCATTGCAAGAAATGGCGCAAAGGAAATTATCCGTTGCCTGCCCATTGTATATTCCATATCCAGGCTCATATACTATTAATCTCTTTTACAAATTTTTCAATGCACTATTTAAGTTTTCCGAAAAAACTCTGCCATCTGGGGCAGGTTCAGGCATTTTTGTTTCAAAAAAAATATTCGATGCATGTGGAGGGTTTGATAGTTCTCTTACTTTTGACGACATAAAATTTATAAGAACCGCAGGTAAAATAGGATCTTTTGGAATGCTTCATACATCTATTAAAGTTTCAGATAGACGAATTAGAATGTACGGACTTGTGCGAATTATTATTATATATTTATTTCTCTCAATCTCATTTCTTTTCGGCTTGTATCGACTTACAAATTATGCTCCATATGCATTTGGAATGTTTCGAAGAAGCAAATGAAGAAATTGCATAAAACATGTAACTATGAAATTATTTAATCAATACCAAATCCAACAGCGGGAATTGCTCCATAATCACCTACTTGCGTTATTTGAATCGCAGAATAAAGAAGTCCATGACGAACTTTCAAAACAGGTACTTGAAAGAATAAAAGATTTTACGACAAGCGGCAAAATGCTTCGAGGAATATTTGTACTACTATCGTATGAAATGTTTGGTGGAGTAATTAATAAAAATATTCTTAATGTAGCAGCTGTTATGGAACTTAGCCAGGCCGCATTACTCATTCACGACGACATCATGGATAACGATACGGTCCGAAGAGGCAGGCGAACAATGTATGCCGAATATATGAACGATGCCCGTGTTCAAAATATTGAAAATCCAGAAGAGTATGGCAAATCTATGGCCATGATTGTCGCAGATTTGTCATTGTTTTTAACATACGATCTTATTGGATCATTGAATATTCCAATTTCAATCATGTCTCAAGTTATGAAAATATATTCAAAAGAAATGCTTAAAGTTGGGCGAGGACAATTTATGGACTACCATTTCGGCAAAACCCCCGATTTTCGTTCAGAAGCTGATATTACTCTTATGTATCAACTAAAAACGGGCAGTTATACTTTTTCTTTACCATTTATTTTAGGAGCCTTAATGGCTCGCGCTTCAAAAAAAGACCGTGAAGTTCTTGAAAAAATTACAACCTTTTTAGGCATAATATTCCAAATTAAAGATGATGAACTTGGACTTTTTGGTAAAACTGAAGATACCGGAAAAAGCCCAGGGGCCGACCTTCAAGAGAATAAAAAAACACTTCATATTGCTATGCTTTTGACTAAAGCTAGTGAATCTGAAAAGGAAAAAATTAAGAACATTCTCGGTAAACCAGTGTCTCAAGAAGATGTTGATTATGTTTACTCGCTAATGAATTCGTATGGAATCCTTGAAGAAATTGAATTGAAAGTAAGTACCATTTCACATAAAGCAAATGAAGGTCTTATGGAGCTTTCCCTACACGCTCCATTCCATCAACTTTTTCAAGAACTGATCATATATAATGCCAAACGAGAGCGGTAACGGTCCAAACGGTCTAAACGGTCACCCTGAACTAGTTTCAGGGTCCTATTCATTCACCGTTCCCAGAGCCTCACAAGGCTCTACTCACCGTTTCCACCGTTTAACGATTACCCAACCGTTCATTTTGTGCCTATTTACGCACCCGTTCAACCGTTGTAACCGTTTGGAAACGGTACCTCTGTCATTCCGAGCGAAGCGAGGAATCTCAGCCCTGTCATCCTGAACTTGTTTCAGGATCCCAAATCTACATATGTCATTTTAGCTCATTTACATACGCTGGAAGTGGTAGAATATGGCTATGCAGAAAGAGGCAAAATCACGAGTAAAAATAAATAAACTTCTCGAAGAATCAGGGTGGCATTTTGAAGATTCCGAAAATGGCAGAGCAAATATACAACTTGAGCCAGGCGTAAAATATTCACAGCTTGGAGATGACTTTGAAAACGAAGTTCACGGATTTATCGATTTTCTTCTTCTTGATAAAGACGGACGGGCACTTGTGGTGGTTGAGGCCAAGAAAGAATCTGTTGATCCACTTTCAGCCAAGGAACAAGCCAGAAACTACGCTCGCAACGCCGGGGCTCGTTTCGTCATTCTCTCAAACGGCAATATCCATTATTTTTGGGATACAAAACACGGAAACCCCGACACCATTTCCCGTTTTCCAACGCAGGATTCCATTACTCAATATGAAAAATACACTCCGAATCCTCTTGAACTTGCACAAACGGTCGTTGATGAAAATTATATTGTTTCAACACAAATTCCAACCTTCGCCACAGATCCAGCATTTCAAAACGAAGCAACGCGCGTAGAATATTTGAAAAATAATAAACTAAAACAACTCCGTCCGTATCAGGTACAGGCAATCAAGGCGCTTCAAGAATCTGCCCAAGGCGGAAGTCAAAGGTTTTTATTTGAAATGGCAACTGGAACAGGAAAAACTCTCATTTCTGCAGCTGTCATAAAACTGTTTCTCAAATCCGGCAACGCGCGTCGTGTGCTTTTCCTCGTTGATCGCCTTGAACTAGAAGATCAGGCACAAAAAGCGTTTGTCCAATATCTCGGCAAGGATTATCGAAGTGTTATCTATAAAGAAAACAAAGATTCGTGGGCAAATGCTAGTGTCGTTGTCTCAACTATTCAGACATTTCTCGCAGGCGATCGTTATAAAAAAGAATTTTCGCCAACTGATTTTGAACTTGTTATTTCAGACGAAGCTCATCGTTCTATCGGTGGCAACAGTCGCGCCGTTTTTGAATATTTTGTTGGTTACAAACTCGGACTTACTGCTACGCCAAAAAATTATTTGCGAGGATTTGACGCAGAAGGCGCAGATAGTCAAAGAGAATACGAACGTCGACTTTTGATTGATACCTACAAAACTTTTGGATGTGAAGCTGGTAATCCGACTTTTTCCTATGATCTAGAAAAGGGTGCGGAGGAAGGTTATCTCATCAAACCAACTCTTGTCGATGCGCGCACAAACATTACAACCGAACTTCTCTCGGAAGAAGGATATGCCGTCCACACGCTCACTGAAAGCGGAGAAACTATCGACGAAACTTTTAATGAAAAGCATTTTGAACGTAAAATTTTCAATGAAGAAACCAATATCGCTATGTGTAAGGCGCTTATCGACAACGGATTATTTGATCCTGTCGCCAAGCAACTTGGCGTAGATCTTTTTGGAAAAACTATTGTCTTTGCTGTATCTCAAAAACACGCCGCTCGACTAACAAATATCTTAAATAAAATCGCTTTTGAAAAATGGCCAGAGCAATACAGCGAATCAAATTTTGCAATGCAAGTTTCTTCGCAAGTTGCAGACGCTCAGCAAATGACAATAAATTTTGCTAACAATCGCCTTGGCGGACAGGCAAATTCGCCCGAGGGCTACGACACAAGCAAAACACGCGTTGCTGTGACTGTCGGAATGATGACAACTGGTTACGATTGCCAGGACTTACTCAACATCGCCCTCATGCGTCCTATTTTCTCGCCAACTGATTTCGTGCAGATAAAGGGAAGAGGTACTAGAAGATACCTATTTGAATATAATGATTACGTTAACGAGCCTTTGAGCGAATCAAAAGAAAAGTTTAAGTTTTTTGATTTTTTTGCGACCTGTGAATACTTCGAAAGTGAATTTGAATACGATGAAAAGATTAAGCTTCCTACTCATACTGCACCACCAAGTGGTCCCGGAAAAAATGATCCTATGGGGGATCCTCCACCAGAATCATTCAAGGGTCCAATAGATCTATCCACCAACGACGAACTTGCTACAATCTCTGAAACTCCCGAAGGTGTGATTATGCGTATTGACCGCGAAGGCTTCAAGCGTGCTGTAGAGGAAGATGTATTCCGCAATGAAACACTCAAAAATTTGTGGGAGAACGGCAACGCCGAAGAAGCCGAAGACTTTGCCAAAAAGGAGATCTTTGATCGACCGAAATACTTCCTTAATCTCGATAAAATCCGCAAAATCTTCAATGTTGACCGTCGCATTACCGTTAAAGAATTTTTGCAGGTAGCTTTTGGTGACAAAGAAACATTTGAAATGAAAGATGAGCTTCTGGAGTCAGAATGGGAAAAGTTTATGGAGGTGAATCCGGTGGACCAAGCGCACTACGCACCTGTCAAAATGTTTTTCAAAGCGTATGTAATGGACAAAGATGTGCGCGAAATCATCGCCAGCCGTCAAACTGGTCGCTTCAACACGGAATCATCGTTCCATTTTGACGAATATCAACAGCTCAACGGATTTAAAACAATCGTTCCGCAATATGTCCGTGATTATGCTTATCATTTAACGAACCTATAAAGGAATAAAATTATGAATACAGATACAAAACGACATATTGATTCCGCTCGCCAAGTGCTGGTTGGCGTAGTGCCAAACCCGACTTCGCAGATCGACCAGATCACCAACGCGCTCATCTATAAATTTATGGATGACATGGATCAGGCAGCTATCAAACAAGGCGATGAACCCTCGTTTTTCGTTGATGATTTAGAAAACTACGCCTGGACGCGCCTTATGGATCCGCGCATGGGTAATCAAGAGCGCATGAATCTCTATTCCGAGGCGCTTATCAAATTCTCCCAAGCAAAACAACTTCCAGAGCTTTTCCGCGGGATTTTCAAATCTGCCTTTTTGCCATATCGCTCACCTGAAACGCTCGGACTATTTTTAAAAGAGATTGATTATTTTGACTACTCACATCCCGAAGAACTTGGCAATGCTTACGAATATCTGCTTTCCATAATGTCGTCCCAAGGCGATGCCGGACAATTCCGCACACCTCGCCATATTATTGACTTCATCGTGGAAGTTGTGAACCCAACGAAAGACGATAAAGTGTTAGACCCTGCTTGTGGAACAGGCGGATTTTTGGTCAGCTCGTATACACATATTTTGGCACAGCACGATGGTAAAGACGACCCAAAGAAAAAAGAAAAGCCACTCACACCCGACGAACGCAAGAAATTGATGGCGAATTTTGAGGGCTATGACATAGACCCGACGATGGTGCGTATTGCACAGGTCAATATGTATTTGCACCAATTCAAAAATCCCAAAATTTTTCAATATAATACTCTTGCTGATGAAGGATTTTGGAATGATAAATTTGATGTCATTCTTGCTAATCCACCGTTTATGTCTCCGAAGGGAGCGGGAAAGCCACATAGTAAATTCACTATTCCCTCCAGTCGTTCGGAAGTTTTGTTCGTGGATTACATAATGAATCACCTGCGACCAAAAGGCCGTGCTGGCATCATTGTGCCAGAAGGAATTATCTTTCAATCCAGTACTGGACATAAACAACTTAGAAAAAACCTCATACAAGATGGTCTCTATGCTGTTGTCAGTTTGCCTTCAGGAGTATTCGCACCATACAGCGGTGTTAAGACCAGTATTTTGCTTTTTGATATAGAGTTATCAAAACAGAAAAATGATATTTTATTCATTGATATAAAAGACGTTGGTGTTAGTCTTGGGGCAACTCAAAGAGCTATTGATGTAAATGATTTAATCCCTGCATTGTTGGTAATAAGATCCTTTCAAAGCGGCGAAACATTTGAACCAAGCAAATTAGCATTCACAACCACTAAACAAGAAATAATTAATAACGCCTACGATCTTTCATCTGCCAAATATAGAAAACGAACTATTGTAAATACGGAAAAACCTTTCGTTCTGCTTTCTGATGTGTGTAATATTACAAAAGGGAAATCATCTAGCACCAAAACAGAAAGTGGGCCATATCCACTTTATTTGACAGCAGAAAATAACAAGTCATCCGACCATTTTGATTTTGATGGTGAAGGAGTTGCTGTGCCACTAATTTCTGCAACTGGGCATGGTAAGGCAGCAATTAACCGAGTTCACTTTGTGACAGGCAGATTTGCACTGGCTAATTTATTAGCTTTTCTTGAACCAAGAAATGCACAAGAATTGAGCGCAGAATATCTTTATCATATTTTAGATAGTGCAAAAAATGAAATAGCAAGGCTCATGAAGGGGGCAGCAAATGTTTCGATGAAAACGAGCGATCTTGAGGTCTTTCAAATCCCACTTCCTTCCATAGAAATCCAAGAGCAAATAGTAGCGGAGCTTAACGGCTACGCAGGCATCATCGCCGGCGCCAAACAAATCGCCCAAAACTGGAAGCCTAAAATAAATATTGATCCGAATTGGGCGAAGGTGAAGTTGGGGGAAATTGCCGATTTTATTGGTGGCTATGCGTTTAAGAGTGAGGAATTAAAAAAAGAAAAATCTAGCGATATAGACTTACCTGTAATTAAAATTGGAAATGTCGGCAGAAATGGAAATGTTGAGATCGAGGACGCGCAATATTTTCCAAACAATAAATCACTAGAAAAGTTTATTGTAAATAAAGACGATATTGTTATCGCCATGACTGGTGCAACCGTTGGGAAAGTTGCTGTTTCTAAATTTGATAATTTACTTCTCAACCAGCGTGTTGGTCTTGTTAGACCAAATGAGCAGCGACTTTCTAAATATTTTCTAAAGTCAGTTTTATTTTCTAATGAATTTTACGAATACTGTCAGGTGACTGCAGGTGGTGGAGCTCAAGGAAATATTTCCCCAAATCAAATAAAAGAATATGAAATTCCTCTCCCATCTCTCGCCATTCAAAAACAAATTGTGGAAAAAATAGAAGCCGAGCGCGCCCTCGTCGAATCCGCTAAAAAACTGATTGATATTTACGAACAAAAGGCCAAAGAAACCATTGCTAAACTTTGGAAAGAATAGGTATGAATAATCAAAAAATGCAATTATATTTATGGGAAGGGTTGCATTGGGATATTGATTATGACATTAACGGTAATCTCTACTCACAAATTCCACTTTGTCCTAAACAGAAGTGTAATTGTAAATTAAAGAAATCCAAAGAGAAATATTCTATTGGAGAATATAAATATTGTTGTTCAAGGTGTGATTTCAAACTAACCTTAAATAAATCTATAGAGGAAAAAGCTTCAGATCTTTTGGATATTATTGAATCTCAAAAATATAAAGATGCCGAAATTATTAATATCGATGGTGAACTTGTAAAAGTACAAAGAGAGCAAATCACAGATTTTGACTACTGGGTAGATGTAAAGATATCAAAGAATAGAAAAGATGAAGTGCAACTTATGGTACTTGCTGGAAGTAAAAAATTAAAAGACAAAACGCAATTATTTTTAGATCCAAAGAATGAAAAGGTTTCATTTGATCAGAATAATGACCACCCAACAAAGATTTTTTCAAAAGTTGTAGCAAGGTTTAAAAATTCAAAGATGGAAATTTCAGATGATAATTAAGTTTTATGTATGAAGATGCACAAGAAATTTTTGACTATTTGCCCATCCGCCGAAATCTACCAGAAAACGACTATATCGACCACCTCTGGCAGTCATACACTGCACTAGAAAACAGCGGAAATGATGCTCGTTTTTTCTCAATAATGCCTTTTCATTTACTATTTATGCTAGGCCTTCAATATAAGGTTATTAGACTTGCAAAATGCCATAAGCAAGCGATAGATCTATTCTTTTCTGGAGTTGGTGGACGAAATAAGAACAAGCTCATTTTAAATCAACGATCAGTTTTTGATATTGCGTTAATTGGTGAAAAGACACTAATAGACGTATTCCAATTGATCAACCTTCAACAGATTGATATAAAAAGAATCAAGGAGCTAATTGATAAAAGGAACGATACTCTTGCACATGCGAAAGGGTCGATTGATCGTGAACCTGAAAAGAGAATTGCTAACTATATAGATTCACTAAGTGTAATTCAGAAGCAGTGCTATCAGTTAAATCAGGATTTTGTTGAGAGGTTTATAGCTGAAATACAATCAAACGATGACACGGGGTTATTGTTGGACGTTCAGTTTCTTAAGTTGGGATTATGTCTTCATGATATAGATGACATAATTCAGATAATATTGGAAAGTCAGAAATTAAACATGCCGCATTGGGAACAGATTACAAATCTAGGGCTAGCATTATCATATGATAAAACCATACGAATTCTTCGGGATGTTTCTACTGGGAATTTTAATGAAAAATATAAAATATTGGCTAGGTCAATATTAAGTAAATATGATGATGAAGATTCTATTATTTTGTAATCTTACCTCAAATCCTAAGTCGCATCTTGGATAAGTACTCTCTCTGATCGACTATAAAATATACTCTGCGTCCCACCAATCCATGCTATACTGTTCCCCACATAAATCATACGACAACGTTTTAAAATAATTACTGAAGCATTTGTCAGATTTGGGATTCCATCAGACAAAATCCCATATACTAAAGTTGATGAAGTCAATCGAAGACATGTTGATATTGACAGTTTTTCAACAAACTAAGGACTAATAGAATATATATCAATATTTAAAAAATACATTCTTAGTAAGTAATAGAACAATATGACAGAATCACAAATACTTAACACAGTTTCAGTTTACTTTAAAGAACATGGTTATGTTCCAAAAAGAGTAGTAGCTAAAAAACTGCTGATTGGTCAGAAATCACCTGATTTTGAAATATATTACTCTGGTGAATTGGACTACTATTGTGAGGTTAAAAGTCCTTTACTATTAATAAATAATAAAACGCAACTTTTTCAGTGGACCACTACTATTTCAAAATTAAGAAATTTTATTCAATCTGCAGTACTTCAATTTACAGACATGGATTCTGATCACAATAAACCATGGGTGCTACTCTTTACTTCAGATCATATGCAATTAAATTGGACAAACATGACTCATGCAATAACAGGTATTGTGGGATACGGTCAAACTATAATTCGTGACTTAAGAGAATATGTAAAAGATAGTGAAATAGATTTAAAGAAAATAGACATGTTTATTTGGTTTCAAATGAATCAAAGCACGGACATTCATCAGGTCAGATTCTTCATTAATGCTGGCTCAAAATTTAAGAGAAGATGCGAAAATATACAGGAAAAACTTAGACCGGTTGCAGGTGAAGTCTCTTTTAATAATTGATATACTGTGCTTAGAAAGCTTGAAGTGGGTTCCTGAAGATAAATCAAAAGTAGTAAATGAATAATATGAATGACGCATATAAAACAGAGCGAAAAGCAGTACAAGTAGATACAATGTGGAATGCCGACACAATCGGGCCTGCTTACTTTTGTATTTATTGCTTCCATGAAAATAAAGATTATCCAGCATATTGTTCTCACTGTGGACATGTCTCAACAATTTATAAGGCACCTAGTGATGTAAAAAAATTTACTCGATGTCATAATCATAAAGATAAAAATGCTGTCGGATGGTGTGCATTGTGTGCTAAACCAATCTGCGAGATTTGTGATAGTGAAGGCAAGAAACCAGATGATTATTTCGACTACACTGTTAATTTGAAATGTAAGACATGCGTTGAAGAATCAAATAGGCTACAGCAAGAACATGAACAACATGTTATTGCGGAAAAAGCTTGTTCTAGACATGAAGAAATAGATTACATTAATAAATGTACAACATGTGGTACTCAGATGTGTTCTAACTGTTCCTATGGTTTAGTAACAATAAAAGGTAGATTCTTTAAAAGCGAAGAAGTAACTGGGCCTTATTGCCTTCTTTGTTTAAGGCAGGCGCGAGTAGAAAAAACATCTAGCAATAGTGGGAGTTGGAAGCCATACGAAGCAGATAAAAAGTTCTAGTTTGTCCCATTGAATGGGCACATGTAAAATCCCCTCACCTCCTGTATACTATCCCCATGCCTCTTTCAAAATCCGACTTCATGCTGTATCTTCGCCATCCGGGTTGGTTGTGGCTTAAAAAGCATAATAAGGAAATTCTTCCGATTGTGGATACTGTTTTGCAATCTATGTTTGACGAAGGTAATGTGTTTGAACAGTATGCGAGCCAATTGTTTCCCAGTGGAGAACGGGTTGGTTTTAGCATGCAAGAACGCAATTACGGATCAATGCCAGTGCGTACCATGCAGGTAATTAAACAAGGAGCTAGCACAATTTTCCAAGGTCGACTTGAAGCAATTAATTGCACCTGTATATTTGATGTTATACAGCGGGTAGGCGATAGCGAAACGGAATTTGATCTCTATGAAATTAAATCGAGTACGAGTGTTAAGGTTGATCATATTCACGATCTAGCATTCCAAACAATTGTATTAGAAGAAGCCGGTTTAACCATACGCAATATCTATGTAATCTATGTGAATAATGAATATGCCCGATCCGGAGAAATTGATGTGAATTTGATTACAAAACAATCAGAAGTTACGCAAGAAGTTCGCCAGCATTTAGATGAAACACGCGAATCTATTAAGAATGCATTATTAGTGGCAGCCAGTCCAACTCCTCCGGATTTTTCACCACGTCATGTTGGTTTGGGCGCGTTAAAAGAATGGCTTGATATTCATAAACTACTGCATCCTGCAAAACATGACTATCCAATTTCTAAATTAACCCGAATTTCTGCACAGCTCTATGGTGAATTGGAAGATTTAGGAATTGATCATATAGCTAATATTCCCGAAACGCTCGATCTTCATCCAAAACAAAAAACGCAAATTACTGCAACAAAAAATAATGCGCGGGCAGTCGATACAAAAGCTATTTCGTCATTTCTGGAATCCATAAGCTACCCATTGTATTTTTTAGATTACGAAACGTATGCGCAAGTAATTCCACGATACGACGGTTTTGTTCCGTATCAACAGGTGCCATTTCAATATTCGCTTCACATACTATCAAAACCAAATGGAGAAGTAACGCATAAAGAATTTCTTCATCTTTCTACTTCTAATCCGGTAGTTCCATTGGTTGAGCAACTCCAAAAAGATATCGGCTCAACAGGAACCGTCATGGTGTGGTATGAAAAGTTTGAAAAAACGCGAAATACTGAAATGGGAAAGCTAGTGCCAGAATATGCCCCATTTTTAGAACAACTTAATAATCGAATTATCGATTTAATGGTTCCTTTTTCGACTGATTTATTTATCGATAAAGATTTTTATGGAAGCGCATCGATTAAGAAAGTGTTACCGGTGTTAATTCCTGAGCTGTCGCATAAGGATTTAGCAATTCAAGAAGGAATGACCGCATCGCTTACGTGGAAAAAGCTTGTATTTGACAATGCCTATTCAGAAAATAAAGATGAAATTATTTCCCAATTATTAGAATATTGTAAGCTCGACACCTTAGCGATGGTAAAATTATATGAGTTTTTGATTAACATTAAACAATTTGAATCATAAATACCCATTCATGCTTCGTCATACAAATAATAAATCACTCGGTCATCGTATCCTGAATATCGTAATGGCTTTTGCAAAAATTGCATTCGTATTGTTTGTCTTAACCTTTCTTCTTGAACTGCAATTGGAGAATGATGACCTATCAAAACGGTTAGAAAATATTGAAAACAAACTTGGTGGTTCGTCAAAGATTACGTGTAATGAAGCTGATTCAATCAAAAAAGCTCGGCGGTCAGTTGTTCGAGTTGTTGGCGGTGAAGCGGAAGGCTCAGGTTTTGCGCTGAATTTTATTCAGAACACGATTATTACCAACTTTCATGTTATCGAATTTGAACCAAGTCCCAAGGTAATTTTTCCCGATAACACATTTGCAACCGCAACAATTATGATGGCTGATAAAGATGCTGATATTGCCGTTCTTAAAATTGATAAAGTCCTTCCTAAACTCTCATTGGGATCATCAAACGATCTTACGTCACCATCATCAGTGTTGGCTCTTGGATACCCTCTTGGTGGACAACTTATTGGAGAGACGTCAGTTGTTAAAGGATCATATTCAGCACAAAGGATTGCCAAGGATATTGATGTCTCCTATATTCAAACAGATGCTACATATAATGGTGGCATGAGCGGAGGACCGATGATCGATGAGTGCGGTGCGGTAGTGGGTATGACAACGGCAGGAACCGGTGGTCTTGGCCTTGGGATTTCAATTGAATCGCTTAAGGACAAAATTATTCAAATGAAACTTGCATCAGACCCAGTGCATGATATTGTGCGGATTGATTTTCAACCGAATAAAAGCCCACTCGATGCCGTTTCTTCTTTTTATAACTATCTTAAAATTAGAAAGCTTGAAAGTGCGTTTGCATTGTTGTCTGACAATTTTCTAAAAGGGGGTAGTTTTGCCCAATGGAAAAAAGGGTATCAGTCGCTTCTTGATACGACTGTTATTAAAATTGTGGCAGATGAAACAAAGGAAAATGTAGTGAATGTCAAATTATCCACTAAAAATATGATCGATGATGAAATTGTATATAAATATTTTGAGGGTTCGTGGGAAGTGAAAGAAGTTAATGGTAACCTTACGCTTTGGCAACCAAAGATCCGCGAAGTAGAAGATCCAAGCCCTATCTGGTTTTATGAGTAGTATACTTTACGCGACAGTAAACCTATTTTGAGATATATATGAACTACACCAACTTACTTCTCGTCATCCTAATACCAATCCTTTTGTATATTCTATATCATTTACGGATTCTTACTGGTTTACTGCGCACGCGAAATGAAATAGAAGCGCAAGAGTTGGATCTGTTGCTATCCGAAGATGATAGAAAACCAGATCCGTTATTTAATGAGGTAATCAGCATTACACAAGAACACGATAAAATTACGACCGAATTGCTGCAAAATATATTTGATATCGGGTATGCCCGAGCATGTCAAATAATTGACCAGCTTGAAGAAGTAGGAATTGTATCAGCGCAGGTTGGCAATGAACCACGCAAGGTAATACGGAAGGTGCGAACTAATTAGTGAACTACTAAAAAACATGAAAAATAACACCATAATTCACCCACAAGTAAAAATTGGTCACGTGCATTTAACCGTTGCTGATCTTGATCGGTCTTTGGCTTTTTATCGTGACATTCTAGGATTTCAAGTAACCGCGCAATATGGTGACCAGGCGGTGTTTTTATCGGCAGGCGGGTATCATCATCATATTGGCCTTAATACCTAGGCCGGAAAAGGGGTAACTCCGCCACCTGCGCAGCATTCGGGTTTGTATCATTTTGCAATTTTATTTCCAACGCGGCGCGAATTGGCAACCGTTTATAAGCGGCTTAAAGACGCGCAGTATCCACTATCTGGCGCATCTGACCACGGTGTTTCTGAAGCTATTTACTTAGAAGACCCCGATTCTATTGGTATTGAACTATACGTTGATCGACCAGAAAAAGAATGGATCTGGGAAAATGGAAAAGTTGCTATGACCAGCAAACCGCTTGATTTGGAAGCGTTGCTTAAAACTCTCGATTAGCAACGATAATATATCGATAAATGATACTACGGTAGTAGAATATGATCATGAAAAAAGGTTCAACGTTATTTTTAAAGATTGTTATTGTACTTATCGCAATCGGAGTGCTTGCGGGCTTAATTATTTTTCCTCAAACAGAAGGAAGAGCTGCTAACCTGGGTCTCATCGACATCTATAAAGATCCCCTTATCATTTTCGTTTATATCGGCTCAACTCCATTCTTCATCGGGCTGTATCAAGCGTTCAAATTGCTAAATCTTATCGATAAAGGCAAAGCATTTTCTCACGGTGCTATTACTACATTCAGGAATATGAAAATTGCTTCTTTTACACTTATTGGATTTATTGTGGCGGTACTACTTTTAATCCGTTTTAATGCTCCTGGCGAAGACGCAGCCGGTCCAACAGGATTGGGAATAATTGTGTGTTTGATAACTGCTGTTATTGGAACTGCTGCTGCTATTTTTCAAAAACTTCTACAAAATGCGGTGGAAATAAAATCGGAAAATGATCTTACTGTATAAAAAAATATGGCAATAATAATCAATATCGATGTAATGTTGGCTAAACGTAAAATGAGCGTTACGCAGCTTACCGAAAAAGTAGGGATAACAATGGCCAATCTTTCTATCTTAAAAAATGGAAAGGCAAAAGCTATCCGTTTTTCAACGTTGGAAGCGATCTGTGAAGCATTAGATTGCCAACCAGGAGATATTTTGGAATATAGAAAAGATTAATGCTATACTCAAATATATGGACCTCCTTCCCCAACTACTCAGCATATTTACACTCGGCTTTATTGGTGGATCAATTCCCGGATCTATTTTAGCTTCTACTTTTACTGAAGCTCTTAGAAAAGGCTTCATGGGAAGTCTACGAGTAATTATATTTGCACTAATTTCTGAAACCATCGTAGCCTCGTTAATAATGTTCGCACTCTTTTCGGTAAATATTCCTCAAAGTATTTATTACGGAATTTCCCTTATCGGTGCAGGAGTGTTAGTATGGCTTGCAAAGCAGGTATGGTCAATCACAAAAATAAACGATAAAGGAGAGCTATTCAGTTTCAAAAAAATCTTTTTGTTAACCATATTTAATGGGCCCCTTTGGATCGTGTGGTCCACAGTATGTGTTCCGCAAGCGTATGAATTAAATCAACAGATCTCAGGGGGACTCATAATTTTCATGATTCTTTTTGAGCTCGGATGGCTTACTGCAACACTTTTGTTAACATTCCTATTTTCCCGTTTTAGAACGTTACTTATAAAAGGCAAAATGATATCAGTCGTATTTAAAATATTTGCTTTTACCCTACTATTCTTTGCAATTCGATTATTTCTGACAAGCGTCACATTTTTTTCTAAATAATTCTTACACCTACCACTTTCTAAGCATGAGCATCATTTCATAATTTGAACTTGAAAGAATGGGAAGTAAGTACAATAGCTATTTCAAGTATTCTCCAAAAGATTTTCGTGCCGTCGATCCATTCGGTTATTATTTGCGATTTGTAGAGCGATATAATTGGGTTGACGGTAGAGATGAAAAGGGAGACTCTGTTTCCAAATAAGAAGTCCGAACTTAGTCCAGTCGGGGAGCAAATAAACCTGTTTATAGAATTACTTTAATTTGCTAACATATAATATATGTCAACACTAAATCCTTGGATTAACTTCAACGGTAATGCGCAAGAAGCATTTACGTTTTATAAATCAGTATTCGGCACGGAGTTTGCCAAAGTAGTACGTTTCAAAGACATTGCGAGTGCTGAATTTCCAATACCAGAAAAAGAGGAAAATAAAATAATGTACATTGCATTACCTATCGGTACAGATTCTATGCTGATTGCAAATGATGTTCCGGAGGTTATGGGGCAAGTAAATGAGCGTGAAAATAGAAGCAAGATTCTAGTAAGTACGGAAAGTAAAGAAGAGGCTGACAGATTATTTACGGGCCTCTCGGCTGGAGCAGAAGTAGAAGGACCTATGGGAGACAGTCCATGGGGCACATACGCAGGTATGTTTCGAGATAAATTTGGTATTGAATGGATAATAGAATTTTCTCCTGATAATTAAATTATGGCAAAATATGTAGACGGATTTGTGCTGGTAGTTCCAAAAGACAAAACTGAGGAATATAAAAAAATGGCGCAAGACGGCCGTGATACATGGATGAAACATGGTGCGCTTGAATACTATGAATGTCGTGGTGATGACCTTGTTCCACAAGAAATGGGCGGCCAAAAAGCCCGTGCATTTACTGAAATGACTGGAGCAACGGGTGATGAAACAGTGTGGTTTTCTTATATAGTTTTTAATTCCAAAGAACATCGCGACGAGGTCAATGCTAAAGTGATGGAAGAAATGAATAAGCAGATGGAAGGAAAAACAGACATGACAATGCCTTTTGACATGAAACGGATGGCGTACGGTGGTTTTCAAGTTGAAGTAGAAGGATAGAATAGATGAGCGCGGTGAGTTCGTGCATTTAACGGAGCTATCTACTTCCTAATCAACCCAACCCTACGCAACACCTGATAAAAATTAATTGCATATCCCCATCCAAAAACGCGAGGAGTAATAATTCGTGTATCATCACGATTCCACCACCGCTCTTGTATTTTGGCTACCGTAGGTCTTCGAAAATCATACGGAATTTTTAGAAACATTCCATGCTTTAATTTACTCATGTATATATTGTACTCCTTTACTGTTTCTACCGGAGCATGTACGCCTGGGGTAATTTTATATTTTCTGCAGTATGTATATGGTACTATGTAGTATGTCGTCATTAAGTAAATCGAACATGAAGTTCGTTATCGGAAGTATTTTTCTTTTAGTGATCGGCATTTTCATATATTTATATCAACGACCGTTCGCATTTTTCCTTAGAAATAGTAATTCTGTTCAGATGGAAGAAGTTACATTTAAGGACATGAAGCTGAAGTTGCCTTTGGAAAGCATTCAAACAAACCGTTACAACGGACTTGGAGCATTCTACACATTAGGAATCGATAAAAAGCAATTACAGAAAAATCAGTCGCCAATCGAATTCTCTGTAAATATTGATATGCGTGATTATGGCACACTTCCAGAAGATGAATTCCAAAAGTCGATAATGGAGTATATTAAGGATGATCACGTATATCACGATAGTGTATGTGGATCAGGCCGTGTTGAGAAGCTCGGGAAAATTACTAGTGAATCATTGATGGGTTGGCAGTTTGAAGCTGATTGTTTGGGCAAAGTATACACATATTATATTATCGGTCCTGCACAGCAACTCTATACTATTTCAATGAAAATTGAACCTAAAACGTATAAGGAGTCTTTCTATCGGGATATTATAGATACGTCTATTAAAAGTATCCGATTCGAACGGATCTGAATTTTTCATCATAAAAACATGAAGTATAACTGCATACACTTCTGAAAGAGACCAAACACCAAAAATCCATAAGTAAAACTCTTGACAGTATACTAATGCTCGTAGTAAACTCATATCCTATATGAGTGACTTGGGGAATGAAACATTAGGAGCAGCTCCCCAAACCGAGGCTTTTACTCCGACATGGGCACCAGAAGTAATTCCTTTTGTTGAAAGACCTGCGCAACAAGGTGCAATAACTCGGTATTTCAGAAAAGATGGTCAAGAAGTATATCAACCCAGTGAAAATGATATGCGATTGCCAGACTATATAAAAGTAGCGACTAATAAAATAGAACCAGGTGATGCGCAGTATGAGGAATATGCAAGAGAGCAGAGAGTTGCTCAGAGTTGGGTTACCACATCCAAGGCTAATAGCCGCGAAGAGAATCGAAGGAGAAATGATTTTTTTTATGATGACGAGGGAAGGCTTGTATGTGTACGCGTCGTAAATGAAACAACTCTTCCAATAAGTGAATTTAGTCCATCAACTGGTCCTACGATTCTTGATGAACCAGTTGAGTTTGAGCTTTTTACGTATAACGAAGATGGATCAGAAGTTGCAGGTGCAACCGTGAGAAACAAAGGTCAGCCAGTAAATTACGGGCGTTACAGATATTCCGACGAAGGAAGTGTTGCTCAAGCTTTTTTACCACCGCAAGCGGGTAGATTTTCCCTAACGTATTAGTACTGCTATAATGTAGGTATGAAAAAACTCCTATTGTCCGCTCTTCTTACTTTATCATTTTGCATAGGTGCACCTTCTGTACATGCAGAAATAATCGATTCATTTGATACAAACATTGTTGCTCATAAAAATGGAGACCTTACGATTACTGAAAAAATTTCATATGATTTTGAAGAAAATATTCGCCATGGTATTTTTCGAACAATCCCTCTTTATACCTCGGTTGGAGATAAGTTTCGTATAATTACCATCGACTCAGTCTCGGTTCTTAGAGATTCTCAACCAGAACCGTTTTCAATTTCGTCAAATGCAAAAACATTTACAATTAAAATAGGAGACGCTAATAAAACCATAACAGGACCTCATACATACGTTCTTTCATATTCTGTTTCAAATGGCATTGGAAGTAATTTTGCCGATCACGACGAAATTTATTGGAATACGACGGGTAACGAATGGACAGTTCCGATTGCACGAGCACAGGCAACAGTAACTAACGACTTTGGCGCTGTTACGATTGATGAACTATGTTTTACCGGCAATTATGCTAGTACCGCTCGTGAATGCACTGCACAAGATTCAGTTTTTACAACATGGGGTTTTTTGAATCCAGGTCAGGGAATGAGTATTGTTGCATCATATCCACGCTCTACGTTTCCAACAAGTGTATTAACAAATGCCGCACCGCAAGAAGCGTCAGAAAAATTCATTCGCACGTTTTGGTCAGTGTATAAAAATATACTTGTGGTTTTAAATCTCATAGTTGCACCTATTTTATTATTGTGGTTTTTTGTTAAAAAAAGTAAAAAGAATACCGGTCCGGCAACCGTACGTTTTGATTTACCGACTGATTCTGAAGGAAAAATTGTAAGTCCGGCAATAAGCGGTGTAATTGAACGTGGCGGTTTTACCAACGTACATTTTGTTGCGACTTTGTTTAGTTTGGCTATTAGAAAATATATTCATTTGCGTGAAGAAAAAGTGGTTAAGAAATTCATGCCCGACATACAAGAACAATACATTTCTAAATTAAAAGATGCTGATAAACACGTAACTGAATTTGAAAAAATTATTATGGATGCACTGTTTAAAACGAGCAATGAAGTGGCTGTGTCGTCACTTAAAAGTTCATTCCCCAAAATTATAAAAGATGTACGAAGTAGTGTACAAAAAACAGTAGTAACTCAAAAATATTTCGTATCGAATTTTCATTATTACCCTGTGTATTTTGTACTCGCAATAGTTTTCTTACTACTAACGGGCAATATTGTACTAGGTGTACTTTTTTCATATTTTGCAGGAGTACTAAAAGGACGAACAAAATCGGGCGATGACATTGTAAAACAAATAGAAGGTCTTAAAATATTTCTTGCCACGCGTGATACAAATTACACATGGCAAGCGCGAAAATTTTATGTCGTTGAAGCGATGATACCGTACGCAATTGCATTTGGCATGATCGAAAAATTTATGGAACAATTAAAAAGTATTCGACCCGATTATCATCCAACTTGGTACAGTGGAAGCAGTCCTTTTTATCGCAGTTATACTGGTTTTTATACGGGTGTAAGTTCCAATTTGGTAACATCTACTTCATCGGGAAGGTCGGGCGGATTTTCCGGTGGAGGAGGCGGAGGTGGAGGCGGCGGTAGTTGGTGACCCTAAAACTATTTGAAAGCATGCTATTTTGGAATGCTTTTGTACCAGTTTGCAAATTCTTTCCAAAATTCGTTATCCGGAAATGGATTCAATTTGTTTTCCAAATATTCTGCTACTGACTTGCCGTCTGGTGTCATAGAAACAACACGCATAGCAGCAAATCCATTGCCTTGAATTGAATTGATAAAGTACCCTTCATAAGTAGCGACAAATGTTTTGCTATGTATCCCATCTGTGTAACACAAAGCTACTGTTTTAATAATTCGTTTGTCAGCATGATCTTTCATTAGATTCAAAAAGTCGGTTGGAGTTAACCAATCATTCATGTATTTCATGTATGGACCGGGAAAGCCATGTAAGGCAGGAATCAACCATCCTTCATCATTTACAAATAAAGGAGTACGAAGCATTTCAAAAGCTTGTTTTGCTTTATGTTGTGCTATTTCTTCAGTTGATGTTGATTGGATTTCAACCATATCCACTGCTTTTGCTTCAAAAGAAATTCCATAATCCTTCAGACGACTTTTTGCAATAAATATTTTGTCACTGTTTGAGGTTATATAGAGGAGCATGTAGTTAGTATACAATAATGGAGGGGTAAGGAGGGGGTGGCGGCGGAAGTTGGTAAAGATGCTTTTTTCTCCTTGCAAAAAATATACAACCTGGTATTATAAACTCTAATATGCACGACCATCATCACGACCACGGTACCTTAATGCAAAATGTTGCCGCAGAATATGCCGACATCTTTGAAAACTCTGATCAAGGAATTTATGTATTTCTCGATGATGAAAACAAAGTGTGTAACAAGAAATTTGCAACAATGCTCGGATACGAATCGCCAGAAGCATGGACGAAAGTAGAAGAATCGTTCCCAATGGCATTTGTCGCACCTGAAAGTCACAAAACACTTATTGGCGCGTATCAAGATGCCATGGATAAAGTAGAGGGTTCAGTAAATTCAATTACCTGGAAGAAAAAAGACGGAAGTACAACGAGCAGCAGCGTCATCCTTGTCCCAATCGTATACGAAAATCATCTCCTTGCCCTGCATTTTGTAACGGGGAATTGAGTCTTTCAGAAACTGCTTCTCACTATTTGATACGCAATATAAATCCCTACGATTCCCCCAACCGTATTTCCAACAAGTGACCATATTGAAAGAAATGATGCCCCAAAAAATGTAGGAATATATCCGCCGATAAGTGATCCAATAGTTAGCCCAACCAAAACCCAAAATTTAGGCGTCATATAACTAGTGTACACTATTTGTACTTCTTTACTCTTGCCTTCAAAACCTGTATAGTTACATCGTTATATATCCCACATAATTATGAAAAAATTTGATGAATTAGCTAATGACGAATCACTTACAAAAACAGTTGCGAATTTGAAAGCGCATAACATCGACTCAGTTGTTGTCGAAAATGGAAAGGAAGCCCAGGAAAAGATTCTTACCCTTATTCCCAATGGAGCTTCAATAATGAACGGTTCATCGCGAACACTTGAACAAATCGGATTTATTGAACTTTTGAAATCGAATGAGCATCAGTGGAATAATCATCACGGTCAGATTGTCGCAGAAACTGATCCGGCAAAACAAGCCCAACTTCGACAACAAGCGCTTCTGTCAGATTACTACCTGGGAAGCGTGCATGCGGTTACTGAAGAAGGGGAATTTGTTGTTGCTTCAAATACCGGAAGCCAATTACCGCATATTGCGTATTCTTCAGCTAATTTAGTACTGGTTGTCGGTACTCAAAAAATCGTGGCGAACATTGCCGAAGCCTTCAAGCGTATTGATGAATATGTCATTCCTTTGGAAGATGAGAATATGCAACAAAAATATGGCATGGGAACACAACTTAATAAGATGCTTATTTTCAAAGGCGAAAATCCAATGTTCGGTCGAAAAGTAACTATGATATTTGTTAAAGAAGTGCTAGGATTTTAATATTACACGTTGGAAATTCAGCACAACCTAATGGGAATGTACTATGGATCATGTACTTAATAAAACTTACTTACATCAATTTTTACAACAAAATTTACTTGGTGTTTTGTCGACCGTAACGAGCGATAATATTCCCGATGCTGCCCCTATTTATTTTATTCCACATGCATCATTTGAAATATACTTCATCACAGCCGCTTCATCACAAAAAGTAAAAAACATTAATCATGCAAATGATGTGGTGCTAACAATTATGAATAAGGATCTAACAGAAACCGTACGAGTTTGTGGAAAAGCCGAAATTACGGATAACGATGCAACAAAATCGTTGGGAGAATTAGCACGATCATTGCAATATAAGGAAAACTTTTTAGAAGCGCTACCTGTTTTAAAATATAAAGATCAAAAAAAACTTGTTATTAAAATTGTTCCAACTGAAATACGAATTCGCCAATATACTGAATATTCTTTTGCAGAAAAAAAATTTGATTTTACTTCTCAATAGCCAATTGGAAATCTGTAAAAAAATTAATCCCCATTTTCCATGTCAAATACTTCATCTATTCGAATTTGCTCTACAAATTCTGGTACGTGAGAAACCATAATCATCATTCCTTTATATTCACTTAGTGCTTGTGCAATTACCGGTAAGTGTCGGAAATTTATATGATTTGTTGGTTCATCAAGAATAAGAAGCCCCGGTTTTAACAGAACAAGCCGTGCAAATGAAACGAGACCTTTTTGACCTTCGGATAACATGCCGATTTTAGAATGAATGTGTTGGGAAGTGATTAAAAATCCAGAAGCGACCGATCTGATTTCTTGTTCAAGAATTTTTCCGTCAGCCGCAACCATAGCCTTAGTAAATGTGGCGTAAACCGTATCATTAAAATCAAGTGATGAAAAGTCTTGAGCGTATGAACCAACACGAACACCCGAGCTCATTTGCACATCGTCTGCGGTGCCATCAACAAGCGATCTAATAAAACTGCTTTTGCCAATACCATTTGGCCCTTTAATAAGTACATGTTTTCCCTTTTCCAAAAAAATACTTTTCTTTTTGGTAATAACTTGATGATCCTGCATTACTTTAATTGAAGAAATTCGTAATTCTTCATTTACTAAATCTTCTTGAGAAATAATAGTAAACGGTCGTATTGTTTTATCTTCGCGGCGAATATCGACTTTAGCTTCTTCCATTTCTTCTGCTTTATTTCTCATTTTTTTTGCCACAAGTCGCATTCGTCCCCCTTTATTTGCAAAAAAGTTTGCGCTATCCTTATTTTCTTGAATCACCCGTTCCATTTGAGCATTCTGCCTTCGGTCACGTTCAAGGCGAAGTTGAATTTGTTCGAGCACATCATTATAGTCTCCGGCATACTGCTCAACTTTTTTTGTAAAGTTATCTAAATACAAAACACCTTCGGTAAATGCATTCAAAAATTGCGCATCGTGTGAAATGACAATAACACTTTTTTCGTAATAAATAAGAAATTCTGTTAAATGGTCAATTCCCGTATGATCAAGATTGTTAGTAGGCTCGTCAAGAAGTAGTAAATCAGGATCTTGAATAAGCGCGGCTGCCAAAAGTAACCGAGCTTGCTGGCCTCCGGAAAACTGACGAATGGTTTTATCAGTAGGTGCAATTAGATTGACTACTCCAAGTACGTCGCTAATTTTTTTTAACAACTCATGTTTTTGTACATTGGGTACATATTGTGAAAAGAAGTCTTGAACCGAAAGATCCATATTTGCCGGGTCCATAACTTGATGAGCAGTCGCTACAACAAGTCGTTTGTCGAGTGAGATTGAGCCGGAAGTAGGTTGTAATTTGCCAACAAGTAGTTTGAATAAAGTGCTTTTTCCTGCGCCATTTTGTCCCATGAGCGCAATTTTCATACCTTTGCGCACAGAAAAGCTAGCCTCGTCAATAATGGTCTTATCGTGTCCGAAGTCAAAACAAACTTGTGTGAATCTAATAATAGTTTCCAGAGCTTCTATTTTACCATATTTTGTGCGTAGCTCCAAGGGGGTCGTGTACTGGTATACTCTATATATGAAAGAAACTTTTGCAATTATCGCTTCGATAATGGCCATATTTGGCAACATATCGTATTTACGCGATGTGTTGTCGAAGCGGATAAAGCCTCATCCGTATACGTGGCTCGTGTGGACAATTGTATCGGGCGTAACATTTTTCGGACAATTAGCAAAAGGAGCAGGGATCGGGGCACTACCTACTGGGGTAGCTGAATCATTTACAGTAATAATTTTTTTGTTTTCGTTGCAATATGGATTTAAATATATAACAAGAACCGATACATATTTTCTAATTGCTGCACTTGCTGGCCTTATTCCGTGGGCTATTTATAAAGACCCAACAATATCGGTTATTATTGTTGTTGCAATTGATCTGATCGCATTTATTCCAACGCTTCGTAAAACAGAGAAACATCCAACTTCTGAAGCGCCAATGTTGTATACAATGAATGTAGGAAGACACGTCTTAACACTCATGTCTTTGCAAGCGTACAATGTGGCGACCGTTCTTCATTCAATCGCTATGATTATTACTAATACCTTTATGGCGTTTTTGATAGTTAGGAAGAAAAGTTTCCCCCTTGCCCCTCGCAAATAATCGGAGTATAATCCCACCAAGTATGAATTATAGAATCATCCGTTCTTTACTACTGATCGCCCTTTTTTCAGTATTTTTTACCACAATTTCCTCACCAGTTTTGGCAGCGCAACCTTTGAATAAATGTTTTAAGGTGTTATGGTTTACCATCTGTGTTCCTATTCCTCCTAAGCCTACATTTCCTAATTCGTTCCCATTTCCTACAAGAATTCTAACCCCATCGCCAACGGTTAATCCGACCATGATTCCAACTCCTACGGTTACTCCTTCGCCTACTGTTACTCCAAGCCCAACACCAACACCAACGCCGTTACGCATTGGAGCCAAGTTAAACGACTACGTTCAACCATCAGGTTCTGACTGTGATGTTAACGTTCCATTAAATTATGCGACTATTCAAGCAGGGGTAAATGCTGCTGCTTCAGGAGATACCGTATGTGTTGATGAAGGAATATATAACGAAAACATATATATTAGCAAGGCAATTCAGCTTTCTGGAAGTGGCTCGAGCAAGTCTATTATAAATGGGCAGGGAGCAAATTATTTAGGGTATGGTGTGTCAACAATTGTAATTCCTGACAGTTCAGAAAATAACATTACCATTGAAGGATTCAAAGTACATGGTGCTGGAACAGGATCCCGTGACTCTACTGTTTTGCTATTGGGAGGATCGTCTGGAGCAAAAATACAATATAATCATATCGTTTCAGGAATGAATGGTTATGCGTTCAAAGTAGAATGGATACGAAATAATGACATTTATGAAAATAATATTTTTGAAGGAAACGATTCAAATCAAATAGCAACATTCAATCACAATGGTCCTCCAGAGAATGTTCAAATTTCCAACAACACCTTTACGGGAACAGTTACCTCACATAGTGCTATAAGCGACAGCGGAGTGGTCCTTTCGTTCGGAGGTAAAAATAGTGTTATTAGTCAAAATGCTTTTAATACTAACGGTACAGTATTGTATTTAATGGGGATTGCATTCACTCCAAACACAGTTTCAGAAAACAATTTTAATAGTCCTACCGATAGAAAACTCTATCTTTCAGGAGGTAATGCAGTCCCTTTGAATGCAGAAAATAACTGGTGGGGAGACACAGATCCATCAGACAATGTGACCGGGGATGTTGATTTTACTCCATTTGCAACGGTGCCATATCTTGAAAACTAATTTATTTTTTTCGGTAGTGTAAATAAATGAAAACTACATATATTCTTCACGGAGGATTTACTCCAAATACTGTACAAATTAACGATCTGTTCTTTGCGGAAATATCGATGAGGTCGCCAGAGAATCCCACCATACTCATGGTCTACTTTGCTACTGACAATGGTGATAAATATTTTGCAGAAGATAGCGAGCAGTTTATTAAAAACAGCCACGGACAAAAATTGACTTTAATAAAAGCAACAGAGGAAGATTTTGAAAATCAACTAATCAATGCGGATGTAGTTTATTTACGCGGTGGCCGTTCAGAAAAATTGTTAGAAGCTTTAAAAAGATTCCCTAACTTTTCACAACTTGTTAAGGGTAAAGTTGTGGTAGGCGACTCGGCTGGTGCTAAAGTACTTTGTAAGACCTTCCATACTTCAAGCCACGAGTGCGTTTCAGGATTAGGCTTGCTTCCTAATACGCTAATTTGTCATTACGAAGATTCTGATAAAGAAACTCTCAAAGACCTTGAGTCGGAGCAAGATGCTATTTATTTACGTGAATACGAGTATAAAGTTATATCATTAGAAGAATAAAAGTATATGCAATTTCTCATTATCGGCAAAGATGGAACAGATGAAAATGCACCAAAGCGGCGGCTTGATGCTCGGCAAGCCCATATGGAGCTTGGAGAGAAACTCAGGCAATCCGGGAACATGTGGTACGGAGCAGCTCTGTGGGACGACAACAATGAAATGTGTGGATCTGCGCTGCTGATGGATTTTCCAAGTGAAAAAGAACTGCATGAATGGCTTAATAGCGAACCCTATAAAACTCAAGGAGTTTGGCAGTCAATAGAGATTCTTAAATGCAATGTTCGCGACCCGTGGCAATTTAATAGGGACAAAGAGTTTTTTGATAAAAAAAAGTCACTATAATTTCTCCAACACATAATGCATAATATAAGCATATGAAAAAATCCACAATGTTTGTTGGGGTTGGTGTTTTATTAATTGTAGTTGCGCTTCTTTTAATGAAAGGGCAGTCGCCATCGGAAATGCCGGCACAAGAGAGTGCAACGGAAACAGAAAGCACTACTCAAGAAATGACTAATGATGACACAACTACTCAATCGCGCTACGTAACATACACTCCTGATCTTTTAGAGTCTACTTCCTCTACACGAAGAGTGCTATTTTTTTATGCATCGTGGTGCCCAACCTGTATTCCGGCTGACGCCGATTTGCAGGCAAACAGCGCACAAATTCCTGCCGATGTAACTGTAATTCGAGTAAATTATAACGACCCCGACACAGATGCTACCGAAAAAGAATTAGCTAAGAAATATGGAGTAACGTATCAACATACCTTTGTTCAAATTGACTCATCAGGAAACAGTGTTGTTACATGGAATGGTGGAAAGACTGACGAGTTACTCGCAAAAATAAAATAATAATGATTTTGTTAATGCTATTCTCTTTTCTCGCAGGAATTATTACGGTTTTGTCACCGTGTATTTTGCCAATATTACCCATCATATTGTCATCGGGACTTGCAGGACAACATACAAGCAAAGCTCGACCGCTAGGCGTTGTCCTTGGATTCATTGCAAGCTTCACATTTTTTACGCTTTTTTTATCGACTATTGTGCGGCTCAGTGGAATTTCGTCAGATTCTCTGCGACTAGTATCTGTTTTCGTTATAGGATTGTTTGGAGTATCGCTTCTAATTCCAAAATTTCAAGTATTGCTTGAGCGCTTATTTTCTACTCTTTCACGCTTTGTACCGTCAACACAAAATAAAACGGGTTTTGGTGGCGGATTATTTATTGGTTTTTCAATTGGATTATTGTGGACGCCATGTGTTGGTCCAATTCTTGCATCCGTTATATCACTTGCAATTGCCGGGTCAGTTACGTTTGATGCATTTTTTATAACGCTTGCATATTCACTAGGAACTGCAATTCCCATGTTTATTATTATGATTGGCGGACAAAAAGTATTGCGCCGAGTGCCATGGCTTTTGACCCATTTGCAAAGTATTCAAAAACTATTTGGTGTTTTTATGATTCTTACGGCAGTTGGAATATACTTTGGTATCGACAAAGTGTTTCAAGTATATATTCTTGAAACATTTCCTGAATATGGAATTGGACTTATTCAATTTGAAGAAAATAGTACGATTAAAAAACTTCTAGAACAGAGAATGGTACAATAGGTTCATGCTAGCTGAAATATTTGATGACGCCAGTGATTTCTTTGAAGATATTTATGAAAATCTTTTTGAACGCGAAGCGCTTAGTCGTAAAGACCACTCTGCTGTAGTTGCTCGCACAAAGCACGCCTATCAGTACACGGAGCGAGTAGAGAGTGTGTTAAAAATGATTTTTGGCATTTCAATCGTTGTATCTGCTATTGTTGCTACGGTATGGGGATTTTCAAGCGTTGGCGAAATGGTAAAAGCACTCGTGAGTAGCTGGTACGGCCGACTCGCATTGGGCATAATTGGCGTGAGTTATTTTTTAAACGGATTATGGCGCTATTTGCATATACAAAGCAAAGATATATAATTACTTTATGAACAAAACTAAAAGAGTTATCTCTATTTCAAATTGATACTATTTTTTCAGAGTTATAATCTCTGTGTCAGTCCTGTATTTCGCTTATATTTTTTTTTCAGCTGTTGTATACGAGTTGCGTTACGTACTAACCGGCTTGCTTGGAATTATCCTTTTTGTGCAATACACGTTGTATTGGCTTAAATCAGGCATTTATATTACGAGCGAAGGTGATCATATTGTGAAATGGGCAGGGTGGGTTGCTAAAGAAGATAAATTATTAAATGGAGTAGTTATTTCCAACCAAGTTGTTCGAGGTCCACTTGATCAGCTTTTAGGAATGGCAACATTGACTACCGGAATTTTCGCCGCCCGAAAATTAATTGATGTTCGATATGCCGATATTGGGAAATACGATGAATTAATGCGGCAAGGTAGTACTCAAACGTTCGTTTCGCCATTCTAACATTCTTTACCTTTCTATTAGAGTAGATCAAATGCAAAGATCTTTCCATTGTTTGTTGTCGTAAATACCCGATTATTTTCTACTGCTGGCGCCTGGCTTACTACGCTTCCTGCAATTGTATACGTAGACTGTTTTTGAGTGCTTTCATCAAACACATACCATGTATGTTGGTTTGAGCTAAAATCATTATTTGCAAAGAACAATTTTTTATCTTTATACGTATAGGTGTCAGGCGTAACCAATCCTGAACCGATTAAAGTGCTCCAATTCACACTTTGTTTAAATGGGTCCATGTTATATACGTCGCTACTTCCACTTTGACGAATAAAATATACGTTGTCACCGGCTGATAGAAATCGCATGTTACGTACATTTGATTGCGTCTGGGTAAATGTTATCGATTTTTGTTGGCCGGTTTTTTTATCAAGTTCATACAAACGATTAAAATCATATCCACCTACAAATAAACTTTCTTTCTTAAAATCAGTAAAATCGATTCCGGTCATTTCGTGGGAATAAAAGACCCGACTCCATAATTGTTTCATTTCAGGGTATGAGTACACAGTTATGTTATTTGTTTTATTCTCGCTGTTCCAATATAAGTAGCTTGTAAATACATATATCGTATTGTCATGAAAAATAATATCTCGTGGCGAGCTGGGTGTTGTAACCACTTCTTCAGGGTGAAAATAGCGCAGGCCAGGTACAGTTCCAAGATTTTGTCCAGATTGTGGATCTAATATTTTGATTGTGTCATCAATATAAAATAGTTTTTTATCGATTAACGCAACGGGGACTTTGTCCGACGATGGTATATCAATTGTAGAATCGTGGTACCATGCAATACGTTTTTGCGCAACTGAAATAGCAGACAGTCTATTTTTTTCGCTTGTATCAGCGGCCTTAGAAAGAACGTACAGCGTGTCTTCAATAAGACGAGGTTGTGCGGTAATGGGTCCGCCGACATCCGATTTCCACAAAACAGCTCCACTATTTTTATCAATCATATACACATCTCCTGTTGAATCAGCGGTCAAAAGTAATGAGTCGTAAATAATCGGCGCAAATAGCGTTATATTTTCTCCATCTTCTTTGAGTGTTGATTCCCAAACTTTGTTAGCTTTATTATTTGGAGAAATCTGGGGACCAGAAGCTGATCCATTATATATGTCCTTACGTAAATCAAAACTTTTTAATATGTATGCAATCTCATTTTTATGAAGCTGTGAAATTGTTGGCGCATTTAAATGAACGCTAATGTAAATACGACTATCATTTTTTTCTAGCACAAACTCTTGTACGGGTACTGAACGTGGTTTGTTTTGAAATGAATCAATTTCAGTTCGTACATATGTAATACCCTTAAAACCATTAAATGCAACGCGCAAAGTATATTGCGGTGTATGAGAATCTTTTTTCCATTGCTCAAAAATAGAGTCTACCGTTTGAAAAGGGATTTTATCGGAATGGGTAGTAATTTCAATTAATGGACTTTCATGCTTTTGTTTGTCTTGCAACCAAATTGTTGTAGGATTATCGCGCCAGCCTTCCGGATGCTTGAAAGCATATTTTGTCTGAAAGTCAACAATTGATGTGGTAGGTTTATCTGAAGCTGCATTTAAAATATCTTCTTCTGAAATGAATGTATCACTGTCTTTGGTTAGAATATTTTTACTTTGTGATGAAAGTGTTCCCACCAATGATGATCCTGATGGAAAAAACTTGTGCCTATTTAGAAATAATATTCCAACGCTTACCAAAAGCACAATTCCTAAAAGTCCAAAAAAACTCTTTCTCCATGCAGTTTCGGGAAGAGGGGCAGGTACTGTAGGTTCATTAGTTACTAAATGATCTTCATCCATGTTATTCAGCTAAAAGTGTATTAATCTCATTTTCAACCACATAATAACTTCCCGCACCCTGATGGTGTTTACGAATATACCCTTCCTTATCGATTACAAAAAAGTCTGGCCACGATGAAATGTTGTAAGCTTTTCGTAGCGTTTCATTGGTATCTTGTGCATAAGGAAATGTGATTGCGTTCTTATTTACAAATGCTTGGCCTTCTACATCGTAATTTGCATCGCCCGCTCGGTCGTGACCTGCATAAGGAGTATTTATTCCCAAAACCACCAGTCCTTTGCTAGAATATAGCTCGTGCCATTTTTTCAGTTCAGGCAGTGGCTGTACACAGTATGTGTAAATTTTAGGTGTACAAAAATACATAACGACCACTTTTCCGCGTAAATCTTGAATTGACAATGGATCGGTATTTATCCATTTAGTAATACCTACAATTTCAGGTGCGAGTGTAAATGAGTCTTTTGAAACTTTTGGACCCTTTTTTTGAACTTGTTCAGTTGTTGGCTTTAATGACTTCGAAGCTGTTGTATTTGTTTCAAGCGTATTTTGTGCGGATCGATTGGGAATGAGCCAATATATTATGGCAAGGAGCGAAATAATGAAAAGAACGGTAACTCCAATAAATGCATGTTTCCACATGGCTGCAGAAGATGATGCTTGGGGAAGTATTTCTGACTCAGTTTGTTCTGGTTGCATAGTATATTATATATCTAAATTGTGTATTTATGGTGGGTAAGTACGGTATACTATTCCCATGCCTTTAGTCATTATTATTTCTGGTCCACCGGGAAGCGGAAAAACAACACTTGCTCATAAGTTGGCTGCAACGTTACAGTTACCATTGGTAAGTAGGGATGCGATTAAAGAAACGCTTGCACAAACATTCGGCAAATCAAATACACGGTTTAGTAAACAAATTTCCAAAGAATCATACGAAATACTACTTTCCAAGTGTGAGCAACTTTTGGAGTCCGATAATTCGTTTATTGTAGAAAGTAATTTCCAACCAGCATTTGCAAATGCCACGTTTAAGAAGCTGCAACAAAAACATTATTTCACCGCCGTGCAAATTTATTTTACAGCTGCAGTTGAAATTCTTTATGAACGGTTCAAGGGAAGAGTTGATAATGGAGAGCGTCATCCAGCGCACAATGATGAAAATGTAACATTTGAAAAATTCAAAACTACCATTGAAAATAAATATAACCCGTTAAATATTAACGGGCGATTGATTCAACTAAATACGAATGATTTTGCCCACGTTAATATGACTCGACTTATTCAGGAAATGCAGACTGCTCTTGCGCAAACTGATACACTTTAGAGATTGTGATACCATACATAATTTTTGTTATACTTCAATCATGAAAACTATCTTGGTAGATGCAGTAAATACATTTGTAATCGAGGGAGAGGGTGTATATGGACCAATGCAAGACCTCCTTGAGACGTATCCCAATACAAAAATCATCGTTTCAAATGCCAATGATGAAGAATTTGAACTGTTTAGCTTAACCAATCTCCCATACGAATTATATACGCTTAAACACAATCCAAATAAAACTGATTCCGACTATTTTAAACAATTATTTGCACACTATAATTTAACCGCAAGTGATGTAATCTACTTTGAACATAATCCGGAAGCAGTAAAAAGTGCTCAATCATTAGGAATACCTTCGTTTTGGTATGATCCTGATAAAAGAGATTTGGAAGAGTTGAAAAATTTCCTTGATACGAACCTCTCGTAAGCTTATTCAGCCTTAAATTTGATATAATACAGCATGTTCCTTATTCAATTTCTTCTGGTTATATCCCTCGTTTTACTTAACGGATTTTTTGTTGCATCCGAATTTGCCCTCGTCGCTATTCGAAAAACACGCATTGAAGAGCTCGTGAAACGTGGTAATAAATCTGCAAACCTTGTTCTTATAGCTATTAATGATTTAGAAAGTTACATATCGGCCACCCAGCTTGGAATCACGCTTTCAAGCCTTGCATTAGGTTGGATCGGAGAACCCGCTATTGCCCATTTTCTAGAACCGTATTTCACATTCCTGCCTCACAATGCTGCATTTTTCACCGCTCATACCGTAGCAGTTATTATTGCATTTTCGATTATTACCTTCTTGCATATCGTGCTGGGTGAACTTGCTCCAAAAACTGTCGCACTGCAAAGTGCCGAAAAAACATCATTAGTTATCATCGCCCCACTCATGGTTTTCACAAAAGTTTTCAGACCTGTTGTTTGGTTACTCAATGGAGCCGGATCACTTATTTTAAAACTCTTCGGGTTCACCGCTCCTACCGGGCATCAATTAGTACATTCAGAAGATGAAATTAAATTGATTCTTGCCCAAAGCGAAGCCGGTGGAGCGCTTGAAAAAAGGGAAGTGGCCATGATTCACAAAGTTTTGCAACTGGGCGATATTCCAGTAAAAAATATCATGATGCCTCGAACCGAAATTAAAGCGCTGGACGCGGGAATTGTGATTAAAGAATTACGGAAAGTAATTCGGGGAGACTCGGTCAGTCGATATCCGGTGTATGACGGCACCATAGATACAATTATTGGATATATTCATGAAAAAGATATTTCACAATTAAGTGCTGATAAAAAAGATGTAATGCTGGTAGAAAGTGGCGCAATAAGAAACATTATTAGTGTTCCTGAGCTTCGTCGAATCGATGACGTATTACACGCAATGCGAAAACAAAAAGTGCATATGGCTATTGTGACCGATGAATATGGTGGCACATCGGGGATTATTACGTTGGAAGACATACTTGAAAGCATAGTCGGAGAAATTTATGACGAATTTGATAAGACTGAATCCACCATGCAACGATTGTCGAATGGATCATATATCGTTGATGCATTAGTTCCAATTACGGCTATCCAACAAAAATTTAGCGTGCCGATTAAAGGATATGGATATGTAACAATTGGTGGGGTTGTATATGGCCAGCTTGGTAAGGAACCAAATATTGATGATGTTGTTCAACTGGGAACGCTTCAATTTACGGTGAAGGATATTGAAAAGAAGCGAATAAAAACGCTCCTGTTAAAGATTCTAAAAAAGAATGAGAAAGTTCCAGCTAAATAAATTAGTCAGGGATAAAATTGTAGATGAGATGATTACGATTGGTGATACGCCTACTTGGAGGAAATTGTCGCAAAAGGAGTATATACTGGCATTGAAGAAAAAATTAGTCGAAGAATCGAACGAGGTTTTGAAAGCTTCTAATAAAGATATATTGGATGAACTTGCTGCTACACAGGAGATTATCGATTCTATCTTAAATACTCTTCAAATATCCAAAAGTGATTTTGCCAAAATTCAGAAGAAGAAAAACACAGAGAAAGGTTCATTTAAAAAAAAACTATTTGTTGAGTTTTTAGAAGCAGAAGCGGGGTCTAAATGGGCAAACTACTTTGGTGCAGATCCAAAGAAATATCCAGAAGTCAAAGCGTTAAACAAAAAATCGCCCTATTATTTTTACATGTTAAGATGTGCCGATAACTCTCTATACTGTGGAATAACGAATGATGTGCAAAGTCGGTTAAAGGAGCATAATGCTAGTAAGGGCTCAAAATACGTTCGATCTCGCCTGCCCGCTACTCTCGCGTATGCTGAGGAGTATACCGATATCTCACGCGCTTTAAAACGCGAAGCAGAAGTGAAAAAATGGAGTAAAATTAGGAAAGAGGAATTAGTAAAAGTATGAACATTGAATTCGAAGCAACATTCACAAATATTGATAAAGATGAAATTCGTGCAAAACTCTCCGCAGTGGGAGCTAAATTAATACGGTCAGAATACCTGCAAAAAAGGTTTGTTTTTACGCTTCCAAAAGGACATGAAATTCCTGGTGGATGGTTGCGTGTTCGCGATGAGGGCGACAAAATTACCATGAGTTTGAAAGTTGTTAGTGGAAATACCATCGAAGATCAAAAAGAGATTTGTTTAACAGTTAATGATTTTAATGAAGCCGTTTTGTTTTTGGAATCAATGGGTTGTGATAAAAAGGCATATCAGGAAAGTAAACGAGAATTATGGACGCTCGATGATGTAGAAATTACGATCGATGAGTGGCCGTTTCTGGAACCACTCGTTGAGATCGAGGGGAAATCGAAAACAGAAGTTGAAAGTGTTTCAAAAAAACTTGGATTCGATTTTTCAAAAGCAATCTTCGATACAGTTGGTAAATTGTATGATGATAAATATGGAATAAAGCCAGGTACCTTTAATAAGCAGGCTCCGCCGATCCTGAAATTTGGCGATAAAAATCCATTTATAAAGTGATTATCGATTCTATATAATCAAACCTATGCTTAAAGCAATAATATTCGACATGAACGGCGTCATCATCAATGACGAGCACTATCATAATGAATCGTGGAATGAATTCTTGGAAAAGTATGGTTTTACTCTAACAACCGAAGAATTTGAAACACAAATAATGGGGAAGCGTGATAAAGATACGCTGCAATATTTATTCAAAAGATCTTTAACTCCTGAGGAGATAACAATGTATTGCAACGAGCGTGATGCGATTGTTCAAAAATTGGTTGAGGGTAAATTGCAACTGACGTCAGGATTGCGTGAGTTTTTAGATTCAGTTCGGCAGGCTCATATTCCCCTTGCAATAGCCACAAGTTCTCGAAAGGAATACATGGATTTTATTGTTGATACATATGATATTCGAAAATACTTTCAATTTATTGTGACGGGTGATGAGGTGGTACATGGAAAACCGGATCCTGAGATTTATTTAAAGGCTGCAAATCTCTTGGGAGTCGAGCCAACAGATTGCTTGGTATTCGAAGATTCTGCATCGGGAATTAAAGCAGCAAAAGCCGCAGGTATGAAAGTTGTAGGAATCACGACGAGTTTGTCGCATGATGTGCTGAGTTCGGTAGATAAAATTATTGATGATTTTACTGAGGTTTCTATCGAAGAATTAAAGCAATTGTAATCAAATCATTTAATTATCGAATAACTTCATCAGTTCTTCTACATTATATTCCGTCACGATCACATCTGCTCCATCAAGCTCTTGATCTTCGTTATTATTGCGAGCTACGCAAAAGAATTCTCCATTTTTTGCGGCCTGTACTCCGCTTGTTGCATCTTCGAATACAATACAATCAACAGCGGTTAATCCTAATCGAGATGCTGATTTTAAGAATAATTCTGGATTAGGCTTTCCTAAAGTTACATCTTCTGCAAACAATGTTGATTCAAAGAAATGCATAACATCTTTTCCTAACAAAAGAGCGGTTTGTTTCGAGGCACTTGTCGCTAGAGCTATCTTAATATTTTTACTAGTCAGTTCAGTCAAAAGTTCCAGGACACCTGGAAAGACTTTCACTGGATTCTTTTTAAGTTCTTCTATAACGATTTCATCTTTCTCTTGGGAAAGCGCATTAATATCAAGCTCTAGTCGTTCTTTATTTTTTAAAATTATCTCAATAAATAAAATATTCTTCTTTCCGGCTTGCCACACCAATTCTTCGTCGGTGAGGTCAATATTGTATCTTTTAAAGAGCTTTGTCCAAGCATTTAAATGTAAACTTGCCGTATTTACGAGGGTTCCATCGAGGTCAAAAATTGCACCTGTTTTCATAAAAAGTATTTACGGTCGGGGAGCTACTCTACGTATATCGTCACTAATACATCGAGGATCATTCGTTGGATTTTTTGGGTCGCAGCACATAAAGTAACTACCTCCTGTAAGTCGTACTACGTGTTTACATTCCACTCCATAGCCACATGCAACTGCTACAGAAGCATCGGGCAATCTTCTGTTAGCTCGTACCGTTGATCGATGATCACAGTAATCAAATTCTTTTGCTTGGCCCAAAGGAACCATACAATCTCGCTTTGCTTTTTCACCGATTATGCAATTGGTACCGTATCCACATAAGCAAAGCCCTTTTTTATCAGTTGATTTGGTTTTTGTGCATGTAGTTCCTACAGCACAGTCTTTGTCGGAAGAACAGCTTAGATTACATCCAATGGCAGCTTTTTTTGCAGCTGATGAAGGAAGTGTGATTTGTGAAGTTAATACTGCTGATGAAACCAAAAAAGCAAGAATTAGAAGAATTCCAATCGTCAAAACAGGCAGAAGCATTGGATTGAATTTGCTTCGGTATATATATACGTTCTTCTTTGATTTTACCTTAGTCTTTTTCATGGTTAGTTTGATTATACGAGTATTAATTTACGAATGTCAAGGTTTAGGTTGTTTCTTAATTGTTTTTTTGATTACTTTTGGAGCAGTCTTTTTAATTGGTTTTACCACTTTGGTTTTTTGAGGAATGTATTTTGTACTTACGCCGAGCGTTCCGGTGTTGGCTGGAGCCACACCTCCACACGATGAGACAATTGCGTAATATCCACCAACTTTGCCAATCGTCGCCACAGAGTTGTTAACTTGATCAACAACTGATGGTAGTAGCTTCCAGTTCGAGCCATCTAATGAATGCGCCAACTTAAGCGAGCCTTCTCTAAAGCTATTCGCTTTATTGCCCGGTGGAATGAGATCTAAATCGTTGTAGCCCAATGAGATTATTGATGATTTGAGTTGTAGTTCAGGAATGATGGCTGCAGGAGAAGAAGATGATCCTTTGGGCGGATATGCTTTAAACCACATTTTCTGCACCCTACCTACTTGCCACGATATACATGATCCTGACCTGATTCCCAAGATATTTCCGGCAAAGACCATATTCGCATTTTTATTTAAAATTGATTGGCCGGTGATTGGATTTACGAATAGGGAATTGCCTGACGAAGGAATGCTTGCCTGCGATGACAAGAATGCATTCATGGTGAGCGTGTTGGGAGATAAGATGACGGAAGCCTTTTGTCCTTGAGTATTTGAGTCTCTGATTGGCGATAGCGCTCCCCCCGATGCATTGCTGCCACTTGATCCAAGAGAGACTTGTGGGGCATCATCTCCCGGTGCAGCCTGTTGTGCCGGACAGCCACTTGTTTTAAATTCACTGTCAGAACCAGTAGTAGTATTTCCTTCTGCATCTGTCGATTTCGCTCGATAATGATATGTGGTACATGTTGCAAGCCCGGTGAGCGTAACACTATGTGATGTTACGCGTGGAGATGTGTCTGCTTCAATAGTTGTTGTTCCATAACTCGTTGTTGTTCCATATTCAACTTGTGAGCTTGAGGCTTCATTTGTGGTCCATGCAATGGTTACATCTGCAGCAGCGGTTGAAGTAATTGACGACGCTGAAGGGGACGTAACATCAGGGCTCCAAAATGAGATAAACCCCGTATAGTCTGCTGCGTACACCTCGCCACCATCTAAGAAATCTCCGTCCCCATTAAGATCTGCATTTGAAGCAGTATACCCTGATGCGGCAATACGACCATCGCTATCGGTGGCAATATATTCCACATTATCATCGTCTGTTCCACCAATCCTACGAGCCCATTGATGGACGCCTGATCCACTAAATACTGACAAAAACCCATCTTCAGAACCAAGATTCGTCTCAGCAGTATCTAATATATCTTGATCTCCATTAATATCAAATGCAGAAGAATTATAGCCAGCAATAAGAAGCTCTGTATTATAGAAATATGTAGGTGCATAGGTTCGTGGAGTATCCCCAAACCGCTTAGCCCAGGCATGAGTACCGTCAGAATTAAAAACTGATATAAAATTTAAGTAGCTTGAGTTAACGTCTTCTGCTCCGCCGTCTGTTGAATCTCCATCTCCATTCAAATCAGTGGCAGCGCCTTGATTGTAAAAGTTCACAGTCAGTTTGTTTTCTGATGTATATTGAGTTGAAAGTGAAAAGTTATCGCTCGTGTCAAGGCCAGTACTTCCTAAGCGCTTAGACCACTGATAACTTCCTGAAGAGTCAAAAACAGAGATTACCCAATCAGTAGATCCATAGCCGGTTGCACTTTCACCGTTGTTATCATTTGTGTCATCATCGCCCGTTAAATCCCTCGCGCCAGTAACGCTTCCGCTATAGGCAATGTTTCCGTTACTATCCACGTCTATTGCAAAATTATTTTGCATTCCAATCCTTTCAGCCCACTGATGAGTTCCTGAAGAATTAAAAACTGAAATTGCAGCTGTGCCTGTGGCTGTTTCGTTTGAATCAGACATGTCGCCATCGCCATTAAGATCAGCATTACCACTGAGGATTGCTGCTATGACAATGTTATTGTTAGGTGCAATTTCGATATTTTGCAGTGAATCACTTGTAGTGGTCCCAAGTCGTTTTGTCCATTGATTAACTCCGGCTGAATTAAATACGGTTACGCCTATATCGTCCGAACCATAACCTACCGCACTCTCTCCAGAATCTGTAAAATCGCCATCGCCGTTTAAATCGAACGATGCAGCTGGTATTTCTCCATATAGCACAAGATTGTTGTTTGAATCGGCTTTTACTTTTAATGCAGAGTCTCCACTTGTGCTTCCAAGTCGCTTTGACCATTGGTGTGTCCCTGAAGAATTAAATACTGTGATAAAACGATCGTTACTCCCGTAACCCGTTGCACTTTCACCAGTATCAGTCTTATCGCCATCATTGTTCAAATCAGCGTCTCCAGTGACTGAGCCAACGACGATAATATTTCCATTACCATCGACTATGGCAGATGGCGTGTTATCTAAACCAGTACCACCCAGACGCTTTGCCCATTGAAAAGTACCCGTGTAATCGAACACTGAAACCAAAATATCTAAACTTCCAAACCCCGCATTGTTTTCCGCACTGTCATTTGAATCTTCATCGCCGTTTAGATCAAGTAGAGCATCACTGTCAGCCATGGTGACCACGACGCGTTCAGAACCCATAGAGATACTTCTTATATACGCACTGTTGGGATAGCCAAGACGCTTACTCCACTTGGAAGTTGGCGCAGCAGCAAAAAGGGAGCGAGGGAATGATCCAATAAGAATGGTAAGTAGAAAGACAGCTAGAAGTTTTTGATAATAAGATTTGTGATTGGTCATATGATTAGAACATTTTCATAATTTAAGTGTAGTCATCTTGAATAAAAAAATCAATTGGTCCTTAGCATCCATAACTCGTAAACGATTGTACATCAGATGTAAATGTATTACTGCTTGCATCAATAGAATGAACTTTATAAAAGTATTCCGAACATGATTGTAAACCTCTTAAATACACGGTATGTGAAGTTACGCGAGTAGACGAATCGGAAACAGCGGTAGTGCTTCCCAGTGAGCTTGTTCTGCCATACTCCACACGAGATGATGATGCTTCATCGGTTGTCCAGGTAATTTTCTGAATAAGAGATGAGCTTGTACCAATACTATTAATGGTTGGTGCTCCTACGTCGGGCGTTGTGTCGATGCCCCCGCTTCCGGCAACGCCAACTGCTTTCCAATAGCTTTGCGAATTAATTATTACTTTGGAAACAGTTACGCTTGAACCGCCAACAGTGGCGGTATCGCCGCTTTGAAACCGTACGCCACCTGTGCATGATGTACTGACATCGCTGAGCGAAGAGGCGCTTGGACAAATAACGACATCAGTTCCACTGGATCCGGAAGGAATGGGCACATAGAGCGTATGAGTTGTCGCAGCACCTGATATGCTGGTAACATTATTTATATATGATTTTCCTGTTGTACTATTGCTATCTGCCGTAACCCCACTCCAGCTGCGATTTGCTGTCATGTCAGTCGCAATATCGGAAACTACCAAGCCATCGTCAGTTTTTACTCGAGCTGTTTTATAGGTGCCGTAATTAAATACTGATGCGGCTGTTAAATCTCGGTCTGAATGGGGATCGATAAGATCCAAACTGCTGTCGAGCCCTGTCGCCGAAACTGAAGTGAACGAGTCTAAATCAACATATTTAATCTTTGCGCCATTTCCTCGTTCGCCGGCCAGAATCCATTTTTCTTGTGGCCAATAACCAATTGAAACGTAGGTGCTTGCCGATTCTGAAATAGTTTCCCAGTGATCAAGGTCATATGAACGTTTAATAGCGCCGTCACTGGTTACCACATATAAATACCCTTCAACCGAAACCATTTGATTGTAATTTGCGTAATATGTTTCGGCGTATGAATATCCTACCGAGAAACTTAAATCATGGGTTGTGAGTGAATTATTTTCGTCGACTGAAATAAGTTTGTTTTTACTTGTCGATCCTCCCAAAACGACTAACGTATTATTATGAACTACCGGACTTGTTCGATTAATGGTACGGTCTGATGTTGAGGTAAGCCGCGTCCAGGTTACCCCGTTGTTTGAACTAACGAAAAGATCGTTAAAGGTGGTGTCGCTATCGGCCAACGCATAGAGTTTGCTATTATACGCTTGAATCGCATACGCTCGATAATCTCCTAATGTTGCCGTTTTTGTCCATGATTGACCGTTATTGGTGCTTTTATATATTTCTCCAAAACAGGTTGTTCCAAGGGCGCACGATACGGGTTGTGATCCATCGTGAGATGACGTGGCCGCGAATAATGTTCCATCAGTAGTTTTCGCCAAATCCCACATGTGAAATACATTTGTAAGCCCACTTGTTGCGCGGTATTTTGTGAGCGTGGTTCCGTTATGGGTATATACGTTTCCATAGGTCCAATCATCTGTAGGATCGGATCCGGCGATCACCAAATTTCCATTATCAGCCGTTACCATAGCATGTACTCCTTGTTCGTTTAACACTCCTGATGCGCTTACTGTTGAACCATCAAATTTAACAAGCATTGCTCCATCACTTTCAGCCGGCCGTCCTTCGGCGAGTCCAATATATAAATTGCTGCCGATTGCTTCAAAAGCGTATGCACCAAAATTTGTGGCTGTTCCCGAAGCTCCAGTAGCAGTATTAAGTACTGTGCCCCAATCAGTTCCACTCGAAAGATCTTGTTCGTTATCAATAAGCCCAGCAGCATTTACAAAAGTACTTCCAAAATAGGCTATACAAAGGGTAATGAGAATAAATAGTGCATGAGCCTTATAAAACCTTTTTTTCATACAAAAACCTACTTAATAAATAAGTATATAAGCTATAGTACTAGATTTTTCAATAAATGTCACAGGGGTTGTAAAAAAGAAGTAGTGGGTCTACAATACCACTATGGCAAAAGCTGATACAGAACAAACAGAAGTCGCTGAAAAAAAACAGTCAACATTTACTCGCCTACGTGCAAGTCATAATTTCCGTTTAGGTTTGATTTTGGTCCTCATGGCGATCACGGCTATTCTGTTTTACTTCTGGGAAAAGGGTCGTATTCTTTTAGTTGTGGCGTTTATAACTCTTTTGGCCGCCTTTGGACTTGAAGTAGGAAAAACAGATTATGATTTAGGAAAACTGTGGGATACAAAATCGTTGCAAGAATCTAAAGTTTCACGCGATGAATCTGGAAATATCCTCTTCGACAAACTTGGAAACGTAACAACTGACAGTTCAAAAGGCAAAGCTGCCGATGAATATAATTGCGACGACTTTGAAACGAATCCAGAAGCGCAAGCATTCTATATGAAAGTAGGGGGAACTAAAAACGATGTAAATCGACTCGATGGTAACAAAGACGGTCAAGCGTGTGAAAGTCTGCCTCAAGGTTCTGGAAATTAACGAATTCGTTTAGAATACTATGCAAGCGTTTAAAGATGTAGATGATTATATCTCCAAGGCTCCCGAAGATATCCAACCAACTCTCCAAGAACTACGTGCAGCAATAAAACAAGCCGCTCCTAAAGGGAATGAAGAGAGAGTAAAATGACGTGGGTGTATAATAAGACATGTCAGAAAAAGATAAATCAAAGTTCCTGTGGGTTGAAAAAGATACCTGGAAAAAGGTGGGAATTGGTGCGCTTGCTGTTGGAGTCCTTGGAATGATTTTGCTTTAATGATGAAATGCGGTGATTAGAATGTATCCGACCATGAGTCCCATAATGAATGGCAAGCTTTGCTTCCATCTACGCTGCTTTTTAAATTCTGTGTGCATATCGGGAATTAAGTCAGAACACGCAATGTAAATGAACATTCCTGCACTAAAGGCTAAGAGCGTAGGTAGGAGCGACTCAACTCTACTCAAGAAGTAATATCCAGCGAAGGCTCCGGCGAACGCAGTAAGAGCAGAAAGGAAATTATAATACAGTGCTTTCTCTTTGCTAAGACCTCCGTGAATTAGTACCGTAAAATCAGCAATTTCTTGTGGAATTTCGTGCGCGGCGATGGCGAGTGTCGTAACAACTCCTACGGTTGGATTAGTCATAAATGCAGCTGCAATTGCAACTCCATCGAACATATTATGAAAACTATCGCCAATAAGAATGAGGACAGAGGAAGGTTTTGATCCGTGATATTCATCGTGATGATGGAACCATAAAACGTAGCGTTCCATAAAGAAGAAAACCACGATTCCAGCTAAAACCCAGGTAAAAATAGGCGTTTGTTGAATATGTTCAGCAGCTTCGGGTAGAAGATCTAGGAATGCAGTTGTTAACATCATTCCAGCAGCAAAGCTTACAAAGTTGGTTGAAAGATGTTCGCTTGAAATTTTCTTTCGAAGGATATATATGTTGGCGATAATCGAAATGCAGCTGATGACAGTAGTAGCCAGAAGGATTTGAAATAAAATAGGCATGAGTATAGTATATCATGCATGGCTCGCCGAGTGTTATACTCTTATTATGACCGGTCGAACACACGATTTATTCGCATTTACCGCACTTTCTTGCATTCTTGCAACACAACCTATTCCCAAAATGTCATTGGCTACTGGCCTTGTAGCGCTCTGCGCATGCTTTATTGGCGGACTTGCCCCTGATATTGATCAACCTACGGCAGATTTATGGGGACGGTTGCCTGCGGGCAATGTTATTAGCCGAGTTTTTACGCCTTTTTTAGGCGGTCATCGCTGGATTTCTCACTCGCTCATTGGAGTGGCGCTATTTGCAATTATTACAAAAGTACTTCTTAATCTGCTAGGAACGTTTATTTTGGTCGACATGCACATTGTATGGCTGGCATTTATGATTGGATTCGTCTCTCACTTAGTCATTGATATGATTACTAAAGAGGGAATTGCGTGGCTTTTTCCGCTACCCTTACATTTTGGCTTTCCTCCTTTGCGAGCATTTCGTATTCAATCAGCCGGTATGTTTGAAAAATCAGTCATTTTTCCGGGTCTTTTGTTTTTTAACGTCTTCTTGTATTCTCACTATTACAAAGTCTTTTATTCACTACTGAAGTCATTCGCTCCCTAATCTTGACAACCTCTTAGGTTAGTAGTGCGTGTTCAACCTCTTAGGTTAGTAGTGCGTGTTCAACCTCTTAGGTTGTTTTGTATGCATCTATCGGCTTAAATCTGATATAATAGGTTCTTCTTTGTATTAATATGAATATTCGAAACATAGCCATTATTGCGCACGTTGATCATGGAAAAACCACATTGGTGGACGCGCTTTTAAAGCAAACACACACATTCCGCGATAATCAGAAGGAAATGGATCAAACCCTGATCATGGACTCAAATGATTTGGAGCGAGAAAAGGGAATTACTATTCTTGCTAAAAATACGAGTGTTTTTTATAAAGGCGAAAAGATTAACATTATCGATACTCCCGGCCACGCTGATTTTGGTGGAGAAGTCGAACGAACCATTAATATGGCAAGTGGCGCCATCCTTTTAGTCGATGCCGCCGAAGGACCCCTTCCACAAACTCGATTTGTTCTAAAAAAAGCCCTAGAAGCGAAACTTAAAATCATTCTCGTTATTAACAAAATTGATAAGAAAGACGAGCGTTCAGAAGAAGTTATTAATGAAGTTGAAAATCTCTTTTTGGAATTGGCTCACGACGAAGACGCGCTCCATTTTACAAAACTTTACGCAGTAGGTCGTGATGGAAAAATGTTTTTTGAAAAACCAGAAAATTATTCTTCAGAAACGCCAGGTGACTTAACTCCTCTTTTTGATACCATTCTTGAACAAGTTCCCAATAGTGCAATTGACGAAGATAAACCATTTCAAATGTTGATATCAACATTAGATCACGATCTATATGTAGGTAAATTATGTATTGGAAAAGTAAATCAAGGAAAATTAACGAAAGGATCAAAAATAGTAGTAGTCAATGAATCGGGTGTTTTGGGGAATTTTACTGCTTCAAAACTGTACACAAGTGAAGGATTAGCAAAGGTCGAAGTAAACGAAATTACTGCCGGCGACATTGTAGCTCTTGCCGGAATTTCAGAACTGACGATTGGTCAAACAGTGGCCGATCCTGCAAACCCCGTTGCACTTCCTACCATTGAAATCGAAGAACCAACTATTAAAGTTACCATTGCTCCAAACACTTCCCCACTCGGCGGTAAAGAAGGCCAGTTTACCACTTCCCGACAAATTCGTGAGCGATTAATGAAAGAAATGCAAACAAATCTCGGCTTGAGATTTGAAGATGATCCAGAACGTGGAGGCTTTATGGTAAGTGGTCGAGGTGAACTTCATTTGGCTATTCTTATTGAAACCATGCGCCGCGAAGGATTTGAACTTGAAGTTTCGCGTCCACAGGTTATTTACAAAAAAATCGATGGGGAAACGTGTGAACCATATGAAGAAGTAACGATTGATGTTCATAAAGATCACATGGGAGCAGTAAGTGAAGAACTTGGAAAACGAAAAGCCAGCATGATCGACCTTATTACTGATCGAAGCGAGCATGTGCGAATGATTTATAAAATTTCTAGCCAAAATTTAATTGGAATTCGAAGTTCATTACTTACTAAAACCCGCGGAACACTTGTTATGAGCTCATATTTGCTTGGTTATGAGAAAAAGGGAGGCAACATGGAATCAATTCGAAATGGAGCGCTTATTGCTACTCAATCGGGGCCTTCGATGACATACGGATTGGTGAATGCCCAAGAGCGTGGGACAATGTTTATTGGTCCAACTGTTCAGGTATACCAAGGAATGGTAGTTGGTTTGGCTTCCAAAGACGATGACGTTGAAGTTAATGTATGCCGCGAAAAGAAATTAACCAATAATCGCTCATCCGGAGAAGGAGTTTCGGTTGCATTAATTCCGCCAACAATTCTTTCACTTGAACAGTGCTTAGATTTTATTGGTGACGATGAATTGCTTGAAGTAACTCCAATAAATTTGCGAATCCGCAAACGATATCTTACACAAAGTGCCCGAAAAGTGGCAGAAAGAAGCTAATCTACCGCCTCCTAATAATCTTCACTGACATTCCCTATAATATCCTCTATTATCGTAGTAATGGACGATATTGCACAAGTAAAAAGTCACGTTGCTAAACAACGATTAATGTTGTGGCTTTTGGTTGGTTTTATTTCTTTCTTCGTTATTTTACTCACCATTTCTACCAGGTCATTGCAAGAACAGGCAGTGAATTTAAATTCTAATGCAGCTGAGGTTAAAAGCAAACCAGTAGCAAATACTCAGAATACTCCTGATAGTTTTGATGCGGCAAGCAACTGTATCGCTGCTATAACGGACCTTACGTTTAAACAAGCAATTGGTGGTGAATCATGCTATTCTCGAGCAAGTTTCACGTGTATGGGTGGTGCTAATCATGGAAAAAAAATGGCACAAGATGCCCCGGCTCAAAGTGGCGGATGCTTATCACGTGACAAATGGGCTGAACTTGCAAATAACAGTTGTGGATGTGGAGGTGAATCGGGAAGTTGTACGTATAAAAAAATCGACTATCGATCTTACGGTGCGGTTCGTGAAAGTATTTCATGCAATCGAGCAAGTACAAGTTCGTGTAATTATGAAGCTGTTATTACGTGTGCTGATAATAAGGAGTATAAAGCATTCAGACCAACATGTATGGGGTCAAAAGTTAATAAAGATAAGAGTCCTGATACCTGGGATTTTTATGCAAATATGATTTGCTGCTACAATGTTGGAAAACCTGCCTGTAGAGAATTTGCATTAAGCGATTACGGTGTTTGTAGTGCCTATTGTTCTGCTCGTAATACGAAATGTGTCCCCGGAGGCGATGTCGGATTGCACTGCGCTAATCAAGTGTGTCCTTAATGAAGTTTGCATTCATTCCACAATCCCTGTTTATTTTCTTGCGCAGTTTTTTGAGCCAGTGACAATGTATCCTTGAATTTAATATCCGGAGGATATGTGCTTGCAAATGCATAGCCGGATTCTACGAGGCGCTGATTGATGAAAGTATTATCGAGGTAAACATATCGTAACAACCGGCCGAATCGATCAGTTTCTGAAATATCTTTTTCCATGCGAATTTTTTTGTTCAAAATTAAATCGCTTAGTTGTTGAGCTGCTTGTATGCCAAAACATTCCGGGTCACGGGCATTTGCTTTGTTAAGTTCGGGGGTATCGATACCAATTAACCGAACTTTTTGTTTTGTTTCGATTTGGAAAGTATCGCCATCGATAATGCGGGTGACGAGAGTAATCTCGTTTGTCGGGAGAGGTAGTAGGGGAGTGAGTATTGGATTTGATGTCGGACTTATGTTTGGAGTTGTCCCCTGAACTTTAGAGTCTGGTACTGAGTCTGCACGAGTCGAGACCGTTTGCGATAGGTGTGTTTTTTCGTATTGGTACGAATACTGAACTCCAAGGACAAGGAGTATAAAAACGGTAATAACAAGTGTAGAACTAAATTTCTGTTTAAACGACATGATCAGGCAATAGTATACACCTGGTTTTTGTGAGTTATCATACCTTCTTTCTCGAGCGAGGAAAGGATTTCAATGATCTCCAGCTCTTCTCGATCAATTAATGACAGTAACTCCACTTTTGAGAGCGATTTTCTTTCAAGAAGTAACTTAATAATCTCCCCGCGAACTTGTCTTTTCGATCCCTCAAACTTACTCTGCTTGGAGTATGAACTGCTTTTTCGTGAAGGATTTTTAAAATTCTTTTTTAAATAGACTCCATAATCCATAAGCGCATAGTACCAATTTCGAGGATCTAAATTTTCATCTCCCGAGGTAGTTGAGAGCAGTGCTTTCTTAATTATTAGGAGAATGTCTTTATCATTTACAGATTCTTTACTAGTAAAAAAATGATGAATAAAAACTGTTCGAATATTTGTTTCAATAAAAACAACCGGTTTGTTAAACGCGAATGCTGCTATTGCGCACGCGGTGTTGTATCCAATTCCAGGAAGTTTTTGTAATTGCTCAATGTCATCTGGAACTACTCCATGATAATCAGTAGTAATTTGTTGGGCGGTTTTTTTCAGAAAGATTCCTCTGCGATTGTAACCCAACCCTTGCCACACTCTTAAAACACTCTCATTAGATGCATCTGCAAGAGACTGTACTGTCGGAAAAAGTTTGATAAATTCTTCATATTTTTCAATCACTCGATGAGCTTGCGTTTGTTGCAGCATTATTTCTGAAACTAGAATAAAGTACGGATTATCAATATCTCTCCAGGGGAAATGGCGTTTATGAAAATGGTAAAAGTCGTACACGGCTTTCTTGAAGATTAAGAGAGGTTTTTCAGAAGCTAATTTCACGGTTTCTTATATACTAAAACTGACTTGATTTCTGAATTTGGTAAAAATATCGCATTCCCCTTTACATCTTTTAATTCTGTAGTTCGAAGATTGATTTTTCGAACTTCCCCTTTTGTGTCATTAATTTTTACATCATCGCCAATATTGTATTGATTTTCTACAATTATAAAAAATCCAGAAATTAAATCACGAACTATCGTTTGAGCTCCAAACGAAATTGCTAGTCCAATAATTCCAGCACCGGTAATAATTGGCGTAACGTCAAGTCCGATTTTTCGCATGGAAATTAACAGAGCCATACTTAAAACGACAAACATAATCGTATTATTTATTAAACTCTCCATAGTATTGATTCGAGATACATATGAGGTTAAACGTGATCTGTTTTTCAGCCCGCCAAAGAATAATCCAACCGCTCGCTGAAGGAGTAAGATTATGGATAGGCTTGCAATAAAAATGATCGTTATTTGAATGGCTTTTTCGATTGCGGCAGGAGACAGTTTAAGAACAATTCTATTGTAGTAATCCATGTATTATGCGACCCGTTCAACATACTCTCCGGTTTCGGGGTTTACTACGATTGTATCACCTTTTTTTATGAAAAGGGGAACTTTCACGGTAATGCCCGTTTCGAGAGTAACGTCTTTTTTTGCGTTGGTTGCCGTGTCGCCTTTTACAGCATCATCAGCCTGTGTTACAACAAGTCGAACGCTTTGCGGAGGTCGAACACTAAATGGTTCATCGTTATACATAAGAATGTAAATTAGGTCACCTTCTTTCAAGAAATCAGCAATGTTATCAGTCTTTTTGCTTTCAACCTCAAGTTGCTCATACGTTATTGGATTCATAAAATACAACTTTGTTGCATCCTTATATAAATACTGACCTTGCACTTGTTCAATATCGGGAATTTCGTATTCGAAATTTGACTTTGTGCCGTTTTCAATTGTTGTTCCTTTTAACACATTTCGGATCCGTGCAGATACGTTTGCAGAACCGCGCCCTTGGTAATTAAATTCAGTTTTTTGAATTTGCCAAATTTCTCCGTTATGGAGAATGTAGTCGCCTTTTTTTAATGAACTTGCTTCTTTTTTCATAATATCTAATTGTTTAATTATAAACTCCGCTCGATATCCTGCTTCTCAACCAGGGTGAGACCGCCTCAATTATAGAACAATCAAGGTAGCACTCTCAACTGGTCTCGAATCAGATATCTCGCGCCGCTAAATTTGATGAACATTAGATATTATACTACAGAGGGGCTTTTTTACGCATCTAATTCTTCAATCAGCTCTTTCTGACGGGAAGTAAGTCGTTCAGGAATTTTGATTTTAAAGATAACATATTGATCTCCGTGTCGATTGGAATTTGGATACGCTAGTCCTTTTCCGGCAAGTCGCACAGCAGAATTTGGTTGCGTTGCTGGTCGTACTTTGAGTTTCACTCCTTTTTTATCAAGCGATGGAACCGTAACTTCTCCACCTAATATTGCAATTTTCAGAGAGAGGGGAAATTCCACATATACATCCTGACCTTCTCGTTTGAAATCACGACTTGGTCGTACTTGTACTGAAATATCAAAATCTGAGAAGCGAATTCTAGAACCCGAATCAACGCCGGCGGGGATTTTTACTGTCTTGCGCTCGTTACTAATTTCAAATGTTTTAGTAACTCCGGCAACAGCTTCTTCGAACGTAATATCTATTTGATACACCGGATGAGGCTGGCGTCGGCCTTGTTGGGAACCGAATCCAAAGAATTGTTCAAAAATATCGAATGGATCTGCTCCACCAACTCCTTCAAACGGGTTGCCGCCTGAAGTTGAATAAGTATACGTAAATGGTCCGCCTCCTTGTTGTCCGCCAAACGGGTTTCCGCCACTTGCCGAGTTGCCGCCGCGAGCATTAAAACCTTCATGCCCAACCTGGTCATACATTTGCTTTTTTTTGGAGTCTGAAAGTACTTCGTAGGCCTGATTTATTTCTTTGAATTTGTCTTCTGCCCCTGCATCTTTATTACGATCTGGGTGCCATTTAAGTGCGAGCTTTCGATACGCCGCTTTTATTTGCGCCGTAGTCGCACCTTTTGGGACACCCAGAGTTTCGTAATAACTTGCCATAAAACTTAGTTGACGACTTCTCCTTCTTCAACATCTGCTTTTTTCTCGTCGCCGACGGTCTCCGCACTCTCGCTTGGAGCGCCATCTGCGGCAGCATCAGTCGGAGCACTCTCCGCGCTTTGCTTGCTCATATGTTCGCCAATTTTTTGTAACGATGTTGAAAGTTCACTCGATTTGGAATCAATTTCCTCTTTAGAGCCTGACTCGAGGATATCTTTAAGCGCTTTCATCTTCTCTTCGATTTCGGTTTTAAGTTCTGCTGGAACTTTGTCACCGGCATCTTTAAGCGACTTTTCAGAAGTGAAAAGCAAATTGTCTGCCATATTTCGTGCAGTAATTTTTTCTACTTCTGCTTTATCTTCATCAGCGTGCTTTTCAGCCTCTTCTTTCATTTTCTCAATCTCATCTTTGGTAAGGCCTGTTGAACCGGTAATTTTAATACTTTGTTCTTTACTGGTTGCTTTATCCTTGGCCGTTACCGTAAGAATTCCGTTAGCATCAAGGTCAAACGTTACCTCGACTTGAGGAATTCCCCGAGGTGCCGGTGGAATACCTTCCAAAACGAATCGGCCAAGCGATTTATTATCGCGGGCCAGAGGGCGCTCACCTTGCAAAACATGAATTTCAACTTGCGTTTGATTGTCCGCAGCGGTTGAAAATACTTCCGACTTTGAAGTAGGCACCGATGTGTTTTTATTAATTAATGGCGTAGTTACTCCACCCAAGGTCTCAAGACCCAGGGTAAGTGGAGTTACGTCCAAAAGGACTACATCTTTAACTTCTCCGCCAATAATTCCTGCCTGAATTGCTGCTCCAATAGCAACGGCTTCATCAGGATTTACTGATTTGTTGGGTTCTTTTTCAAAGAACGCTTTTACTTTTTCTTGAATCAGGGGCATTCGAGTCATACCTCCGACCAGAATTACTTCCTGAATATCTTTTTTATCGATCTTTGAATCTTTCAAGGCCTCTTTTACTGGTGTAAATGATTTTTCAACCAGTGCGGCGACAACAGATTCAAATTTGGCTCGGGTAATTTTTGTAACAAAATGCAATGGCTGACCGTCTTTTACCGTTACAAACGGCAAATTAATCTCACTTTCCATCGAACTTGATAGTTCAATTTTTGCTTTTTCAGCAGCATCGCGTAATCGTTGCAATGCCTGAACATCTTTGGAAAGATCAATGCCATGTTCATTTTTGAATTCGCCAACTAAATAGTCAACGAGTTCTTTATCAAAGTCATCTCCTCCTAAATGAGTATCACCGTTGGTTGACTTGACTTCAAATACACCGTCACCAAGCTCTAGAATAGTGATATCAAATGTGCCTCCACCAAAGTCGTACACAGCAATATTATGTGCATCTTTTCGATCAAGTCCATATGCAAGTGCTGCTGCGGTAGGTTCATTTACAATACGAATGACCTCTAAACCCGCAACTTCTCCAGCTTGTTTGGTCGCTTGGCGCTGAGCGTCATCGAAATACGCAGGGACCGTAATAACGGCTTTATCAACCGTTTCACCCAAATAATCTTCAGCATCTTTTTTGGCCTTTGCCAAAATCATGGAAGAAAGTTCTTGTGGGGTATACTCTTTTCCTTCAACCGATACGACGGCCATACCATCCCGTCCTTCTTTAACGGTGTAGGGAAGCCATTTCATGTCTTTTTGGACTGATGCATCGCTGAATTTGCGACCAACTAACCGTTTAATCGAGAAAATAATTTCTTTTGGTTTCATTACCATTTGACGTTTTGCAACGTCACCAACTACGCGGCTTTTTGGATCCACGACGGATGGAATGGTATTTCGACCTTCTTTTGAATGAATAATTTTTGGTTTGCCGGCTTCCATAACGGCAACGACTGAATTTGTTGTTCCTAAATCAATACCTATTGTTTTTGCCATATATTTTGATTGAAATTTATAATTAATTTATGTCATTCTGAGCGTTAGCGAAGAATCTCGGTCTAGTTTTTAACACCTAGATCCTTCACCTTCAGTTCAGGATGACACCCTAACTTGTGCATGACGCAGTACTTCGTCATGTAACGTATAACCATTTTTTACTACTTCAGAAACGGTGTTTGAATTGCCACCAGCTACCATCTCAATAACTTCTGCAACATACGGATCATATTCTTTACCTTCAAGTTCCATACGTTTTACTCCTTCGCCGGCCAAGAGCTTTTCAAATTCATCTTTTACTAATTTTAATCCTGCGTCTTTAACAAATACTTCTGCCTGGTTAATTACATCTAAAATGTCGATTAATTTAAGTAAAATCTTTTTGTTTGCTCTCTTATATATATCAGTTGTCTGATTTTCCGTCCTTTTTTCTAAATTTTCGTAATCTGCTAGTGCTCGTAAATATTTGTTTTTCCAGATCATCGATTCGTCCGTGTCATGCTCATCGACAGTATTGTCATGCTGAACTTGTTGCAGCATCTCATCCTCCTCGGGAGCGTCATTTGTTTGTTGTTGTTTTTTCATAATCCTTCTTGTTCTACTATTGTATTAATTAAATTGGTAAAGTAACGAACGCTGGGAACCACCACATCATATCTCATTCGTCGTGGACCCATAACCCCAATTGCTCCGCTTATGTTTTTTCCCTTAAATTCTCCGAATACTGAAGCGCTAATGCTTTTGGTATCTTGTTCTTCGAACATAAATAACAATTCATTCTCAATTCGAGCTAATTCTTGTAAAACAGATGCACAAAATGCACTTTCATCGAATCTGCTAAATATTAAACGAGCTTCTGCAATATCTTGGAATTCTCGATTTGCAAGCAAATTATTAATTCCAAAATAGTAAATATCGCCTCGATCAGTGGTTGTTACGGCTAGTAAGCCGGTACGACGAGCTAAAACTCGGGTTGCGGTTTGCAACAGTTCGCTCAAATCGTGCTTATGATCCCACACATCGTTTTTATACGACACTTCATCGGTCGTAGAAAGTTCCTTTTCCTGCATTATATTGTTAATATAAAATCGGAAGGCTTTGGCTGTTGGAACTCGGCCCGATGAGAAGTGCTCCTTTTTGAGATACCCCTTTTTAGAGAGTTCCACCATCTCGTTGCGAATAGTCGCCGGCGAGACGCCCAAATTGTATTTCTTATCCAGAATTTCCGAACCAACAGCCTCACCCTTATCGGTATACTGGGCAATGATTGTCTTTAAAATCTCGGTCTGTCTAGGCGTTAGATCATCCATAATTAGCACTAGTCTACACCCTCTGCTAATGTTTGTCAAGAGGAAATTATTAGTTAATTGAACGTTGTTCTTTTAAAGCCATTTGGCCATTTGTATCAGCGATATATTCTCGAGCAACAAAAAACTTGTCATCCAAAGGATACAATTTTTTATAGATTGCAAAATCTCTATCGAGTCTTTCCCTATTAGCAAGTAGCGCTTTGATTCCTTCCCAATGTACCGGTGGATAGAGAAGTAAAAGATTTTTACCTGCCATTTCCGGGCGTTCACTTAAATCTATAAGTCCACGAGCAATCACACATCGTCTAAAATGTGCCTCATTAGGAATAAATGGAATTGGCTTTGACATGGTGTCTTCAGTGGCATGAGAGAGCATATTTGTGGTTCCAAAAACTGCAACTCCTGCTGCCGCACTTCCTGTAAGACCCATAAATCGTCTTCGTGTTAAACTCACTGGTTCTGACTGTTTTTTTCCTAACGTAGCTCCTAAAACAGAGACAAGGGTACCTGTCAAACCAGAAGTCATTTGTGAAAAATTATTTGCTACAGCAAATGAAATGTCATATGCTGGATCAAGCGCAAACGCTTCTTTTTTTTGATCCATGCAAGCTTGTTCAAAAGGACCAAAATAATTAAAATATTGTTCTGGTTTTGTTGGGCTCTTTTCTCTGATTTCGTGAGGAAGATATTCAAAGATTACTCCATCAGCTTCAGCTACAATTGATGAAACCTGGTCTTTTAAGGTTGATGTTTGACCGTCCACTTGGACTGTTTGGTCTATCCCGCTTTTGTGCTCAAGTGGCAATGCTTGAATGTTTATGCGACCTAATTGAACAGTTTCGACAATACTAGGAGTATTATTTGAAACTTCATGAGGAGACCTATCTAGTAGTGTATCCATGTTGAGATATCAGATTAGCACGTTCTAGAGGCGAATGCAACCTTCATGGTATTACCATTTGCATAAATCGCCCCATTACAGTATAATTTGAGCAATTATGGCAGATAAAAAAGTAAAGAAAGCTCCTACCAAGGCTCCTGTTAAAGCTAAAAAGGTTGAAAAAGCTTCAGAAGAAAAGGCTCCAAAAGCTGTTAAAACTGAAGTCGTAGCAGAAGCTCCTGTTGCAAAAGAAACCAAAGTTCCTGCAGGTGCAAAAAGCCCCGAATGGATTGCTGGTGCTTCTAAACAAGAACTTATTGTTGAATTTGCTACCAAAGGTGGCGACACTGGTTCTCCAGAAGTTCAAGTTGCGTTGGCTACCCATAAAATTCTTAACTTAACAATGCATTTGGAACAAAATCCAAAAGATAATCATTCACGACGAGGACTATTAAAAGTCATTTCAAAACGACGAAGAATTTTGAACTACTTAAACGAAAAAGACAATGATCGCTACAAAGCGCTCATTAAAAAGGTAAACTTATCTAAGTAATTAGGCACATTTATAATTTATTGTTGATTTAGCGGAGCGTGGATGTTGAAATTCGGAATTAATGCCAGATGGTATTAGCTTCAAATCTCAATATCCAAACCACTTCTGCTTGTACTCGACAGTGCTTTCTTAACATATTATGAACATGATTGAAGAATCAATCGTCATCGACGATAAAAAACTTACGTTACAATTCGGAAAACTTGCTCAAGCGGTAGACTCATCGGTTTACGCAACTCTTGGCGATACTGCAGTGTTAGTAACTGTTGCCGTTGGAGCTGAAAATCCAAGCATCGATTACTTCCCACTTTCAGTAGAATACGCAGAAAAACTGTATGCAGGTGGCGTTATTAAAGGATCACGATGGGTAAAACGCGAAGGACGACCTTCCGACGAAGCTGTTTTGACGGGCCGATTAATCGATCGTTCAATTCGACCGTTGTTTCCAAAAAACTACAAAAACCAAGTGCAGGTCGTTATTACCTTGCTCTCGATTGATGGAGTAAATTCCCCAGAAATTTTATCGGCAATTGCAGTTTCTGCAGCTTTGCATGTTTCAAGTATTCCATGGGCTGGTCCAATTAGCACAATGCGAGTTGGATATGTACAATCAGCTACGCAAGGCACCGATGCAGGATTAATTTTGAATCCTACGGATCTTGAACAAGAGCATTCTAGTTTGAATTTAGTAGTGTCATCAACGGGCGATAAAGTACTTATGATTGAAACAGACGCCAAAATGGTTTCTGAAGATATTATTAAGCAGGGAATCGAGATGGCAAAGGCCGAAAACAAAAAAATTATCGATTTTATTGGTGGATTAACCGCTAAAGTTGGAAAAGAAAAGCAAGTTGCTAAAGAAGCTCCAACATATGATGAAGTTATTGCCCTCATTAAGAGCGACTATGTAGACGTTCTTGATAAAGCAATCAAGAGTGCGGCGGTCACCGCTGGTTCTGACAGCGAACTCCTAAACGAAGTTGTTGAAGATATTTATGGCAAGTTAGAAGAAAAATACGATAAAAAGCAGATTCTTTCAGCCGTAACGTATTATAACTACGCAAACATTAAAGAAAATATCTTGACGAACAAAAGACGTCCTGATGGCCGCGGCCTTGATGAAGTTCGACCAATCGTTGTTGAAACCTCTTTGCTGCCACGAACGCATGGTTCTGCGCTATTCCAACGAGGTCAAACACAAGTATTATCAACAGTAACGCTTGGTTCCTCAACTCTTGAGCAAACCATTGAAGGTCCAGATGGCATGGAAACCAAACGATACATGCATCATTATTCTGATGGTCCATATTCATATGGAACTGTTGGTCGTATGATGAGTCCAAGTCGCCGAGCAATTGGACACGGTGCACTGGCTGAAAAAGCATTAGAACCGGTGTTGCCAAGTGTTGATGAATTTCCCTATGCCATGCGTGTTGTTTCTGAAATTTTGGCAGAAAACGGCTCATCGTCAATGGGGTCCGTATGTGGATCATCGCTTGCTCTTATGGATGCTGGTGTAAAGATTACAGAAGCAGTTGCCGGTGTTGCTATGGGAATCGTAAGCAGATCAGACGACGATTATGCTATTTTGACCGACATTGTTGGTTTGGAAGATTTCTCAGGCGAAATGGATTTCAAAATTGCCGGAACAAAAACGGGAATTACTGCTATTCAGCTTGACGTTAAGAATAAAGGGTTAACCGAAAAAATGATCGAGCAGATTTTTGAACAAGGTAAAAAAGCTCGACTTCATATTCTTGAAAAAATGGAGAGTGTAATTAGCGCTCCAAAAGCTGATGTTTCACCATTTGCTCCAAAAGTAGTCGTCTTGACTCCTCCGGAAGACAAGATTGGCGAAATCATTGGACCAGGTGGAAAGAATATTAAACGTGTTATTGCTCAAACCCAAACTGAAATTAACATTACCGACGACGGTAAAGTAAGCATTTCAGGTGTAGACCGAAAAATGGTCGATATGGCAGCAGAACTCGTTCAAAATGTGTATCGCCAAGTACAACCGGGCGAAGAATTTGATGGCGAAGTGAAACGCATTTTACAATTCGGAGCATTCGTTGAATTCCTACCAGGCAAAGAGGGTTTGGTACATGTTTCCAAAATGGGTCGAGGATTTGTGAAAGATCCGCATGATGTTGTGCAAATTGGCGACAAAGTACGGGTTAAGGTTGAACAAATCGACCAAATGGGACGCGTGAACTTGATCATGCTTCCAACAGAAGCTCAAACGCAATAAGAATCGCTTTGACATGCGAGCCGTATATAGCGTACAATGATATTTGTATATGGCTCGAACGAAGAAATTCTTTAAAATCCGATTGCCTTTTTTAAAGCTCAAAATTAATCAGCGAACGTTTTTTACGATCCTTGGACTGATTACCGTAGGAGCGTCATTACTCCTGTTCCTCTCGTTTCTACAGCAGGGAAGTGTGCTTATCGAGCTAAATAATCGCTTAGTTACCGGATTTGGCTTTGTGGCACTGTTTGTACCTGTGATTATATTGCTTTTTGGTTCCCACTTCTTTAATTCAAAGAAGCTAAAGATTGTAAAATTCAATCTTTCGATCGGACTTTTTTTGCTTTTTATCGCAGTGCTCGGACTTCTTCGATCAGGGGAATTTGGAAAACTTGTTTTTAATAATCTCGTTCAAGACTTTTCTATGTTTGGTGCGCTTATCATCCTACTTACAACGTTTATTGTAGGACTTATCATCTTTTTAAACACCTCCATCGACTCGCTACTCGCATTTGTTGCGGGTATGCTAAAAAATACCTTTTCAGGAGTTGGCGATGTGGCCGGATCATTCTCTAAACGCAGCACTGATTCTCGTAATGATAATCAGGAATATATTCAAGATAAGAAAAAGCTTCCTACTGTTATTCCAACTCACGCAACTACGACTATTCCGAATGATCTTTCAATGCGCCCACTCTCTAAGTCCCAAACACCGTGGGTGTTTCCACCACTTGCGCTGCTTTCAGATGTTACTCAAACCGAAGCTGATCGGGGAGACGTAAAGAAAAATTCGGAAATTATTGAACAAACACTTGATAGTTTTGGAATTCGTGCGCGAGTTGTAGAAGTAAACAAAGGTCCAACGGTAACGCAATATGCGCTTGAAATTGTAATGGGAACGAAGCTGTCAAAAATCATGGCTCTTTCAAACGATTTAGCACTTGCTATTGCGGCAACGACGGGGCAAGTTCGTATTGAAGCGCCCATTCCTGGACGATCCTTAGTAGGTATAGAAATCCCAAATAAAAAAGGTGAAATAGTGTCTCTCAAACGCATGCTTTCAGTAGATGTAATGACAAAAAACCCAAATCCGCTACTGGTTCCACTTGGTCTTGATGTTTCCGGAATTCCTCAAGTTGCCGACGTTGGGAAAATGCCTCATGTACTAATTGCTGGAACCACGGGAGCTGGAAAATCAGTTATTTTAAATGCATGGATTTGTGCGTTCTTATTCCGAACGAAGCCAGAAGACTTGCGACTTATTTTAGTCGATCCAAAACGAGTGGAACTTGGCCTGTACAACGGAATTCCACATTTAATGACTGAAGTTATTGTGGAACCTGAAAAAATCATTTCTGCGCTTAAATGGACCGTAGCAGAAATGGAAAACCGCTACAAAAAATTCGCAACTGTTGGGGCTCGAAATATTGAAGGGTATAATGCGCTACCTGATATTGAGAAATATCCCTACATCGTGTTCATTATCGATGAACTTGCAGACCTTATGATGTTTGCTGCGCGTGATGCTGAGGAACTGATTACTCGTATTGCTCAAATGGCCCGAGCCACAGGAATTCACTTGATTTTGGCAACGCAGCGACCATCGGTCGATGTTATTACGGGTCTTATGAAAGCTAACATTCCTTCGCGAATTGCGTTTAATGTGGCTAGTATGATCGATTCCCGAGTTGTGCTAGATACTCCGGGTGCAGAAAAGCTTCTTGGAAAAGGCGACATGTTATTTTTACCGCCTGACCAAGCAAAGCCACGCAGAATTCAAAGTCCATTTTTGTCAGAAAAAGATGCGGCCGCTGTAGTAGCGTTCATAAAGAAAAATGCGCCAGCTGTTCATTACACTGAAGAGGTAATAAGTCAAGATACAGCCGTACGTGGGCAAGGAGGGCGCATGATTGGTGGGGGTAGTGAAGGGAAGGATTTACTTTTTGGGCAGGCTGTTGAGGTCGTGAGCTCGTTTGGGAAGGCATCATCATCGCTATTGCAACGGAAACTCTCAATTGGCTATGCCCGTGCAGCAAAACTGTTAGACCAGCTTGAAGAGGCAGGATTTGTGAGTGCTGCTGAAGGTTCAAAACCTCGTGAAGTACTTCGCCGACAAAGTGCAATGGATGGTGGAGTTGAACCCGATGCGGTAAATTAATTCAAATACTTTTCTATATTACTATTGTGTTCTTCAAGTGTTCGTCCGTAATGCATTGTTGTTCCATCACGTGATGATATGTAGAACCAATAGGGAGTATTAGGATCCGCTTGCAAAACTGCGTTTATCGAGTCAAGTCCGGGGTTACAAATTGCCGTAGGAGGAAGACCGACTTTCTTATACGTGTTGTATGGAGAAGTTGTGCTTAGATCGTCGTGATTAACAGCTTTTTTCCACCAAGTCTTTTTGATTGGATCGTATCCGAGCGCATATTGAATAGTAGCATCCAAATCGAGTGACCACCCTTTTTTATAGCGTTTTACGATAATTGAGGCTACTTTTACTTTATTCTCAAAGCTTCGTGCCTCTTTCTCTACTAAGGATGCGAGAATGATAACTTCTTCATCGGAAAGCCCTTTTTGAGCAGCAATACTTTGCATGTCGGGCGTGTATTTTTTATCAAAATTTGATTGTAGAATTGCAAGCACATTCTCTGAAGAAGATCCTTTAGGAATTAAATACGTGTCAGGAAATAAGTATCCTTCACGACCAAGTTGAATGAATTCTTCGGCATCAATACCAAGCTTTTCACTTAGAATCTGGGCAATTTCCTCTTTTCGCAATCCTTCAATAATGGTAACCCACTGATCAAGCGTGCCTTTTGTAAGTGTCATGGCTATTTCAGGTGCGCTCATGGACCGACTTAGTCTAAAATCGCCTGCTTGGATTTTGTTCTCAAGGCCATTGAGTTTTACCACAAAATAAAAAACCAGTTTACTTCGAATAAAATCTTCTTTATCTAAATCATCAGCAATTCGATTTACACCTGATCCGGGTTCAATTATGAATATCTTGGAAGTATCGTCAGCTTTATCTACTGGCAAACTACCCTCTTTATAAACTAAAAAGGATGAGAATCCAACTATGAGCAAAACAAGAAGCAAAATATATCGTTTTTTGAATTTCATATATTCTTACTCTATAGTATACACTGGAATGTGTTTATATGTATCCAGTGCCTCTTTTAGTCGATATTTATCAGTTGAATGGAATTCCAGCATGGGTTCATTTTTGTCGATCATTTCATCGCGGCGTTTTAGTAAATATATACCGGCTTTCTTGTCGATTGGTGCGCCAAGCACTTTGGCAAGCGTATTTAGATTAATATTATTTACTTCTATAATTTTACCTTTTTTTGGCGATTCAATATGTGAAACATGCGCAGCAAGACGCAATGAACGTGATGAGATATGCTCATTTCCATCTTGGGCCTTAATGATCTCCTTAAATTTTTCTAGCGCTTTTCCTGATTGTAAAATAGTACGCGCTTCTTCTTCACCTTGTTTTTTTATTTTTGCATCGGCAAAACAACTATCAAGTAATTTTCCAGCCAGTCGCAGCGCTTTTTCTTCAAGTTTTAATGGTCGTAGCGGGTCTTGTTCAAGCACTCGCAGCACATCGCGCGCTTCCAGAATCGGACCAACACCTCGACCAGATGGCTCATGCGTTTCGTTGATGTCCACCATAATTTCGATACCAAATCGCTTTGCAAGGCGTTTGAATTTTGCTGCAATTTTTTCGGCATCTACAAAATTATGTACTTTCATAGTGGGTCCTACAGGAATATCAAGAATTAAATGATTTGCGCTAACAGCAATCTTTTTTGCCATAATCGATATTATTACCTTGTCATATGATTCAAAATTAAGAGGCTCTTCAACCTTAATAATAATGTCATCTGCCGGTGCGATTCCCATATCGCCATTCCACACAATACATCCGCCTACTTTTTCAACAATATGATGAACCTTTTCTACAGTAAGCGTAACATCTGCAAGCGTTTCCATAGTGTCAGCCGTACCTGATGCGGAAGTAATGGCTCGTGAGGATAATTTGGGAATTTTAAATCCCGCAGCTGCAATAATTGGAACCACCAGCATTGTGGTTCGCGTTCCGGAAATTCCACCAATACAGTGTTTGTCGGCAACAATTCCCGTAAAATTAATTTTTTTCCCGGTTTCGACCATCGCCTTGGTTAAAAAATAAAGTTCCTCATCCGAAAAGCCCTCTCTGAACGAAGACGCTACAAAATATGTGGTTAAAACGTCGCTCATATGATGATGCGAAATTTCATCCATCAAATTAAAAATCTCGGCATATGTGATTTTTTTTCCTAGCAGTTGCTTTTGAATTGTCTCAATAGCATCTCGCGTTTTTTGATCGTGATTTTGCATAAGGTTATCGTCCGTCGGTGTACATTTCACTCAACATTTTTTTAAGCGCACGCATTTTAATAAGTAGATTTCCCAAAATATACATTTCTTCAATATTAAGAAGCCAACAAATGAAGAAGTATAAAGAAGTATAAAGCAAGCCAGTGGTTATAAGCAAGATGAACAAGTTGATCGTGCGTGATGTATCGATGATTAGTCCATCGAGAAGTTTCATAATGGGAAATGAAATGGCGGCACATGCAAGAGCGACAAAATAGATTTTACTCGTATTAACAATAAGTTTGACCGTATCAAATCCCTTGATCTCTCGGTGGAAGGCACGTAGAAGTAAAAGAATATTAATAACAATAGTTATTGAAAATGAGAGTCCAAGAAACCAAATAGGCAAATGAAGATATACCACAAATAAAACACTTAGTATTGTATTAATTATACTTGCGGTGAAGTTTATGATGAATGGTGTTTTAGTATTGTGAATCGCAAAAAAAGCCCGTGTTATGAAATAGAAAATTGTATGAAAAGGGAGGGTGGCTGAAAAGTAGGACAGAACGCGCGCGGTTTGTACGGTTCCTTCCCAGTCAAATTTTTGTCCTCCAACAAATAATCGAACAAGTGGTGTTCGAGCAAAAATAAAAAAAAGTGATATGGGAATGGATAAGAAAAGTAATTGTAGAATTGACGAAACAAATATTTTGCGAATCTCATCCATTTTTTCTTCTTTAAACAAATCACTTAAATACGGCAACGAAGCCTGGCCGAATGCCAAGCCCAAAAATGAAACCGGGAAAAATTGTAGTCGTTGGGCAAAGAAATAGATAGTGACTCCCGCAGGTCCAAACAGGGTTGCGAGTGAAAGATCAATGGTGAGGTCGATTTGCGTTGTTAATACAGAAAGTAATCGTGGTGTGAAAATATGCGTAAACTCTCGAAGGACACTCTTCTTGAATGAAAGAAATGCGTATTTAAATTGAACAAAGAAAATAACAGGAAGTTGCGTGAGAAAGAAAAGCAAACTCCCAATTACGACCCCGGCAATAGGCGCATACATTCCCAGTGAATCATGTAAAAAAATAGTTCCCAGAATGATTCCAACGTTATATAAAACGGGAGCGAGAGCGGAAATAAAGAAAATTTTGTTAGCTTGTGCTATTCCAGAAAAAATATTCCCAATTACCATAAAGGGAAGTTGACATAATACTAATATTTGAGTGAAAATAATGACATTAGCATTCTTCTGCGCATCAAATCCTGGAGTAATGATGGGAATTATGAATGGGGCAGTGAAAATGACGACGACTATGAGTGTGAGGAGTGAAACTGCAATAAAATTAATAATTGTAGAAATATTTTCAGTAAGCTTTTCATCGTCTTGACGATATTTTGTGAAAAGAGGTATAAAAGCGCTACTTAACGCGCCGGTAATAAGCATTTCGAATACAAAATCTGGAATTCGAAAAGCGGCAAAAAAAATGCCCAATTCTTCTTTAGTATAATATGTAGCCAGTGTATGGAGCCGCACAAAGCCAAATATACTCGACAGTACTGTCATGAGTGATAAAATAATCGCGCCTGCAAGAATGTCCTTTTGTTTGTGGAAAATGATCTTTTTCGTGTTATTTAGCAGTGTGTCCATGGTCAATTCCAGTATAACAGACTGTGGCTAAGTCTGTTATACTCAACTTGTATATTTGTTAGCAATTATTTACACTGTAAAAGGAGGTGAATCATATGCCAATTATTAAATCAGCCAAGAAAAAACTAAAACAAGATAAAAGACGAACTGCAGAAAATCTTACGTACAAGAAGCAATACAAACTTGCCGTAAAAACCGCTAAAAAGAGCGTCGCAGCAAAAGGAGCCAAAACGATGAGCTTAGTTTCAAAAGCAATTTCATTGATCGACAAAGCCGCCAAAAAAGGGGTTATGCATAAAAACAAAGCCGCTCGCTTAAAGTCCCGAGTTACGAAATCTGCTAATAAGAAAAAATGAGCAAGCACGTAATAAACCTCTTGCCTGAAAAAAACAAGAGTTTTACCGAGAAGATTCTATATTTTGCACTGCATTATTTGCGGTATATCGTTGTTATTACCCAAATCGTAGTTATTTCTGTTTTTTTCTTTCGGTTTACCATTGATCAGCAAATTGTCGATTTAAAAGAGCGCGTTAATCAGAAGCAGGAAATTATAAAGCTTACTCGGCCGATTATAGTTGAAGCTGCAGAAGTTTCAGAGAAAATGGAGTATGTAAAAAAACAAATCACTACTCAAAATACATTTCAGTCGCGCCTTGATACTATTTTCACTGTTGTTCCAAAGGAGATTATATTATTTGACTTTAATGTAACTGAGAAAAATATTGCTTTTAAAGGACGGTCGACAACGGTTGAAGCAGTTAAGTATTTAAACGCGGCACTACAGAAAAAGAAAATATTTAAGTTGGTACGAATTGACACAGTAGTAAAAGGCCAAGATGGCTTTGTTTTTTCAATGGTGATTGATCTATGAATACAAAAGAATTAATTTTAAAATTGACTCAAGATAAAAAAGTAAAGGATTATTCATATGCAATTTTGTTTTTTGCAATTTCATCATTCTTTGCGTGGTTTGTTATTAAACCGGTTCTAGGAATTGCATTTTCGTTGGATCGACAAAAAAAAGATTTGGTAACGGTTGATGCGGTATATGAAAAGAATTTGAATGAACTCATCGATACACAATCTAAGCTTGAGCTGATACGAGATCGAGTAGATCTATTAGATCAAGCGTTGCCCGAAGGTCCTCACACGCAAAGCGTTTTAATTTCTATGCAAAATGCTGCAGTAAAAACGGGTGTTCGTATGACCAATGTGGGTATCGCCCGAATCAATTTGAAAACAAACGGAAAAACACCAGAAACATTTAGTGTAAATACGCAAATTGATGGATCGTTTGGACAAGCTCAGGCATTTGTTCGAGAATTATTAAATCAGCGAAGAATAAAGACAATTAAAAATTTGCACATGGTAAGTATTAGTGCTACAGCAGAATCGGCGTCATCAGTGCGACTTGATATTGTTGTAGACTTTGCGTATTTATAATATGAGACAAAAAGAATTATTAATCATTTCAGTCACCGTGTTTATTACCATCATTACATGGATTATTGCTGATATTTATCATATTAGTACCACACAGAAAATTGCTCCTGTAGAGACACCTGCGGCCACCATGAAAACAGCAACAATCGACACATCAATATTAGACGTTTTGCAATCAAAAACAGATGAGTGATTATTACAATTATTATAAAAGCGAACGGCGAGTGCCGGGAATTCTAGTGCTTATTTTAGTAGCAATTATTTTTTCGATACCGTTGTTTTTCTTGAAGCAGCAAACTGCTCCTACTAAAAGTCTTGGGGCTTCAAGCGAGCGACCGTTTGAAGTAACCGCGCTGAATGTTACTGCCACGAGTACTGATTTATTTTGGAAAACTACCACTCCCTCGGTCGATTCAGTGACCGTATGGGATAGTAATAATAAAACAATTGCGGCGTCCGATGTTCATGATGTCGACTCAAATAAACAACCCAGAAAGCTCCATTATTTTTCGTTACGTAACTTACAAGCGAATACAAAATATTTTATCTCCATCCAACAAGGTGATACGTTGTTGGGTGAATCTTCTCCGCCGCTGGCGGATCCCTACTTTTCTTTCTCTACGCTTGCAACATCGGCAATAACCACTTCGCTTCCGCCTGTTTATGGAAAAATCACGGACTCGTCGGGAAAGGCTGCTGCAGACATGCTTCTTATCGCTAAAATAGGTGACGCGAATGTTCTCGGGGGATTTACAAAACCCGATGGAAGCTTTCTAGTTTCACTTTGTTGCTTGTATGACAAGGGCAGTGGGACTCCTCTAAATCCAGCGAGAAGTGACGTGATCTCGTTACGCTTCGAGAATGAACAAGGAAAAAAAGCTAAAGTTTCTGCGCCTATTTCTAAAACAAGTCCGTTTCAGGAAACTATTATTGTAGGACTAGATAGTAATTTAACCAACGACGCACTTGAAGAGAAACCGGTATTAGGATCGACAACTCAGACAAGTGGAGCAACTGCGCAAAATGGAGAATTGAAAATTTTCTATCCGAAAGATAGTGCGGTAATTCCAGGCAAGCGACCATTGGTAAAAGGATCGGCTATTGGAGGGAATGTGGTGAAAATAAGTTTTCCTTTGCAGAAACGTTCATTTGAAGTAACCGCTGATACGGGTGGGATTTTTGAATTAAGTACACCTTTTGATTTAAAGAGCGGTACGCAAACAGTGATAGCACAAAGTAAAAATGAGAATGGAAAATTAATGTCAGTAACGCAAACTTTTACCATTCCAAAAAGCGGAGAAGCAGTGTTGGGTGAAGCAACGCCATCAGGCTCACTCATTACGCCTACTCTTACGTTGGCTCCAACCGAAGGCACTACTCCTGATCCTACTGATGCTTTGCCTACATCGCAAACAACACCGGCTCCAACATTGTTGCCTTCAGGAATCGATTTTAGTATGTTTAGTATGATGAGTGCGATGCTTATATTATTTGGCCTTGGCTTAATTTTAATTTTCTAATATGGATGCAGGAAATTTTCTCGCTTCAATAAGTATTATTGCAATACTCGCACTGGTGGGTACCACATTCATTCTTTTATTCGAACTTCGTCATTTATTTTTTCATAAAAAAGTAACGACTAGTCCTGAAATTCCTGATTTTGATGGGAATATTCACATGGCACCTGAGCACGCAACGCTTATAGACATTGATACGATAGAACATGGAGGAGTTAATAAAACGCTTGTAATTGTTTTGTTGGCGATCATAGCAGTTCTTGCCATAATTGTTATTTCAGGATTGTTGTATGGCGACAAAAAAACTACTTCAACAAAGCCCGCAGTACAAGTTCCCACAGCAGTTCCAGCCGAGATTATTGATATTAAACGTGTTTCTCCGACATCGCCTTTTAAAGAAGTTGTAGAAATTCCATTTGATTTATCGGGAACGCCGGCGCAAGTTCTTAGAATCTCTCCTACAGATACTGCAAAGGGAGGAGCTCTTGTTGCAACAGCAACGCTCGCGGCAACGCAATCTGCTCAGGCTACGACCGTCGTTGCAAATCCATCATTACCGGCAAGTGGGGGCTTTTCACATTTTGTGTTATTGGCGATAGTTCCATTTTTACTCGTAGCCCTTGCGCTAGTGTTATAATTCAACATCCGTTCTCATCCATCTTACATCGAATATATTTATGGAGCGCAGGGAAGTCGTAGTCTTTTGGAACAAGTACATATTTTCCAAAATAATCGTCAACCGATGGGATTTCAAACAAGTCTTCCGAAAGGGGAATGTTGATGAGTGCTGTTTTTCTTGCGAGAAAATATTTCTTTACTAAGAATGCTGATGCTTCATTTTCAATGTCGCGTTCAATAGCACTATCAAGCTCGACATAGAGTGCTTCAAGCTTTTTAGCACTTCCACTTTTTATTACGCCAAGAATTTTATTTGCAAGCGCGCCGATGATTAGCTGCTGTCGTTGACCGCGTGCAAAATCGGATCCTTGCTCTCCTTTGGCATTGCGTGAGCGTGCATATTTTAAGGCCGTTTGTCCATCCATGTGTTGCTGTCCTTTTTCAAATCGAATGGTTTCATAGCGACATTTATATTCCTCGTCTCCATTACACTCATCATTTTCCTTACCTTTTATCGGATATTCATTATCTACAAACGCATGCGCAACAGTAATATCTAGTCCTCCTAAAAGATCAATTATTTCACTAAATTTATCAAAATCAATTACAACAGCATAGTGGATAGGTAAGTCAACAACCGCCCCAATTTCGGATTTTGCCAGAATCATGCCGCCGCCCTTTTGCTTGGCCTCTCCAAAAGCGTAAGCCGCATTTACTTTTTCTTCTAATGTGCTGCTCCAAACATCGCGAGGAATTGAGATGGTAAAAATCTTTTTCTGACTTACATCGTATGACGCAACTATTATAGAGTCTGTTAAATTTGGTCCATCATGAATCGCATCACCCTTTCCCAAAAGGAGAATATTTACTTTGTTATCGGTAGTTTTAAAGCGATTGTTTAAGAAAATAAGTCGAAGCGGAGAGTGTCCTGTAATTTTCCCAGCAAGCCTATAAAAAGGAATTAAGAAATATGCTAACGCTGCAAACGCAACAAAGCAGAGCAATAGAATTTTGATTCGATTTCTTTTCATAGCAGCGCAGCTTTAATAGTAGCATAAAATTCTTGGGGATTAATAGAAGCAGTTCCAATACACACTCCGGCTATAGAGTCATGGGAAATATAGTCTGCCACATTATCTTCATTAACCGACCCGCCATATAAGAATGAGTATTTATTTTGAGGATCAATTGATTTTTGCATATTTAGAACATTCTCAATTGATTCGTTGTTGCCGTTTCCAATAGATGATAACTCTTCGTAGACAACTATTTTAGTATGAGCGGGAATGGTATCCTCGTTCGACCGTACGCAAACAATTAGTTCAATTCCAAATGTTTTTGCATATTTTGCCTTCTGATGGATCATTTCATTTGATTCGTTAAAGAGCTTGCGACGTTCGCTGTGTCCGATGACAGAGTATTCCACGAGTCCATATAGCATCTGAGCAGATATCTCGCCGGTGTACGCTCCCGTTTCGTAGCGCGATACATCCTGGGAAGCAACATGCATAAATGTATATTGATCAGTAACTCTCTTAACGCTCTCAAGAGTATGAAAAGGCGCGGCGATGATTATTTTAAATTCGTCTTTAATTTCCGAAAAGTCATTTTTTACAAATTCTGCCATCCATTCATTTGCCTCAGCAAGCGTTTTGTGCGCTTTCCAGTTGGCAATAATGTATTTCATGGTATGATTATAGCACTTACGGCGGTAGCTAACTATATGTCTCAATTTACATTTACTGAACTTAATGACCAACAACGCAAAGCCGTAGAAGCGGTAAAAGGACCTTCGATTATTCTTGCAGGAGCAGGATCAGGTAAAACTCGCGTACTAACGAGCAAAGTAAAAAATCTGATTCAAAATCACAACGTAAATCCGTTAAACATCATGATGGTTACGTTTACTAATAAAGCAGCTGCGGAAATGAAAGAGCGAGTTGGAGAAAAGCTTGGTTTTATTGGAACATTTCATTCGTTTGGAGTACGAGTATTGCGTCGGTATGCTCCCTATGCACAACTTGATCCGGAGTTTATCATCTATGACCGTGATGATCAAGAATCTCTTATAAAAGAAGTTTTAGTAGAACTCGAGATTGACAAAAAGTATACGCCCGCATTTTTCTTGAGCAGAATTTCGAGTGCAAAGGATGAGTTGATTTCACCGGGAAAATATCAGGATATGTTTAAGGATTTTTTGGGAAAAATGGTTGGCCCAACTTACGAGCTATACCAAAAAAAATTAGAGCGAAATAATGCAGTCGATTTTGATGATTTAATTTATAAAGTTGTTAATCTTCTTAAGTCAAACGATGCAGTTCTTGAACATTATCAGAAGCAATTTCAATATATTCTAGTTGATGAATTTCAAGATACGAACTTTGCCCAGTACTTACTCACCAAGCTGCTCGGTCGAGCAGAGGGGAATGTAACGATTGTTGGAGACTTTTCACAGAGCATTTATTCTTGGCGGGGCGCGCAGATTAAGAACTTAGAAAAATTTAAAGATGATTTTGAAGATTCTCAAACATTTTATTTGGAAGAAAACTATCGCTCAACTCAAAAAATTCTTGATTTTGCATATGACATAATTTCCCAAAATGAAACGCATCCAATATTGAAAGTATTTACTCAGCAAGGCGGCGGGGAAGAGGTTGTTATTGAAGAGCTTGAAAATGAGGAGTACGAAGCTCTATATATTGCAGCGCAAATTGAAAATGCTGTTTCGCAAGGGAATCGCGAATACGACTCGTTTGCGGTGCTGTATCGCATGAACGCTCAGTCGCGGGCAATTGAGGAGGCATTCTTGCATATGGGAATTCCCTACGTACTTATTGGCGGAACACGGTTTTATGAAAGAAAAGAAGTGAAAGATGTTTTGTCATACCTGCGATTACTGGCGAATGAAAAAGATTCTGTTTCAAAAGCTCGCGTCGAGAAAATAGGAAAGCGGCGATTTGCCAGTTTTGAAATGTTGTACGAGGTGCTACGCGACAAACTCTCCACGACCCCCACGTTAGAGATTATCGACGCGATACTTGAAAGAACTCGTTATACAGAACTGTATAACGGCGAGCAAGAAGATGATTTGGCCCGTTTAGAAAACATTAAGGAACTTCGTTCGGTTGCCCTAAATTTTCCCTTGTTACATGACTTTTTGGAACAAATTGCACTAGTCGAGTCTGAATATTCCCAAAATGAAAAAATCCGCCGCGATAAAAAAGGCGTTCACTTAATGACGCTTCATCAGGCAAAAGGGCTGGAGTTTCCATTTGTGTTTATTGTAGGTCTTGAAGAAGGAATTCTTCCGCACAGTCGGGCTGTTGACGATCTGTATGAATTGGAAGAGGAGCGTAGACTTTTTTATGTAGGAATTACACGAGCTCGAGAAAAGCTTTATATTACCCACGCTCGAAAACGATTTATGTTTGGCCGACGAAATTACAGTCAAACATCACGTTTCCTAAATGATACAATTACAGCATCTTCCGATCCGGTTGCCAATTGGGACTAATATATGAAAATAGAAATTCTATCTGATGATTTTGATCACGAATTATACAATTCTGTAGCGCCTCATCCATTACAGTCGTGGGAATGGGGTGAAGCCCGAAAAAAAATGGGTCTTCGAGTTTTGAGGATTGGAGAATATAATGAGGAAACATTAAAAAATGTTTTTCAAGTAACGTTTCATCAGATTCCGAAATTACCGTTTACGATTGGATATTTGCCTCGTAGTGTTTTTCCAAACAAAGATGTTTTACATTTTTTACAAAAGGAAGGCAAAAAGCGAAATTGTATCTTTATTAAAGTTGAACCCTATGTTACTAAGGGGCAGCCAAGTCAGTCGTTTCATCCTCATTTGGTAAAATCGCCCCATCCATTATTCCCAAAATGGACGCAAATGCTTGACCTTACACTTTCGGAAGGGGAGTTGCTTAGGCGACTTAAGCCAAAGACTCGCTATAACATTGGAATTGCTCAAAAAAAAGGTGTTGAAATTCGCGAAATGACAAATGATGAAGGATTTAAAATCTTTTCCGGTCTATTTTTTGACACGGCATCTCGTCAGAAATATTATGGTCATAATAGGGAATACCACAAAATTATTTTTGATTCGCTAAAAGGGAAGATGGCACACATTTTGGTTGCGTTATTTAGAGCGCAAGGAAAACTCACTCCCCTAGCCTGCTATGAACTCTTTACATTTAACGACGTCTTATATTATCCATATGGCGGTTCATCGGTAGATTACAGAAGCATGATGGCTCCTAATTTACTCATGTGGGAAGCAATTTTATTTGGTAAAAAAAATGGTTGTACCAAGTTTGACATGTGGGGGTCGTTGCCAGCTGATTATGATCCGGCCGATTCGTGGAGCGGATTTACTCGATTTAAACATGGATATGGAACAGAATTTGTTGAGTTTGTAAGCGGACGAGATTTAATTATATCTCAGACGCTATACAAACTGTATAACGTGGCTCATGCTTTCCGTAAGAAAGTGCTACGAATGGGGTAACTATTGCCAGGCTTCACAGTTAATCTTAAACGGGCACCATGAGCACCATGGTCCTACATGTGCATCAAACTTCCCTACTCGAATTTTTGAAACAACGTCATCGATAGTCGTCATAACAATATCTAAATCTTTTTGCGTTTTTGTTAATGAAACTTTTTTATTCTCTTGGAAGTAAATGTAGCTAACCGTTATTTTATCAAGCGTTTTTCCAAACAAACTAGGGTCGGTTGCTGCACGGGCGTACAGTGACAGTTGCATTTCCTTCTTTAAATCAGCATCACTTGGAACTTTACCAGTTTTATAATCGATAATTTCTATTTTTCCGTCATTTAAATAATCGATGCGATCGATTTTTCCAGAAATGTAAATTCCGTCTTCTATTTTAATTTTGAACCACTGTTCAAGCCCAGCGATCTTAAGCGTTTCACTATGGTATGTGTTGTAGAATTCTCGCAAAATTCGTTCTCCTTCAAATTTCATTTCTTGTTCATATTTCTTTGAACCGTATCCAATAGGAACCCAGTTGGTCTTGTACAGCTCCAAGAGTGTGTTGAGAGTGGGTTGCAAATTCTGCATATGTTGCTGATAAAAAAATTGCAGCGCATTGTGAATTGATGTTCCAAACGATGCGGCTGATCCTGCAGAGGTGGGTATTTTGAGAATGTACTGATACTTATATTTTAGCGGGCATGTAAGATATGTTTGTATCTGTGAAAATGAAAAGGCACGGGGGATATGCTTCACTTTTTTTGCCTTAACCGGTTTATCATCATCGGCAAGTTGGCCAAATGAATTTCGTAAACTAGGTAAATCAAAGATAGCAAGTTGTCCTTTTGAATCCTGCGCTGAAACAAGTGCTTTTTGAATGCCTGATTCCCCTACAGCTTCTAAAACGTACGGTGAGATTTTATGTTCTCGCTTCCCTTCTCCGTAAAAACTTGAACCACTCAAAAATAATCTGCTCTTTGCCCGAGTCATTCCCACATAAAATAATCGGCGTTCTTCTTGTAGGTGAGCATTTCCTACAGGTAACACTTCTTTTATTAAATCATCCGGAAGGGGAATTTGCTCTTTACGATCGTACGTGGGAAAGCGACCAGCAGTAAGATTCACCATAAAGACGGTGTCAAACTCAAGTCCCTTAGCAGCATGTATGGTCGAGATGGTGACTGCATTAGTACTTTCAAAATCATCTTCATCAACCGGGGTACTATCGCCCAGTTCCATACTTAAATTAAGAAAATCAACAACGGCGATTACTGAAGCATCTTCTTCTTGTAATTCGTAGGCTTTTAATTTGTTAAAAAACTTAGAAATATTTTTTGCTCGATCTTCATCCTTTTCTGTTGTAATGTGAGATATTTTTGTAAGGTATCCGCTATTTTCGAGAAAGTAAAAAAGTAGTTGTCCGGCAGAATCAGTCTTAATGCGATTAATGCTCTGGTTTACAAGTGTAACGAGTTTGTAGAGTTTCTCTTTGGAATTTTTTCGCATCGTAAAAATATGTGGTTTGTAGTGTGAATTCTCTTCATCGGCAAGATCTTTATATGAGAATCCTAGATATATAAGAGCGCTTTCAAAGAGAGAAAGTCCAATTTTTCGGCTAAATGAAACCAAACGAGCCAAATCAATTTCATGAATCGAAAAAACATCCATCTGAGTAACTCTATAAAACGCCGCAGAGTTGTTAATGTCATACAAAACCTCCAAATACGCAATTAGCTCTTTAACCTCCGGTTGACGCAACAACATTCCCGGTCCGGGAAGTTGAAACGGAATCCCCTTTTTTAATAATGCTCTAATAAACGGCTCGCTATGATTATTTGCCCGGGTAAGAATTGCAAAGTCGTTGTAAGTGAGAACTGAGTTCTCTTTTTTAATCTCTAAGATTCTTTTTACTACTTGTTCAGCCTCTGATGAAACAAATGGATGAATTTCGAATTGGGGAGTTGAGTCATTGCTAGCAACCTTTGATACAAGATTTTTGGAGATCTTGAGACGCGCCTCAAGTGTATCGGGATCATTGTTTTTAATTAACTTATATGATGCATCTAAAATAGCCTGAGTACTTCTGAAATTTTCAGTTAAAACAATTTGCTTTGTCTTTTTATAGTCTTTGGTGAATGTAAGAATGTTAGAAATGGATGCACCACGAAATTTATAAATGCTTTGATTGTCATCACCAATAACTGTTAGATTCGAATTCTTCTTTGTCGGAGCGAGCAGTTTGATAAGCTCATACTGAGCAATATTAGTATCTTGGAATTCATCGACTAAAATATATTTGAACTTTTTTTGATAATCCTTAAGAATATTTTTCCGTTTTCTAAACAAGGCAAGTGTATAGCTGATAAGGTCCGCAAAGTCCATAACGTTGTGAGCTCGTTTCAACTTCTCGAACGCAGAGTATGAGTTGGCAAGTTCCATATACTTTTCTTTATCAACTTTTTGTTTGGCAGCAAACACGCTATATGACTCCGGCGAGATGTCTTCATCCGCAAGTCGTGAGAAATGCTGCAGTAAACCAAATAAAAATTTATTTGGATTAGAAAGTGGCTTAAAATAGTGCAAGTTTAAATTTCCAATATTTCTTCGTAAGAACATAATTGCTTGCGCTTGTGTATGGAGCTTATATGCAGGCGACATGCCAATGTGGATTATTTCATCGCGCAATATCTTATCCGCAAACGCGTGAAACGTACTAATGTTTGTTTGAAAGAATCCAATAGGTAATGCTTTGTCTACCCGATCTTCCATTTCTTTTGCAGCTTTTTCGGTGAATGTGAGAGCGAGGATTTCTTCAGGTTTTGCAAGTTTTTTTTCAATAAGATATTTTATTTTTTCAACCAGAACTGTTGTTTTTCCAGTACCAGCACCGGCGATGAGTAGGAGCGGTCCCTTAGTATGTTTTACTGCTTTAGTTTGAGTGGGGGTAAGTTGCATGGTACCCCATTATATGCTATAATACGTGCCTATTGGAAGGAAATTAATAATATAAATATGGAAAGATATATAAGATTATCTGATCACAGAAACGTTCGAGTTCCAGGCGTATATCCGGAATGTGAAACATGTCCATCTGCTTCAATACACGGTAAAGCTGTTGCTGAACAATTGGAGGCTGATGGAGTTGGTAATGTCGTTGAAGTTGTGTGCGAACCTTCAATGGCTGGTCATGTAGAAATGTCAATTAAACCAGTCGGAAGATTGACAATTAATAGTCAACAAACAGAAGAATTTGGTCGAGTTGAATTTAGAGGAACAGTTGATTGTCCAGGATTTCAAGCGCAAAGCGCGGTAACTCCTCCTCAGGGATAACATTATTACATCATGTCATTTGAAGTTTTAGGACCAGGAAAGTTTCCTGAGTGCCATGCGTGTCCAGAACGATTAAGTCGTTTAAGTAAGGTACCGCCTCAAATCAAAGATGGAGATTACCTTGCAACTACAGCTCTTGTAGTTTTTACATGCACACCTTTATCTCCTGGATCGAGCTTCATGAATATGGGTGGTACTATTCGTATGCGTACTTCTTTTGGTGAGTCGAGTACTCAAATGGATATTCGCGCTGCAAATTGTCCTGGACTTGAACGCGAGAGTAATTAATTACTCCACAAAATCCTTAAGCTTTCGTGCGCGGGTTGGGTGGCGAAGTTTTCGAATAGCTTTTGCTTCAATTTGTCGAATACGTTCACGGGTAACATTAAACTCTTTTCCAACATCTTCAAGCGTCTTACTTTTTCCATCATCTAAACCAAATCGCATAATAAGCACTTTTCGTTCACGCTCCGATAGAGTATCAAGTACCTCATTTAAGTAATCTCGTAAGAACTCCTTGGATACCGTATCATACAACGTTGGTTGATCAGTATCTGCAACGAACTGCTCTAATGTAGTCTCTTTATCATCACCAATTGGAGTAGAAAGTGACTTTGGATGTTGTGAGATTTTGATCAAGTTCTCAACTTCTTTAACTGAAATTTCCATGTCTTTTGCAACTTCTTCGTTAGAAGGATCTCGGCCAAGCTTTTGAATAAGCTTTCGTTGAATTTTGTAATACCGATTAATGTTGTCGACCATGTGAACCGGAATACGAATGGTTCGCGATTGATCGGCAATGGCACGTGTAATAGCTTGTCGAATCCACCACGTAGCGTATGTTGAGAATTTGTATCCTCGGCGCCAGTCATATTTTTCTACACCTTTAATAAGACCCTGATTTCCTTCTTGAATAAGATCCAAAAACGAAAGTCGGCGACCTAAATATTTTTTAGCAATAGAAACAACTAACCGTAAGTTTGATTTAATGAGTTTTTCACGGGCATCAAGGTCTTTCTTTTCGTAGGCTTTTGCTAGTTTAATTTCATCCTCAAATTGTAGCAATGGATATTGACCAATTTCTTTCAAATACATTTTGATAGGATCTAAAGACTCTCCGTGACGTATAGTGACAAGCTGTTTTAATTCTCGCTCAAGTTCTTCAATTGTTTTTTTTGCATCTTCTTCGTCGCGAGTAGAAACGTTTTCGAAAATATCGATCTTTTTTTTCATTGACTTATCAAATAAGTCATCGATTTCTTCAATATGGTGTTCTGGGTCGGGGTAAACAAAGAAGATGTCATCAAGAACTAAAAAGCCGTTTTCTTCTCCTTGCTTGAGAAGTTCTTTGATTGATTTAGGAATTTTTTGCAAAGACATATATTGGGCCAAAATTAATAAATAATTTTGGAGAGCAATCCTGACGTCTGTCAGGACACTCAACAGCTGTTATTTTACAGTACTACGAGCTTTTTTTCCACTGCAGATAATTCATCGGTCAATTTTTGGATCATTGTGTTATCGGAATCTGTGTTCGCCGCGCTTGTTTCGGGAGTATTAATAAGTTCTTTTAAGCGCCTTTTAAGCGCAATTCTCTTAAATTCATATAAAAATCGGTCAAAATCGTTTGCAACTGTCGCCACTGTATCGCTTTCAAAAAGAAACAAGCTATTGTAGGAACTAATAAGTTCACTTGGTAGTAGTCGCTCAAATTCCTGCGGATTAATTACATCGCCGGTAAACTCTAGTAACTTCTCATATATTTTGCGGTACGATCCAATCGAAAAATCTTCAGGTAATATGAATCCTTCAAGTCGACCCAAAACTTCTCGGGGTTTTTCATTCTGAAATACCATCGATAAAATATATTGCTCAATAATTTCGTGTCGCTTTTTAGGAACAGCTTTTTCTTCAACAAATCTTTTATTAGTTTTAGTAATTTGACCTTTCAAAAAGTCACGAATACTGGTATCAACCGATGCTTCATCGACTTCCAAAATCTGACTTAACCGGCGAATATAATGCGACTTAATTATTGGATTCTCAATGTGGGCAATAAAGGGGATAATTGCATCGGCAATTTCGCGTTTGGCAAATGCGTCTATTTTCGGATAACGTGCAAGCGTATTTTCAATAATGAAATCATAAATATTCACTGGATTATGCAGAACTTTTTTGTATCCAATTGGATTATTCTTAAATGCTTCATCAGGATCTTTTCCATCTTTTGAAACAGCAACTTCAATCTTGAAATCTAAGGCTTGTGCATCTTTAATAGCTCGTTTAATTGTTTCGCTTCCCGAAAAATCACTATCAAGAGCAAGAATTATATGTTTACACAAACGACTTAAGAGTGTTAATTGGTCTCGCGTAACGGCAGATCCTTTTATGGCAACAGCATTTTCAATGCCTTCTCGAAAACAGGCAATCATATCAAATTCGCCTTCAACTAAAACAACAGACTCTGTTTTTCGAATTGCATCGCGACTTATATCGATGCCGAACAAAGTCTCCCTTTTATGATATATATGAGTCTCTGGCGTATTTACATATTTTGCACCCTCCACTTCGCCCATTGCTCGGCCTGAAAAACCCAAAATATTGCCTCGAGCATCTTTTAATGGGAAAACAATTCTACCGCGGAATCGATCATAATATGATCCTTTACTTCCTTTGAGCGCCAGTCCAACAGCTTCTAAATCTTGTGCGGAATATTTTTTCTTTGCCATAAAGGACAAAAGAGAGTCCCAAGAATTAGGACTATATCCAAGTGAAAATGTTTTGATTAATTTATCCGAAACTTTTCGCTCCGTTAAATACTCCCGCGCACCAGCCGCCACAGCATGATTCTCTAATAAGTAGTTATAATATTTTGCAGCAAGGGCATTGATGGTGAATAATCGCTCTTTTTGCTTCCATGCATTATCTTCAATCGCCGTTGTTACTAGCTTTGTATTGGTCTTAAGAGCGAGCTCCTTTAACGCTTCATAAAACGTAATATTTTCCCACTTCATGAAAAAGGTAATCACGTCTCCCCCGTCTTGACAGGCTCCAAAACAGTGCCAAATTTGGCGATCGGGGGAAATTACAAAAGAGGGGGTTTTTTCGTTGTGAAAAGGGCAGTTGGCTTTATAATTCCGCCCTGCCTTTTTGAGCGTAATGAATGTTCCCAGGAAATCAGCAATATCGAGCTTAGATTTGATTTCTGCAATTGCGCCATCCATGGTGAAAAGAGTATAGCATATGAAATCGAAGTCGGGGAACTACGACTGTTTTAAATTTTAAAAGCAACTGTTACCAGATACGAAAAGATACCCATAAAGCCCCACAACGGGATAGATAAAAAACTGGTGAATTTTGAGATTGCATATTTATGGTAAGTCCACAACCTTTGGCCTTCAATTTTCAAATAAGCCCAACCAATAAAGTATTCCATGAAAGTTCCAACCAATGCGAACATTACGAATACATAAAATACTCTTATATTTGTAAGGTTTACAACAATTAGTGCAGAAAGAAGTGGAAAAATAAGGAAGAATAAATATTTGCCGAAAGCATAATGGTGTGTTTTATAGTGTTTCTTAGTGAGTTTGAAATACAAACTCATCAAAAGTATCTCTAATAATACACCTCCAACGCAAACTATAAGAAATATTATTAATAGCCTAATTGGATCCATATTAAGATTATACAAGAAAAGGTAGAATGAAAGAAGAGATATCAAATATGCCGAATTCAGTACTTAAGACTCGTAAAATTAGATCGGGATTCTGATGTTTCAGCTTGTTCAAATATTTGACGAAATCGTCAGATTTTGTATCAAGCCTTTTGCCGATTACGGATTGAAAGAAGTATCCATATAAATGCGAGTTTCCCAATTTCTTTTGCCACTGTTCTTTAAACTGCTTAAAGCTTGCTGTATCACCTTCCAGATACCGTTCTATCAGAGGTTTGGCTATAGTTGCGCCGTGAAAGGCAAATCGAATCCCTTCGCCCCATATCGGTGACACGTGACCAGCAGAATCTCCGATCGAAATCACATTTTTGCAGTAATTTTTATTTATGAATCCGCCAGTATACACAGTAGTATTTACGACATTCTCAATGTTACTTAGTCTAAAATTCTTGTAAGAGGTGAATTTGCTGAAAAGGTTCTCAGAAGAGGTTACTTCAGCCTTAGTGTAATCTGTGGTTATACCTGTGCCAATCCGAACTTTAGTCTTAGAAAGAGGAAATATATACGCATATGCGCCAGGACAAAAATCGAAACCTAAATACAGATTTACATCTTCCGCCGATATGCTTTCATCGATAGTGGCATCTACTTGATAGTACGAAGAGTAGTGTTTAGGTGTTTGAATATTTGCCTTCATTGCAAGTATTGCACTTGAACCGGTGGAATCGACAAAGACTTTAGCGGTGACATAAATAATGTCATTATTCTTGTGATTCTTGTATTTCACTCCTTGATATAAATCATCAGCATTACTTTCTTCTAAATCAATAATCTCACTGTTCTCGATGAGAGTTACATTGCTACCAAGACTTGATATAAGATGTTGTTTGACTTTTCCAATGTCAAGTAAGCACCAAATTGGATTAGAAAACTTCGTTGAGCAGTGTTGGCGTGGAGAAGTAAAAGCAAAGGTATCATATTGGTTTATGATTGTATCTTCTGGAATATCAAATAATGAAAAAATATCTTTTCCTTTTTCTAACAATGTAGAACCAGTAGTATTTAAAAATGAAGTGATAGCTGGCTCTTTCTCAATAATACAAACCTTGTACCTTTTGGGAAGTATTGTGGCTAAATAGAGTCCCGCAAAACTTCCTCCTGCAATTATAATATCGTATTCAGGATTATTCACTTATTATATTCTTAATAGTAAATTGATTAATAGTCTCAAGTAGCTCTTCCGGAGTATGAACAAGCGCTTCCGGATTGTGTTGTTTCAATAATTCCTCATTATGATATCCCCAGGTAACGGCGATGGTTTTAATGCCAACTTTGTGAGCCTCGAGAATATCTCCGACAGTGTCGGTTATAAACAAACATTCATCGGGTTTGAGACTATTGCTTTCCAGAATGATCCGAAACTTTTCTAATTTAGATTTATGAGTATCTGCACCTAGTATGTCTTTAAAGTAATCAAGTAAGTTTACTAGACTGAGAAAGTGGGTAATATTCTCTTTTATTGTACTTGAAACAATAAAAAGAGGAAATTTGCTATATAGTTCAGTTATTACATTATTAATGGGAAATAGATGGCCTTCATTTAGTCGTTCCTTTTGAAAAGCAAAGCATTCAATAAGATTTTCGGGGTTATAAGAAATAACAGGATCTTTAAAAACGTTCCCCATGTGCTGATTGATGAAATCTTGTTCAGTAGCATGAGGATTGTATTGAATGGCAAGTTCTAGATTTGTTTTATATGAATCGATTATTACTCCATCGAAGTCAAAAATAATTGCTTTAATCATGGTTGTTTGTCTTGAGAATTAATTAATTGTACCAATTCTACTATTTTTTTATGTTCGCCAGTTTCCACTCCCCTTGTTCTTTGTGCGTACAAATGTTCGATTCCCCATAGGCGCATGGTGGTGGGTCTGGAGGGATCCACGAACGGGAGCGATCGAAGGACTGCAAAACGAAGTGATTGAGCATCATTTCCTGGTTTTGTTCTGTCTCCCCAGGGTTCTACTTGTAATTCAGTTATTTCCATGCCAACTCCACTAGCATTCATATCTGCTACATATTTTGGTAAAACATCTACTCCTCGTGAAGAGGTGACGGCCATTTGAGTATCAACTCGCAAGTCGTTTAAAATGGAAATTTTAGCGCTCTGAGGAGTATCTGGATATACATCTACACCTGTAATAACTTCCCAATCGGATCGGGCAGCAACGATTGCTTGCGCAGCAATCGCAGTTTGTTCTAAAGTCGACTTATGTGGCAAGGGACTTTTTGATTGTTTTACCGCTGGACTATTGAGTAATAAAGGACTATCGGGAAAGTGATCTTTAATAGTTTTGCAAACTTTGAAAAAATATTCGTGACTTGCTACCCATTCATGTTCTCCAAATGGAACATGCGCTTCATTTTCTGGTTGTATGGTTACGGCGTGATCGCCGGTAAGTTTTTTAAGTTCGGGGAGCAGGGCATTTAAATAACCCAGAGCTTCATCGGCCATAGGATCATCTTGTCCAATAAGCCCACCTTTTTTAGGAAGTCTTCCCTGCTGTTCAAGTCTTTTTAAAACACTTTTAGGCACATGGTCTTCGGGCCAGCGGAATACTTTGATTGGGCCAACATTCAAACATAAGTCCATTCCCCGTTTCAAACTCTGTTCAATCCATGGTGCGTAGTAAGATAAGTCCACTTCTCCTTTTTCATTCACACTGTGATTCCAACGGAGACCTAAACGAACTTCATTAATGCCAAGTTCCTGCAGATAATTAAGAACTTGTTCAGGTGAATCATGAATTCCTAACCATTCAAGTTGTTCGGGCGAAAGGGAACAGCCGAGTCGAACATTTTGAAGCTCTGTTTTATGCTCTTCCATGAACTGCTCATTCTCTGCACCCGCACTTTCCCAATCCATTTTAAGATGTTGCAATGGTTGATACAATCGCTCATTTCCTTCAACAATTATGTTTCCTGTTACTACACCCACAGTAACTGCTGCCAGATTTTCTGCCACATTGCGGATAAATGTTCTACGGGTTAATTCTTTGCTAAGCGGAGCTGCAATTGTTACGGTTTCCTCGTTCATATTCTGGCGGTGGGGGCGAGATTCGAACTCGCGGTAACATTGCTGCTACACTGGTTTTCGAAACCAGCTCATTCGACCACTCTGACACCCCACCAGTGGGTATATTGTACCATTTAGCAAAAGAAGTTCTTAGTTAATTCGAAGGGTTTCTATATTCGACTTTTACATCAATAATTGCTGATTGATGCGATTCTTTAACGCGCTTTAAAATTGGATATACATCCTTTGCTTTAGGAACATATTTCCCAGCAATGCCAAAGGCAGTTGCTAACTGTTGAAAATTCACCTTTCCAAATTCTGTTCCAAAGCCTTCATCGACAGATTCATCTAACATTTGAGCCTGTTCTATTAATCCAAGTCCGCCGTTATTAAATACGATCCATACAATTTGTTGCCGATATTGAAGTGAAGTAATTATTTCTTGCAGATCCATTAAGAATCCCCCGTCGCCGGTGAGTACGATAATATCTTTTGTTGGGTCTGCAATTTTAGCTCCCAATGCACCTGCACTGAAAGCCATAGTTGAGAGACCATTAGAAAAAATGATTTTATTTTTTGAGGTCGACTTGAGTAAAAGACCCGAATAGTATTTATTGAGTCCGACGTCACAAATAATAATTGTGTTATTGGTATAGAGTTTATTTATTGCCTTAATGATGTGCCCTGGATGGAGTGCTGCATTTCTTACTTGTAGTGCTTTTTTTGTTTGCTTTTTCAAATTACTGTCTATTTTTACAAAAGGGAAATGGGGACGCTTGTTACTTGCGGGAATATCATGTAATATTTTTCGAAATAATTGAGGAATATCATGAATCAAGGTTGGGGGATTAAATACTTGACCTACTCTATTATCAAAGCTACTTATATTGTAAACTGAATCTTTTCTTTGTTCCCATAAGGAGGGTTTAACACCTTCATTGTAATCATACCCAACAAGCAATACATATCCGACTTCTTTGACAATTTCGATAAAACTACTCTGTATATGTCGCGAGATTGTTCCAAGGCATTGAGAATGACTTGATGGTAATGCATTAATTCCTCTGAATGTTTTCAAAACAGGAGCTCCTATTTTTTCGACGAAATCTCGAAACTCTTTTTGACTATGTGTTCGCTCAATTAACCCGCCTACTATAACAAGACCTGGCTTAGGAGAAGTTATTGTATTAAGCAAATTTTTATATGAAAGGGTGCTTTTATTGTTGTATTTTATTTGATAAGATTTATTTCTTCGTTGAAAAGTAATAGGAAGTTGTTGGCTGAAAAGACTGGATGGAATACTAATATGAACAGCTCCTTTTGGTTCAGTAGTTGCAAGATAAAATGCTTTATCAAATATATGTTCTAAACTGTTAATATTCTTGACAAGTGCAGTGTATTTAGTGATACCAGTATTCGGGTGAAATGCTTTGACAAAATCAATATATTGATGTGTGTCAATGATGCAATCTTTAACATCAACTTGGTCAGAGATTGCAATCAATGCACTTCTGTCTTGTGTGGCATTTGCTAAAGCTGTCGCTAAGTTAGTGCCGCCTGGTCCAAGGGTCGTGAATACAATTCCCGGTTTATTTGAAACGCGTGAATAAATATCGGCGATGAACCCTCCTGTTTTTTCATTGTGTACGCCAATCCAGTTTATTGAAGAGTTTGAAATTGCTTGAGCGAATTTTGTTTCTATGTCACCAAATAGCCCAAAAATATATTGTGTGTCTTTTTTACGGAGAATTTCTATGATATATTCTGCTCCATTCATTAGAAAATGATATGTTAAGGATAACATATCGTCATAGCAATGTAAAGTGAGATTTACTCTGTGGAGGACATATCAATTACAAGGTGGGGGAGTTTGCCGAGCTTGATTTTTTCTTCGTTAGTCTTGGTAATAACCGTTTGATATTTCCCTATCAGGTCAATTACGTATTCTCTATTAATTTCATCGAGTTCAGAAAAAATGTCGTCAAGTAGTAATAATGGACGAATAGTAAAAGTCTCTTCGTAGAGTTTGAGCTCGTTAACAATGATCCAAAAGAGCGCCAGTCGTTGTTCTGATCGGCTTCCAAATTGGTGGACATTCTTTTCTTCAGGATTTTTTTGGAGTAAGTTTTTTTGAATTATTTCGTATGAATCTCGTTGCGGTCCAACGCGAGTAGATTTAAGCACATACTGTTTATCAAATGTTTCTTCGAGTGTATTTTTAGACATTTCTTTCTTTGAATATTCTAGCTTAAATTCGTGATTGGTAACTTGAACTCCAGTATTCAGCTTTTCTACAAACCACTCTCTTTTTGCACAAATATAATCTGCTTGTTCAATTAAATACTCGTCCCAAAAAGGGAGCTCATCGCGAAGTTTATTTACGTCATACACTTTCTCAAGAATTTTGTTTCTTTTTCGCAATGCAGTTTCATAATTATGTAATCTTTTTTTATATTCAATATCTAACTTAGAGAGGATTCGATCGATAAATTTTCGACGGCTTGCTGGATCACCATCGATTACATAGACGAGTTTCGGCGTAAAAAAAACTGATGGAATTGTTTGTTTGCCATATTCGAAAAGTCGCTTTTGTGTTTTATTAATGCTGAATACTTTTTTAACCGCGACTCCCCTTTCCAAATAAATTCGAAATGTGGTTGAGTTGTCGTTTTCTAGAATGTCTCCTTCAATTGTTGCGATTGTTTGTCCGATGGAGATTAGTTCATCTTGCTTTTCATCTTTAATACCACTCCCGGTCATGAGTAAGTATAGCGATTCAAGAATATTTGTTTTTCCAACTGAATTGGGACCAGTGATGATGGTGACATTTTTGTGAAGTTCACTCTGTTTTTGAGAGATGTTTCGAAAGTTAAGAAGTGAAATTTTGGTTAGGAGCATGAAGGTATTATACAGGAGACAGAGTGTTGGAGATTACGGTGCCGGCGAATGGCTTTTCGTTAATGATATTGCTTACATTTTCTAGATTTTTTCCATTGCAAATGACTACTTTTAAATTCAATCGGTGGGCGAGTTTTGAGGCAATTGGATCAAAAGGAACGTTTGCCCCAGGGGTCCATGTAGTTCCAACAATTTCCTGAAAATCTTGCCAATTTATACTCTCGATACGCTTTGCATCAGCATATTTTTTTGGATCTTTGTCATAGGCATAATCAATATTTGAAAGATTAATAATAAGTTCGCCGCCATAATCGCGAGCTAAAATGACCGCGTCATAATCAGTTGACCAGCCTGGTTTCCAACCGGCACCAATAACTAAGGGTTCAGGATGGTCAGAAAGTTTACGCGAGTAATTTTCAATGATCCGTGGATGGGCAATATCTTTAAAAATGGTTCTGAGTAAATGGGCATTTAGTCGAGTTGCATGAACTCCTAGCCAGTCAAGATCGGTATCGGTTACTTCCCCAATAGTTTCGAGGCCGGCATCGCGATATTGCCTGCACAAGGTGCCTCCGCCTACCACTACAAAGAATTTCTCTCCACGTTTAATATGTTCCCGAATGAAAAGATTGAAAGCTTTCAAGTATTCAACATCAATTCCCTGCGGGGTGGAAACAATGCTTCCTCCGAGCGAAAGAATGATTGGTTTCATGTTAAAAGATTCCTCCTCCAAGTTTGAAAATGAAGCTAAAAAGACGAACAATCAGAAGCGACATGATGAGTATCATAAATCCAATAAGCGCGGCTTTTATTTTATCTTTGCCTGCTTGAATTTTTTCTGGTTCTCCATCGGATAGCATGAAATTAAATCCTCCCCAGACTAGATAAAAGAACAGTAATATGCCTGCCATAGGTAAAACAAACGACATAATAGTAGTAATCACATCGGCTAAATTATTGATTTTATATAGTGGTCCTCGGATTTTCGTGCCATTTACGGAAATTTCTTGTGCAAAAACTGAATTCATAGTTTTAAGAAAATTGCTGTGACAGCGTAAACACCAATATTAATGAGTAACGCGATTGATAGATGATAATTCATTTGTGAAACAAACTCAAGCAGGTAATGGTTGCTCAGCGGGTTAAATTGGAAAATATAGCACAAAAGCCCTACTAAAAGAAGCAGGGGAATCATGTAAATTCCTTCGCGAAGATCTTGCTTGGAAGAAACCATGGTGGAAGCTACCACAAACGCTCCATATCCAACCAGCATGCGACCTATTATATTTGTTCCAAATTCCGTAAATAATGAAGGGAGAAAGTAGAAAAAAAGCACGCCGAAAAAGATAGGAGCAATGCCGACTAAAAAACCTCGCAATGGATCGCGCTGAATGTATGTAACTGAGCCAAGCTTAACGCCGTACCCGCCCGGTGTCCTTTCTACAACGGGAATAATAGTAAATCGAGTGACTTTTAAGAAAAGAATTATTCCGGTAAGTAAATGAGCGACTTCATGTAAAAATGTTCCCGGAAGGTAAAAGAAACAAACTATGTAAAGGGCAATTTTTTCAGAACGAACGGCTCGATAGATTATGGTGAATAGCTGAGAAGTTGTTTTATGAGCGAAAAATGCCAGGAGTAAAATAAGCGCAAGTGTAATAAGCGGTGACAATTGTTCAATTAGCATATATTGAGCTACTCTGCTAACTGCGCGCATGCGCACTGGTTACAGATTGGCGTTGCTCGAGTGTGCGTGCTTGTTTGAAATGAAGCATGGCACGCTTTACAGCGGAACGTTCGGTTTGGATTAAGTGCTTGAACGATTGCGAAGTTAAATCCTTGGTCTCCAGAATCAATGAACATGGCATTGCCTTCCAAAGCAACGTGGGTAATAGGACTTATAAGCAGGCGTTTATGAGCAAAATCATCTTTCGAAGTACTCTCCTTAAGCTCGGGCACCGGATGATCGGTTACATGCCATACGGTATCCGTTGGATAAATCCGATAAAATAAGAGCCCTTGCGATACAATAACCTCGCTTCCTTTTTGAGTAAAAAAATGCTGATCAAAACTTGCAGTTGGAAATTCGACTGCATCGTGTTTCTCCTCGTCCGTCTTAAGCGTGTGTCCGATAAAATACTCTGAAATCTCTTGGTGCGACCAGTCACTACTTCCCTGTTTTTTTACAAAAAGATTGGCTCCAATAGTTACTATTTCATCCCCACTGAGCGATACGGTGTGTGTAAAAGCAAATTGATTCTTTGTCGGTAATGAAAGAAACGCCATATATTGATAATAGCATATTGTTATTTACGAGTGGGTCTCATATAATAGTGACATTACCAGTTTGCACCACGCCACATGATTGATACGGTACAAATAGAAGACGCAAAAAAAGTCGCAACGTTTGATTTAGAAGGAAAAGAAAATGGTTTTTTAGTTGAATTGTTTCGAGAAGATCGATTTACACTCTCATATCTAACATGTGCAAAGCCAGGAGCCTTTAAGGGATACCATTTACATAAAGTTCGAGCAGCTCGCTATATGTGCGTAAAAGGCACAATGAAAATTATTTTGTATGTCGATGGAAAGCGCGAAGAGCATATTTTGTCATCAGATAATTTAAAACGACTATATATTCCAAAAAACGTTCCAACAGGTTTGGAAAATATTGGAGCAGAAGACGCGTGGCTGGTGAATCTTCCTGAACCTGCATATGATCCAGATTTAAAAGATGAACAGGTTGATTTTACCCAAGAAGAGCTTGATAGCGGAGACTATTTAACCAAACTATAATATGAAATTGCTTGTCACTGGTGGGGCGGGTTTTATTGGTGGAAATTTCATTCTCTATTGGCTCAAGAATCATCCGGATGACACGATTATTAACTTCGATAAATTAACGTATGCTGGGAATCTCTCTACACTCGATTCAGTAGCAAGTAATCCGAATTACGAATTTGTAAAAGGCGATATTTGTGATAGGGCAACCGTAGATTCCGTAATGAGCAGAGTGGATACTGTTGTTCATTTTGCCGCTGAAACGCATGTTGATCGGTCGATTGAAGACGCTGCCCCATTTATTCAAACAAATGTAGTTGGTACGTACACTCTCTTAGAGTCCGCACTAAAGAATAAGATTACTCGCTTTCACCATATATCCACTGACGAGGTTTGTGGGGCACTACAACTTGGAACCAAAGATAAATTCAATGAAAACACTCCCTACGATCCACATAGCCCGTATGCCGCTTCAAAGGCAGCATCTGATCACTTGGTTCGAGCATACCATGACACATATGAGTTGCCAATAACAATTTCAAATTGCGCGAATAATTATGGCCCGTACCATTTTCCAGAAAAATTAATTCCATTGGCGATTACTAACTTAATGGATAATAAAAAAGTTCCGGTGTACGGAGATGGATTATACGTTCGAGATTGGCTACATGTAGAAGATCATGCACGTGCGATTGAGGCGATTTTAGAAAAAGGAAAAGTAGGGGAAACGTATTTCATTGGAGGACTCTTGGAAGATATTTCTAATCTTGAAGTCGTAAAACACATTCTAAAGCTCATGGGCAAGGATGAATCGATGTTGGAATACGTAAAAGATCGACCAGGGCACGACAGACGCTACGCTATGGATTGGACGAAAATTAACCGTGAATTGGGCTGGAAGCCGCAGTTTGAATTTGATGAAGGATTGGCACAAACGATTGAGTGGTATAAGAATAACGAAGCCTGGTGGAGACCCGCAAAAGAAAAAGCGCATTTTGAGTATTATTGAGGCTGTCATTCTGAACCCCTTTAGGGGTGAAGAATCTAGGTGTTAAATTTCTTGAATAAATCTTCCCAATAAGGATTCTTTGATTCAATCAATCGTATCTTTCTAATCCGTGTCCATCCCTTAATCTTTTTCTCCGCTGCAATTGCCTCTATGCTGTGTGAAAAGCTCTCGATGTAGACCAACTTGTTAATGTTGTACTTAGCTGTAAATCCAGCTGAGAGCTTATTGGTATGCTCAAAGAGACGGCGATCGAGATTGTTTGTGATTCCGGTATAGAGAGTTGTGCAAAGCTTATTTGTGAGAATATATACGAAGTAAGACATAAAATTTCTTAACACCTAGATTCTTCGGTCGCTACGCTCTCTCAGAATGACAGGCTGAGATCCTTCGCTGCGCTCAGGATGACTACCTCTTATAAAAAGTCTTCGTAATTGTCGCTTTTCTCCCATTTGCTCCTGTAACCTCAATGCGTACGATATTTTCTTTCAACACTAGAGGGATAAATGTTCTAAAAATTTGCTCTTCGTTCGTATAAACCCTCTCTCCATTTACCGTAACTGACGCTTCCTTTTCTGTTTTGCCAACGAGTTCAATTTTTTGTTCATTTTTATACGAAGTTTTTGTAGGGGAAATAATAGTAACTTCGGGGGGAGTTAAGTACAGTTTTACTTGATAGCTAAAATATGCTCCGAAACAAATGAGAACCAAGGCAATAATGAATCCAAACACACGTTTTCGATTAGAAGTAAGTTCCTGCTTACCTACGCGTTGTTTAAAAGACGATTCGTCGGTTCGTTCATATTCGCGCCGAAAAAATGCCGCCAATTTAAGGGCGTCTAAATTTAAAAAATCGCCATAGGAACGAATAATTCCCAATACGTAGGTTTTAGAAGCGAATTTCTTAAAATCACCGTTTTCAATGTCGATTAGGCTTTTTTTACGAATCTTAGTTGCCTTTTCAACATTTTCAAGCGTTAATCCTAGTCGTTCGCGTTCTTTTTTTAGAATTTGACCGGTTGTGAGCATCTTAGTAGCCGCCCATACCACCCATGCCTTCCATGCCACCTGGCATGCCGCCGGTAGGAGTGGAATCTTTTTTCTCAGGTAGGTCGGTTACTAAAGCTTCGGTTGTTAGAATCATTGTTGCAACAGACGCTGCGTTTTCAAGACCGGTTCTAACTACTTTTGCAGGGTCAACAATGCCTTGTTTAAGCATCGATCCGAACTCTAAGGTCACGGAATTGAACCCATGATCAGTATCTTTTGATTCTTCAACGGTTCGCAATACCCATCCGGCGTCTACACCAGAATTTTGGGCGATCATTTTAATAGGTTCGGCAAGCGCGTTATAAACAATGTCTACACCGGCTTTTTCTTCAGCGCTATCAAGTGAATTCTTAAGGGCAATCAAACCCTTTCGAGCCTTAAGAAGTGTAGTTCCTCCACCGGCAACAATGCCTTCTTCAAGAGCGGCTTTTGTTGCAGCAACGGCATCGGTTACGCGTTCTTTCTTTTCTTTAAGTTCGATCTCAGTAGCAGCTCCAACATTAATAACCGCAACTCCACCGGTAAGTTTTGCCAAACGTTCTGCAAATTTTTCTCGGTCGAATTCAGAAGTTGATGCTTCAATCTCTTTACGTAACTGTGAAACACGAGCTTTTAACTGAGCAGCTTCTCCTTTTCCACCAATGATTCGAGTATTATCTTTGTCAGCCCATACTTTGTCGGCTTTACCTAATACGTCGACATCGATATTCTCTAACTTAAGTCCTAAGTCTTCAGAAACGACTTGTCCGCCGGTTAAAATGGCAATGTCTTCGAGCATCGCTTTTCGACGATCACCAAAACCAGGGGCTTTAACAATTAACGTGTTAAATGTTCCACGAAGTTTGTTTACAACGAGTGTTGCAAGTGCTTCGCCTTCAACATCGTCGGCAACAATTACTAAATTCTTAGAAACTTTTACAAATTTTTCCAAGAATGGAAGTAGGTCGGCGATTGCGGTGATCTTTTTATCAGTAATTAAGATATGCGCGTCATCGACTTCGGCGGTCATTTTTTCTGGATTTGTAACGAAATATGCAGAAGCGTATCCGCGATCAAATTCCATACCATCTTTGTATTCGATTTCGACTTGCAAACCCTTACCTTCTTCAACGGTTACCACACCATCTTTTCCAACTCTCATAATTGCGTCAGCAATCATGGCGCCAATACTTTCATCAGCGGCAGAAAGGGTAGCCACTTGGGCTACGGCAGCTTTGTCATTCAAAGGAATTTTTTTAGCCATTTTGATAATGTCCAGAACAGTTGTTTCAACCGCTTTTTCAATTCCTCGTTTTACAATCATAGGATTTGATCCGGCTGCAATCGTTTTCATTCCCTGATTTACAATTGCTTGGGCAAGAAGAGTAGAAGTGGTGGTTCCGTCACCCGCGATATCATTTGTTTTTGAAGCAGCTTCTTTTACCAATTGTGCGCCCATGTTTTCGAATGGATCTTCAAGTTCAATTTCTTTGGCTACCGAAACGCCGTCATGAAGAACGCTGGGAGCGCCCCATTTTTTATCAAGCGCAACGTTGCGTCCTCGTGGACCAAGCGTTGTTACGACTGCTCGAGCTAAAATGTTAACACCTTTTGAAAGTGATGCGCGTGCATCTTCGCCGAATTTGAGTTGTTTTGCCATATGTTTTTATAAAATTTATAATCATCTGTCATTCTGAGCGTTAGCGAAGAATCTCGGTGTGATACTTAACACCTAGATCCTTCATCCCGCTTTGCGGGATTCAGGATGACAAGTGGGTTTACTTAACTATCGCCATAATATCCTTTTGTTCCACCAGTAACCATTCTTCATATTCCACTTTAATTTCATTTCCGCCCCATTTTTTGTATAAAACCTGCTGACCAACTTTTACATCCATAGGAATTCTTTTTTCACCATCTTCATCGAATTTGCCCGGACCAATAGCCATAATTTCACCCATTTGAGGTTTTTCTTTAACACTGTCGGGAAGGATGATTCCGGAAGGAGTTTTGGAATCGGCTTGTAACGGACGAATGAGCACGAAATCGAACAGGGGTTGAATCGTAGATGATTTTGCCATATAGTTAATGTGGTACTTAAATTTGTAATGGTACGGGGTATTTATACACAAAAATCCGACTTTTGTCAAGTGGCTCAATAGAGTGCTAATTATGAATTATACGAAAATTGATAGCAACGAATTTAATGAAAAAACACAAACGAGCCCAATGACAAGCTCCAATACCTCCCTATTGGACCACATGAAGCAAATCGGCGTACCAGGGGATTTGCAGGTCAAGCTCACCGAGCAATTAGCGCGCGTAACACCCGATCGCCCGAACGAGATTCTCTCAAAACACATTGAATGGATTATGCGTTTGCCGTGGGAAAAAAGGACTACAGATGTTTTGGAAATAAATAAGGCAGCAGATGTACTTGAAAAAGAGCACTATGGATTGGATGACTTGAAACACCGAGTGCTGGAGTATATTTCCGTACTCATGTTGCAACGTCAACAGAAGACCATGCAGACAATTCACTCTCCAATCCTTTTCTTCGTAGGCCTTGCGGGAACCGGAAAAACAACATTTGCAAAATCCGTTGCAACAGCACTTGGGCGGGAGTTTGTGCGGATTCCATTTGGCGGACTTTCAAGCGTGTATGATCTGCGAGGACTTTCCAAAGTCACTCCTCAGGCCGAGCCGGGACTTATCATAAAAGCACTGGTGCAATGTAAAAGTAAAAATCCCGTTATACTCCTCGATGAACTTGATCGCGTGACCCCCGAAGCCCGGGCGGGGATTATGGGTGTATTAATTGAGCTTTTAGACCCCGAACAAAATGCCCATTTTACGGATCACTACATTGATTACCCATTCGATCTTTCTGAGGTCATTTTTATTGCGACTGCAAACAACTCCACGACGATCTCCACAGCCGTATTAGATCGTCTTGAGGTTATCCAAATGCCGTCGTATAGCGACGAGGAGAAAATTACGATTGGAAAAAAGTTCTTATTACCTAATTTATTGCAGAATTCGGGTTTAGCTCTCTCTGCGGTGACCGTATCCGATGACGTATGGACTGCAATCGCCCGCGCCAGTGGCTACGACCCGGGAATTCGAAGTGTGGAGAGAAAAGTAGAGGCGATCGTACGTAAAGCCGCGTTTAAAATAGTGAGCGGACAGGGAAAATCGTTTGCGATAAATGAGGGGAATATGAAGGAGTGGGTTTAGATTCTTATTGTAAGTCCATCTACATTCCTCTTTCCTGCTGTTCTTGTGTCACCGCCAAATTCCACATAATGATCTCCAAATGCGGATTCAGCTACATCTACTTCAACTTGTTCAGGTTCAATTGTCGCCTGTGTTCCTAAACGCTCACGTAATTTTTGACTAAATAATTCTGCTGAAAGACCAGCGCAACCCATTGCAGAACTAGATACGAAAACAGATAATTGGATTTGGGGAAATCTCTTTTTTAAACCTCGATATTTTTTCAAAACCGTTTCCACGTGATTGGTAAGAATAAGTGGAGTGTTCGTTCCGTACACTCTGTCGAACACAAAAGACATCTCTGTTGTTCCATCTTCATGGGTAACTGGTGCGAAGAACACGATCTCATCAGAAATACTTCCTCTTATTTGTGCTTCTGATTGACTGTATAAGTAAAACTTATTGGAATCACCAAATGTTAAGTTTGTATCGTTATTCCCGCCTTGCCTGGTGCACGATAAACATTCACGCATATTTTCTATAATCACATTTAAATTACCGGTCATAGTACCAGTGACCGATTGTTGAGTTGAATTGCTATTGATGATTCTATCAATCTGATCCAATTTATCTCTTAATAATGGGTTAGACGTTGTTGAATTACCCTGTTTCATGCTTGAGAATTTGTTTTTTATCTGATCATGAATAGATTCTAGTTGGATAACTTGTTCTCGTATTACTCCAACATATCCGACCAAGAGTTCACGTTCGGCGGGAGTTAATTGATCTTCTCTTTTAACAATTAGATTATCTAGGTAATTTAAATCTTGTGATAAGGCTAAGGCTCCCGAGGTGGGTTTGAAATCTTCACCCAAACGAGTAAAGATGTCTATAATCTCTTGAGAAGGCTGTAGCGTTTCTCGGAGCTTGTCAATACTTGGTTCGGCTTTACTTTCGCGAACAAATTGCACCATACTTGCGATAGTAGAAAACGGTTTCATGCCATCTTGAAAATGGGTCTTAATATTTTCTGCCGTGATTTCAAGACCATTTGCTTCGGATATTTTTATTATTTCGTCTCGAACTTCTATTTCATCTGGAGTCAGTTGAACTGCTTTGCCTGAATCTTTTAATGCCATATACATTTTAGCAGCCGTTGATCCTATTCTTTTGCTCCCAAATGAAAGTGCGAGCTGTAGTCGTTGTTTATCAAGTGCTTCCGGATAAAGATCAGGGTCTTCTAGACCATGAAGATTAATAATTACATTATTTAATTTAATATCTATGGTTTCTACATCTCCAATCATCACACTTTGAGACTCTTGTTGTAGGAGCGCCATAAATTCAGGTAAGTCCTTTTCACTAATACCGAGGTTTTCAGGTGTAAGGGGACTTCCATTTTTTCTTTGTTCTAGCATTGCCTGTATTTCTGCCGCTTTTCGCGGAGTAACAAATTCTGTAGGATCTATTACTTCACCTTTTCTAAAACTATCCCACCGATCGTTAATGGATAACGCCAAATAGTAGCCTAAGATTGTTTCTCGAGTTGTAGTGCGGCCATTAAGATTAGCAAGATACATCGATGCATTTGTAAGTGAACGCATATGTTCAGCGGTAAATGTTTCGGGGACTTTAATTATTCCAAAGCGATCTTTAAATAATTCCATAATTTCAGCGGTAAGCTTTGCTCGTTGTGATTCGAATGGATTTTGATCGGTTGCTAGGCTGCTTCCAAAGTTTTTAATATCTCTTTTCAAATTAATCAAATGCAGCATATCAAATGTTTTTGTCTCTGATCTATCAACTCTTTCGATTAATGCTAATTTTGCTCGATATAATGGGTATATTTCTCGAGAAAAGCGTTTCAATTCGGCCGGACCGAGTTTTTGGAAGAGTTCAAGATAATCTGAAAAAATACGTGGCTCTGCTTGTAAAATATCGGCTGAAATATTATAATAATCAGTCTTATCCTCGTTTGACCAGCGTTCTTTAACGAAGCGTGCTTCCATTGCGGCGGTTCCATGGAACATATCACGGCGAGTTTTTTCTAATGATGCTTTTGGGGTTTGGCATAATACATCTTGGAATGATTTGATAAAAGTTGACAATGATTCTAATTGACTCAATGGACCTGCTCCGTCGCAGATTCTTATGTATTCAGTCAAATATTGCAAAGAAAATGGCATTTCATCTGGTTGGCCATTTTGTAAGTAGGTGAGCCAGCTCGATCGTAAATTACTTAAGCATATATCTCTCGTTTTTGGATCTTCAAATAGAGTATTGAGTTTTGCGGCACTTTCGTCGGAAATAAGAGGTAAATTATCTACGTCAGCTTGATTTCTTAAATAAGCCATTAGCAGTGATTGCCAGTTGTCTTCGTTAATTATTAAAGTATCTGCGTTTTTTACTTCATTATCGGTGCGTGCCAAATCTTGTTTAAAAAGTTTAGTAAATAAACTATAAAAATTAAAGTTTAAGCGTTTCGATTCAATGAAGTGCATCCCTACAAACGAATCAAGTTTGTCCTCGTGAGCATCAATACCGTTTTCATATATGTTTTTAAAAAAATCGATACATTCACTAGGAAATAATTTGCGCACGTCACCTTCATACCGCCCAAGAGCTATGTACAATTTTTGAATGGCAGTATTATTATCTAAATAATCTTTTGGGAAATAATCAGCTGAAGAAAATAACTCTGCTAAATTATTTACCTTTTCTATTTCTTCTGGCTTTAATGTTGGGGGTTCGCTAGCTTCTTGCCATTCGTATTCAAATGATCTTTCAAGTCCCCATTGAACATAATAAGGTAATTGTATTGCTTTTTTTACCCACTCGTTTTTTTGATCTGGTGGAATTCGTCTTAACATACCATGTGATAAAAGTGGCATACCTTGAATTTGAGCAATCCAATCAGCGTTCCGTAATTTTTCTTGTGGTATCGGAATTCCAGCATCGTTTAATAATTCGAAAGTATTTCTATATCTGTCGAATGTCTTTAGTCTCTGCATATCGGCCATGGCAATTTCGCGTTCTATACGACCATCCCTTATCCTGCCGCCTTCAATGATACTTTTTGATATTCCTGGATCTAATAGCTTTATTAGTTCGCGCCCTTGGTAGAGCTGAACCACTACACTCTGGTGTTTTGGATGTTCTCGATAATCAAATACATCAACTTCATATCTAAAATAATCACGAGGTTCTAAAATTATACCCGTTTGTTGCAAATCGATGATAAATTGTTGAAAACCTGGACTTAACAAAATGTGTTTTCGTCCTTCTTTTCCTGTTAGAAGTGAGTTGAGAGCTTTAATCTTATCTCCTGTATTATAGTCTCCTATAAAGTTTCTACCCAGTGAACCGAAAATCATATTATTTAGTGCAACGAAATCTTTTCTATTTTCAAATAATTCATTTACTTCTGAGAACGTGACTGGCCTTCTTGCCATTTTCATAAGAATTTGCGCAAATTCTTGTCTTTCTTGATCTGCAAGAATAGCTTGTGTCTCAGGACTTGTCACAACTCTTAATAAATCTTGATTAATTTGATCTTGTGATCTATTGTCATAATCACTCCTACTAACTTCTTCATTTCGACTATTTAGACTAATTCCCGACTGCATCAATGTTGTAAGGGGGACTACTAAGTCATTAGTTTCCAACGAGTCCATCACGTCAATTATTAAGCCCTTATATGAATATTGCTTCAAAAATTCATCAAAATTTCCACTTTTCATGGTTGTAGCTAGAAATTGCAGTTTGTCCGGGTTATTTATAAGCCTTTCAAAAGCAGGAAGATCTTCTATTTGAACTGTTATTCCTAGCGAGCGTGCGATGATTCCTACTTTGTCGAAAAATTCAGGAGGATAATTGGGAATAGTTCCTTGTTCTGCAAGACTAATTAATGTGCTAATGGGACTTTGAGTATGCGTACTTGATCTAAATTCCCATTTGCTGTGTGGAAGGTGTGTCATCCCTTGTATTAATGGTAATAATTCTTGAACGTTCGGGGCTTTTAACAATTTCAATAAAGCTGCAGTATCAGATTCATATTTCAGATTCACTGGATCAAGTAATCCGCGGTATAGATATGCATTGGATTTGAGTGCTCTAATGACAGATACAGCATCAACGCCTGTATCAAGAAGTGCTTTTATTACTGGGATATTATCTGAATTCATATTACAGCTGCCATCTTCCCTTAATCCTTCAAGATCTGTTTCTAAACATTCGACTAAACGATTAAATTCTTCTATGTTTGTAATACCTTGTCTACGAGCTTGAATTCCTAGTAATTTATGTCGAGCTTTATCTATTGCGGTGAATCTTCTTACGGGTCGTTCGGGCTTTGCATTTCTATCTGGTTTAGTAAATTGCTTAAATACATCGAAAGGATCAATTTGGTCTTTATTGTCAGTTCTTATTTCTTCAAGCGCTCTTTGATATTCAATTTCAGGATCAACTATGCGCGGCTCAACAAGAGTATCTGCTGCGGTTTCAGACTCATCTTCGGCAGGCTCTTCTAATGCTCCTACAGGATCTGTTTTAGAAGCGGTTCTTAATCTTTTCAGTCGGTCAAAAGTTTGTGCAGGTTTTGTACTAAGTGTGCGTAATCTATCCATTACTGAGCCTTTTTTTGGTTCTTCTGGTGGTGCTTGAGGTGTGTCCTGTGATTCTAGCATGCACTGATTGTAGAAGATTGGAAAGAGTAATTCAAACTATGAACGAGTGGGTGGGGTATTATTACAGCACTACTTCCTGCATTGCATTTCCATCTAGTGGAGAGGTATTTTTATAATCAGCGTATCGAACCCATTCTGGCTTTACTTCATATATCACAATATCGCCATTACCTATGTTTTCAATGGGGGGAGCCCAGTTGAATAATTTCCCTTTTTCAATAATATCTTGATTCCGATAAACATCGGTGAACATTTTAAAGATTGTTTTAATTTTATCGAGTCCCGAAAGTTGTACGGCGACTCCTTGAGCTTGCACCGTTGTGAATGAACGCCTGTCGCTTACGACGATTGATACTTTTGAGCCACGTTTAATATTATCGATCTTTGCGGTTTGAGAACGGGAAATGAAATAAAAATTAAGATCTTTGTCGACAATATAAAAGAGGGTGGTTAAATGAGGTGTATTTTCGTTTGAAACAGTTCCAAAAACAGCCAAGGGAATTGTTTTTAAAAACTCATACGCTTCACTTTTGGAAATTGATGAAGATGACATGGTGATAATTTTATTTTATTAATGGGCCATTTGCAATAACAGCATTGTAGCCAGTTTTTTTGATTTGTTCACAAATTTGGGCAGGGGTAACCTTATTTGTGTCAAATTCTATTTCTGTTTGTGCCTGAGCATAGTTTGTTTTTGTCGCAAGCACTCCATCCAAGTCTTCAAGATCAAAATCAATGCTCATGGCGCAGCTTGCACAATGCATTCCGTTGATAGTGAGGGCTATTTTTTTAGTGGTACTCATATGACGGTAATAACGCCAGTGTACATTCCCATAGAACAGGTAAATGGAATGGTGCCGACATCTTTCGGAGTAAATGTAACTGTTTTTGTATCGCTTGGTTGTAAATTAAAACTTATTCCCAGGGAAGGAATTCTGAATGCAGAAGCACAGCTATACGTATCTTTACTGACGACAGTAAGTGTTACTGGTATACCTTTTTTTACAGTAAAATACTGAGGTGTATATCCTCCGGGAGTAACTAATATTTCAACATTTTGGCTCGTTTCAGCTTGTTGTCGAGTATCCATAGAAAAAATAGATTGTAATGTTATGCGCGAACCAAAAGCGGTGAGCGACCCGTTTATCGATACAATACCCAGGTATAAAACTGCAAAAGCTGCAATTTTCAAAAACTTTTCTCTGAATGAATCTCCAAGAATACTGGTAAGCCATCCGACTCCAAAGAATAATGGGGTAGTACCCAATACAAATACGGCCATAATTGTCGCTCCGGTAAATGCGTTTGCAGAGCTTATAGCCAGAGCTTCCATGGCAAGTGTGGTGCCACAAGGAATAAATATAGTAAACGCTCCCAAAAGCGCAGGGGCAAATAGTGTTTTACTTTTTGATTGGTTCTTAACTTTTTTTAGTAAGAATCGGGGTGGTTGAATGACTGCGTACCTGAAAATAGGATGGATCTGAAGTAAATCTAGGGCTATAACAATCATATATACCCCTGCAACAAGTTGCATAATCGTTTGCGTAGTTTCATTGATTCCGATTGTTCCACCAAAAGCCCCTAATAGAGCTCCGAGTATTGTGTACACAACAAGTTTTGTACCAAGAAATGCGAGCGTTGGTAGAAAAGGATTTTTTGTATTTACTCCTTTTTCAATTTCATCTTCTTCGCGTGCGGCAATAACGGATGCCAAAAGCCCTCCTTGAACAGCAAGGCATGTTAAGCCTCCAACAGTTAAGCCAGTAATGAATATGACCCAGAGATTCATACTTATATTTTAACTCTTTTTAAGAGTAGCGAATTGGTAACGACCGATATTGAGCTTGATGCCATGGCGGCTGACGCGAATATTGGACTTAATAGTAAGCCAAAATGTGGATATAGAGCTCCCATAGCAACCGGAATGAGCAATATATTATATCCAAATGCCCAGAACAAATTGAGTTTAATCGTTCTCATGGTTTTTTTGGAAAGAAGCATGGCACTAGCTACCGAACGAAGATCTTTGTTAATTAACGTAATATCTGCGGCTTCAATAGCAACATCGGTTCCGGTGCCCATGGCAATTCCAACATCAGCAGCTGCGAGGGCGGGAGCATCGTTAATGCCGTCGCCTACCATTGCAACTTTTTTACCTGTTACCTGAATTTTTCGAACCTCTGACTCTTTCTGATCGGGTAATACCTCGGACAAAACCGTCTTAATACCAACTTTTTTTGCAATTGCTTGCGCTGTTCGTTGATTATCGCCAGTAATCATAACAACTTCTATTCCCAAAGCTTGCAGTGCTTTTACTCCGTCAAGAGCTGAGTCTTTGATTGTGTCAGCAACGGCTATAAGTCCAGCAACGTTTCCGTCAATCGCAAGGATCATGACCGTTTTTCCGCCAACCTCTAGTTCTGTTATGCGGGTTTGCAGTGATTCTATCGAGATATTTTGCTTTTCCATGAGTCGTCTGTTTCCCAAATGAATCTGTTTCTTATCAAGTATGCCCGTAACCCCGTGTCCGGCAATTGCCTTAAACCCTTCGACTTTGCCTAGGGTAAGTTTCTTACTTTCTGCTTTTTTTACAATTGCTTCTGCAAGTGAATGTTCCGAGCCTTTTTCGATAGCTGCCCCAATGCGTAATACATCTTCCTCAGAGTGTTGCTTTGTACTTACGATGACATCGGTAACTTCTGGTTGTCCTTTGGTGAGTGTTCCGGTTTTATCAAAAATCACCGTATTTATTTTGTGAGCAATTTCTAAACTTTGCGCATCGCGAATAAGTATTCCATTTTCTGCACCTTTACCAGTACCCACCATAATGGCGGTTGGAGTAGCAAGTCCCATTGCACACGGACAGGCAATAATTAGAACCGCAACAGTATTAAGCATTGCATGTAAAAAAGCAGGATTAGGACCAAAAACATACCACACAGCAAACGTTGCAAATGCAAGCATAATGACGATGGGGACAAAGTATGAGGAAATTAAATCTGCGATGCGCTGAATTGGAGCTTTTGATCCTTGGGCTTCTTGTACTAGTTTAATGATTTGAGAGAGCATGGTGTCTTGTCCGATTTTCATTGCTTTGTACGTAAATGTTCCCGTCTTATTCAACGTTGCTCCTACAACCATATCGCCTTTTACTTTATCAATTGGAATACTTTCACCCGTAATCATTGATTCATCGATTGACGACTCTCCTTCCAGAAGCATTCCATCAACAGGAATTTTTTCACCCGGGCGCACTCGTATAACATCGCCGATTATGACTTGTTCGATGGGAATGTCTAGTTCTTGTTTACCTCGCACAACCCGTGCTGTTTTAGCTTGTAAACCAATGAGCTTTTTAATTGCTTCAGATGTTTGGCCTTTAGCTCGTGCTTCAAAATATCTTCCTAAAAGAATAAGTCCGATTACAATGGTTGCGACATCAAAATATGGCATCACTTCCATTCCCAAATCCATAACAACACTAGGGAAAAATGTTACAAATACTGAATAAAAATAAGCGACGGTGGTACCCAAAGCAACCAACGTATCCATGTTTGCAGTTCGATGTTTTAATGCAGGAATTGTTGCTCGATAAAATTCGAAACCTGCCCAGAATTGAACGGGCGTTGCAAGGAGAAGCTGAACCCAGAAATTTTTGAAGATAGCCGGAGCAGTTTCCATAAGGCCCGGAAAACTACCCCATAAAATTAATCCTCCTAAAAGTAAGCTAACAGTAACTTTGTTTTTTAGGGTTTTGAGTTCTTGTGCTTTTTGCGCCTTTTCTTCATCTTCAGAAGCAGCATTTCCCTTTGTCACAATTGTATATCCCACGTGTGAGACGGCGGACGCAATTTGATCATCACTACACATTTCAGTATCGTATGTTACCGTCGCTTTTTCTGTTGCTAAATTAACGACTGCACTACTAACTCCTGGCGTTTTACTTAATGCGCGCTCAATAACCCTTACGCAAGAAGCGCAGTGCATGCCTTTTATGGGAAATGTTTGTTTTATGTTGGACATACGTTTATGTAACAATTATTTTCCCGTGGAACATGTTCATACCACAGGTAAAAGGAAATTCACCGATTTGTTGTGGCGTTATCTCGATAGTAGTCTTTTTATTAAGTGGTAAAAATTTCCGGATCTTAAAATCGGAAATAACCACCTCTTCTAAACAACTCGACGGATCCTTTCGTAAGAAAGTGATTTTCGTTGTTTTTTCTTTTGGAATAGATATTGCACTCGGACTATATCCGCCATCGACCACAATTTCTATTTCGTCTTCAGCACTAACAACAACTTCATCTTTTTTCATAAGAAAGAACCAGTAAGTAAATACAATTCCAATCACGCTAAATATTGCGACTACTATTTTGTCGATTGTCATAATTAATATCCCCAATCTTTTTGCCATTGTTTCATCATTTCGATTTCACTGCTTTGAGCTGAAATAATATCATCGGCCATTTTTTTAATCTCGTCATGAGATGCTTTTGTTTGAGCAACTTTTGCCATTTCAATGGCCCCCTGATGATGCGGGATCATTGCCTCAATAAATGCCTTATCAAAATCATCTCCTTCTTTAACATTCATTGAATCCATCATTTCGTCCATGCTTGAACCCATTCCCATACCATGTTCTTTTTCAACCATTCGCTTTTCAGTTGTTGAATTTTGAGTATGCATTCCCATCATTCGCATCATTGAAGTATTGTTAGTATTCACCGCATTTGACGAAAAAAATACCGTTAAGACTATTCCCGCAAGAAACCCAATTATTCCATATAATTTCGCATTTTCATTTTTCATATTTTTTCACCTCCTTTAATTGGTTTTTTTAAAAATATTCATAACTTCTGCAATGGCTTCGTCTTTGTTCCCTTTGTTTATTGCATCAGAAACGCAACACTGTAAATAATTTTCCAAAAGAAGGCTATCTGTTACTTTAATTGCTTTTTGAACGGCTTGTGATTGATGGATGACGTCAATGCAATATGCATCGTCGTCAACCATTTGTATAACTTTTTTTAAGTGCCCTTGAGCGATCTTTAGTCGGTGCAATATTCGTTCTTTTGAGTCTTTTGGTCGGTATGTCATTAGTTGCTTATATTAGTAAATATATCCCCCTATAGGGGATAATACAATACGCATTTATACATGTCAAGAAGTATGAATTAAAGTAATGATTCTAGCCAAGAGGGTGCGTTACTATTCCCGTCGACGTAGTTTTAACCCGAGTACAAAAACACCGATCATAATTACTTGACACGAAATGCAAACGGGGCAAATGACTCGTAATTGAATAAGTTCAACATATGCGATATACAAGCAAAATACAAGGCCAAACGTTGCCATTCCCAAGAGCAATTTAGCTCTCTGTGAAAAAGCTGCGTACATAATAACAACGTATCCGATAAGACCATACAGAGGGGTTGGAATTCCAAATGTTTTAGCAACCGGACCCGAAATTACCGCGTCGCAATTTATGAAACTATTCACATAGCAGGGTTGAAATGCAGGACGGAAAAACTGTTGCCACAATAAATATACAGCAAGGATAATTCCAAATACCACAAGCACTTTAATAAAGGTGTATATTTTATTTTCCGCCATATCGTATGAGTAAAAATGAAAAAACTACCGTAACTATGCCGATGCCAAAAAACAGCGCTTGTAAAAAATGAGGGGTTTTCATGATATAAATTTCCGTAAATGTCCAAATAATCAGGCCAAATCCGGCAACGGCCGTTAGTTCAGCCGCAAGTCGATGATGTTTAAAGAGCGTAATTGCACTTACTACATGTGTTCCGCCGATAATAACTATGAGTATTACGGCGGGCCAAAAATACGAGGTAAATGGAGAGCTTTTCAAAAGACTCGTTGGCATGCCAAACCCATGCGTTACGATTAGTTTGTAGCCACCATGTATCGCTTGGTACGCAACATACAGCATTCCTAAAGCCGCCCCATTTGTTATGTAATTCATATAATTATGAGATTGTCCATCCTCCATCGATAACGAGCGTTTGACCAACTACAAAGTTCGACTCATCACTTGCCAAGTACACTGCTCCATAAGCAATATCTTCTGGAGTACCAACTCGGCCAACGGGCGTTTTACTTAAGAATCCCTGCTTTGCCTGCTCATTACTTAAAAATGCTTTTGCCATGTCGGTATCAATTACTCCTGGAGCTATGGCATTTACACAAATTCCTTTTGGCGCATAATCTAAGGCCATTTCACGAGTTAAATTAACAACCGCTCCTTTGGCAGCGCAGTATGCTGCTGATTTTTCAAAACCAATAAGTCCGGCAATCGAAGCGATATTGACTATTTTTCCGGTGCCTTTTTTAATCATATCGGGAAGTACTGCTTTTGACATTAGATAAACACCCTTAGCATCAATATTCATTACTCGATCCCACTCTTGCTCGCTTGTTGAAGTAACGTCATCGGGAATATAGACCCCTGCATTGTTAACGAGAATGTCAATGGAACCGAATTTCATCGTTACCGTTTCGATCATTTCTTGAATTTGTTCTTGCGATGAAATGTCGGCCACACAATATATAGCTTCTCCACCGCTTTGATCTATTTCATCAACAACTTTCTTAAGTGGGTCTTCACGTCGTCCACACACCACCACTTGTGCGCCTTCGCGGGCAAACATGTGGGCGATTCCTGCTCCTATTCCCGTTCCTCCTCCGGTTATTAACGCAACTTTATTTTGTAGTCTCATACGTTTATTAATGACCTTCTGCTTTTTGAGCATCGGCTTTTGTAACATGGATAGTGCCATCGGCATGTTCGGGTGGGGAGTACACGGTAAAAAGTTTTAAGTCCTCGTCACCCGTGTTTTTAAAATTGTGCAAAGATCCTGCAGGAACAAATACTATGTCGTGTTTTTCAACCGAACGAACTTCTCCATTAATAGTTGCTTCACAAGAACCTTTGACAAAATACAAAATTTGGTCAACGTCAGCATGCGTTTCTTCTCCAATATCCTCTCCAACAAGCAAGCTCATGGCTACAATTTGCGCATGAGTACCGGTATATAACACTTTTCGGAAATTGGTATTTTCCTTGGTCAATTCTTTTATATCTTGTGCGAACATATATGTAGTTGAGTATTGATAACATCCTTAGTATGGAACATAACTTCGGTAAAAACAATGATTCAAATCAACCTTTATATTGATTTAGATCATTGAATAGTATTAGAACACGTGTAATACTTTCACCGTATGATAACTGTACTCAAGACGGGCAATTACAAACTCATTGAAACAAAAGATCAAACAAAGATTTTAATCCTAGATGAAAAGAAGACATTTGCGTGGGTAAATATTAAAGAAATCGGAGAAATCCTTGTTACGTCTCACAAAACTCACAAAGTCGACACGGTTCTTGCGGTTGGAAAATATAGACTCTACGACGTAAAGGATGAGCCGATGTTGGTGGATCAAATTCACCTAGAACTTTCCGTCGGAGAAGGAACGTGGCAAGGGTATTTGCTTCCAACAGGACTTCCGACTGATTCAAATATTCGAAATCGTATTATTCCGACTACAGAGGTTATTACTGTAGTGAGTGGTTAAGTAGTTCGGCTTCAAGTTTTCGCATGTTCTTAATGATAATGATGTGATTTGTGTTTTCGATAAGTCCCCGTTCTTGTAATTTTCTGGATTCACGGCTGATTGTTTCTTTAGTTAGGCCAGAAAACGCGGCAATTTCTTTATGTGTTGTATGGAGTATTACACCACTCGTTTGCGTCTGTTTTTCCCCGAATCGCGCGGCTGTATTAAGGATAGTAAAGACAACTTTCTGATAAGCGTTCCCGGTCATGAAATATTCAATGCGTGATAGTAACGTGCCCATTCCCCGATACAAGCGACTGAGTAAGTCATACAGTATTTCAGGCTCTTTTTTTATAAACGCCACAACAGAATTCTTAGGTGCGTTCCATACCGTTACTTCGCTAAGGGCCTCAAAATAATGCATATTAGGAGTGTTATTTATTGCCCATATCATGGGGAAAAATGAAAAGGGTTTGTAAATAGTCAATAATTGCTCTACTCCTTGCATGGAGATTGCGTATTGTTTAACTGTTCCTTTTGTAAGGTACAGTATTCCCGAAGGCTGACTATCGGCGCGGATTAGAATTTCGCCCTTTTTAAACTTTTGCTGTTTATGTTGTGAAAAGAATGCATCGAGTTTTTTCTGAATAGCTTGCTCCATAGTGAGCATTATACTTGAAGGCAGGAATCATGTATAATTTTACGCATGCTACAAAACAATTCTCCGTGGATTAAAGAGCTTGCCCGAACGAGACCAATTATTGGACTGGATCGTAATGTTAGTTGCGATGTTGCAATAGTAGGGGGAGGTATTGCCGGTGTAGTAACGGCTTTTTTTACACTTCGAAACACCAATAAAACAGTCTTGTTGTTTGAAGCCGACAAGATTGCACATGGAGCAACGGGGCACAATGCAGGCCAAATTACCAGCTACTTTGAACGCCCACTTCCTGAAATGGTAGAAGAATTTGGTGTGGAGCGTGCCATTGATGGACAGCGATCGATTGAATCAGCATGGGATTTGCTCAACCAGATAATAAAAGAAGCCGATTTGAACATTGATCATTCTCGATTTATCGGTTATGCAGGTATTTCGAACCTTGAGCAGCTACTACCTCATCTAAAAAGCAGTCGATATAGGATTGATCACCATTTATTCCAGGAAAAAATAGTAGTCGCGCATGAATGGGAAGATGTTTCCAAAATTCCTGAGATTTACCAAGATTTGTATTCAGTTGCTCCCCAAGCAAAAATTCTTGAACTTCTGGAATCAAACAATCCTGATTATATCGCATCGCTTTCGTACCAAAAAGGATGTATGAATAGTGCGTTATTTACTGAAAAATTACTTACATATTTAACGCAAAAATATGAAGATAGATGTGCGTTTTATGAAGGTAGTGTGGTAAAGAAAGTAATTCTTAAAGAAAACGCTGCGGAACTTGAAATTATGCAACATACAGTGCAGGCTCAAAAAGTTGTCCTTTGCACGAATGGCTTTGAACAATTCGCCATAAAAAATGAAGCTGGTCCGGCTATAAACACCCAGTTTCATCATTTAGTAACTGGTTTGGTTGGGTATATGTCCGGTTATGTTCAAACTCCACAACACGAACCCATTGCAATCAGTTATTTTCCAAAGGAAAAAATAAACAAAAATAATATATTAAATGATAGCTACTTTTATTTAACACGTCGTCCTTTTGAGCATGAAGTAAACAAGCAGCACGACTTAATTTGTGTTGGAGGCCCCGATAAAGAATTGCCTGAGTCAGAGAGATTTCTATACGACCATGCGGAAATGGGAAGGGTTAATATTACCATTGATCGATTCTTGAGAAAGAGTTACAACAAGTATCCGCCAGAAGATGTTGAGTTTGCGTATTCGTGGCAAGGACTAATGGGCTACACACCAAACGGAATCCGAAGGATTGGTCCGGAACCATGCAATGAGGTGTTGCTATATAATCTGGGATGCAATGGGGTTGGAATTTTGCCTTCGATATTTGGTGGTAAACGAATTGCTCAGTTTCTGAATAATGAAAACGTTGCGCCGTCAATCTTTGACCCGCATGATCAGCGGGTAGCGGGGTAAATTCTTTCTGCGGAGAGGGTGGGATTCGAACCCACGGTCCAATTGCTCGGACAGCAGTTTTCAAGACTGCCGCACTAGACCACTATGCGACCTCTCCTAGCGTTTGATACGGCTCTATTATATCAAAATTCTGTGTATACTGATCCTATGAACTCGTTCAAGGACAAAAACAAACTCGCACAGAATTTATTCGTGAGATTAGCAACGGCAAAAGTTATCATTGCTGCTCTTGCTATGGGAACAGGGATTGCTATTGGAGTAGGAACAACTAGCGTATATTATGAATATGAAAATGAACGTCTTTCGTTAACACCTGCTCCTGTTGCACCGACTGCTATACCAACACCAACGCCAACACCCCCTGCATTTGTTATTTCACCTTCCGTGGAGTTGCAGACACCCCTTCAATAAAATTCTGCAATCCTACATGAACAGAGTTCCATTTATCAATTCCTGCTTTGGGAATTAAAATAAACTGGCCATATTCTGAATAGCTTGTTCGAATATATTGATCATCATCAAGAACAAATTGTCGTTGTGTATATTCGTTGCCAACTTGTGAGCCTAAAAGGAGTTTATTTGCAAACACTGGATCGATATCGGTTTGAATATGATCGGCCAGGTCGTCCATAAGGGGAATAATTTTGGGAATAAAATCAAGCGAAATAATTTCGCTTTTGAGCGCTTCTAAAAAAAGTTGTTGTCGGCGAGCTCGTGCAAAATCACCGCCATCTTGGGCGCTATGACGTGATCGAACAAATTTTAAGGCAGTTGCACCGTCCATATGTTGTATTCCGGCATCGAAATGGAGTGTTTCGTAGCGGCAAGGAAATGCAATTTCAGGAGAATCGGTTGCAATTTTTTCAAGCTCTGGCAAATCACTTTCTGGTTTTCCACATAAATCAGCTTCATGTCCGGTTAGTGGGTATTCTGGATCATCAAACGTAACTGCCACTGGCACGTCGATTCCGCCTAAAGTATTTACCGTTTTTTCAAACCCAGTAAAATCGATAGCTACATAATTATCAACGGTAAGTCCGGTAACTTGTTTTATGATAAGACCAACCAATTCACCGGCGCCCTGTTCGCCGTGATATTTTTTGGGTATATCGGGATAATTTTTTGGAAATAAGCCCATTTGATACACCGCATTTATTTTCGAATGAAACGAATCGCCTGAATCAGTAGGAACTTTGACCCAAATATCGCGCGGAATTGAAATGAGCGTTGCCTTTTTTGTCTTTGTATCAACGTGTGCAACCATCATGGTATCGGTTAAATACGCACCTTCATGCCCGGCTCCGCCATAGCCCATGAGGAGAATGTTGTAGGCAGTTTTTTCAACCGGAGTTTTAATTTGGATGTTTGGAGATTTTTTCGTATATATATTATTGTAGAAGCTGTAGATTTTGAAAAAGATGACCACCGAGATTATAAGGAATAAAACTATTCCGGAAATCAGGGCAATTTTCTTTTTTGAGTTATTCCGGCGACGCATTGTTTTATTGTATAGTACTTAGAATATAACCGGGGAGGATTTTAGTGGAATCTTTGTTAAAGGCGACTCCTTCACTCTTAAGGAGTTTGATTTGTGCGGGTTTTCCTCCAAACGCATATCCATTTGCGATGGATCGATCAGATCGAATAACGCGATGACAAGGATACTTTTTAACGTCGGTATTCTGGTGGATTATTGAACCAATTAAGCGAGGATTTCTAATACCTGCTTTTTGAGCAAGCGCTTTGTATGTGGTGACTTTTCCTTTGGGAATAAGGGTGAGAAGATTGAAAACAGCATCGTACTTTTTCATATTACTGTTCCAGTTTATATGCAAGTAATGACGGCAGGATCTGATCGGCGATGCAAAATCTTTTGTCTTCTGGAAGCTTTTTATCGGGCACGGCAACACATTTCATACGTGCCGATTTTGCAGAAAGTACTCCATTAAATGAATCTTCAAATGCAATACAATCTTCTGGAGCTACTCCAAGCTTCTTTGCAGTCGTAATATACACTCCCGGATGCGGCTTGCCATATTGCTCGTCTTCTGCAGAATAAACAACATCAAAAAAATATGTAATGTTAAATCTCTTAAGCACCGCATTTATTACACTTAGATAGGATGATGAAGCTAAACCGAGAGGAATGTTATTGTCTTTGAATAGCTGCAGTATTTCTACTATGCCCTCGCGACTTTCTCCGTTAAGTTCAATAAGTTCAGTTACATTCTTTACGATATCCTTTTCCACTTGTTCGCGATTGTAATTCTCCCAAGGATACTGTGCATACCAATGTTCAACCACATTATCGACCCGAAAACCCATGGTTTGCTTGGTCATTGGACGCGTAAGTGGTACTCCGAGTTTTGAAAATACATTTATTTCCGCAACCTCCCAAATCGGCTCACTGTCGATGATTAGACCGTCCATGTCGAAAATTGCGGCTTTATGTTTAGTCATATTCTATTCAAGATCAAATCGAAACATTTTTTCAGTGTTTTTTCCTCCGTTCTTTTCATAAAATTTATGGGCAAAGACTAGATCCATGCCGCTGTCGAGTTTGATGACTTTCATGTTATTCTTCTGACAGTATTCCTTGATAGCATTCATAATCATGCTTCCAACTCCTTTTCCGCGTGATTTCTCACTAACAACAAAATCTTCAATATGACCGCGCCGGTATCCGTGTCGGATATTGGGAAGAGCATAAAACGTAGCTAGTCCGTGTAATTCATCGTCTTCTTCTGCAACAAAAATAAATGTGTCGGGATTGTTAATTATTTCATCAAACATAGGGCCGCCTATTTTTTGAGCTTCGGCATTGTGTGGTGAAAATCCCTTTCGTTTGTTTATTTCTTCACCGAGCTCGTCAAGTAAGGCAAGAGCTCTCGGTTTGTCAGCATGATTGGCTAGTCGTATTTGCATAAGTGCTTTGGAGCGGGTGAAGCTCATTTCCCTTTAATTTATTCTACTCCATCACGTTTCAAAAGACCACTTTTCTTCGCGATTACTTTTTCACCCGTTTTCGATTCAATCTCTTTACGTGCATTACCCGCAATTGCTCCTCCTTCATTCGCGACTTGTTTGTTTTCTGGGAAGTTTTTTGGTTGTTTTTTCTGCGAGATTTCTGTGGTTGCAGTTTCTGCAAGCATATTCAGAACTAATTCCAAGTTTGTCATATTATCACGTAGATTTTCTTTTTTCAGGCCTTTGAGATTTTTATATTGTTTCGTGGTAAGCCCGGTCCATGCCTTTGTAATTTCATTCGTTAATATAGCGAACTCCATTCCTTCTTTGACTCCTCGGGTTTCCCATTCATCGGTAAGCGCTTTACGAACTTCAATGCTTTTTAAGCGCTGGTTGATCCAGTTTTGACTGTAGCCCTTTTGGAGATAAGTTCTTAATGCCCTATTGATAGCTAGTTCAGGATCAGCTGTTTCTTCAAGTCGTTCATAGCCAACTTGAGCAAGCCAGAGTTTAAAAGGCTCTGCGTTTGGGGATGGGATTGATTGGATGAGGCGTAGGAGAGTTTCTGTATCTGCAACATCTGTGAAATAAAGCTTGTTATCTGGAGCTAAAAGTCTCAGTTTGTGACATTTTGTCACGACCTGACTTCCTTCAATTTTTAGCCTTTGCTTAAGTTTTCTCCAATATGATCCTGCATTGATGGAGTCGGTTAAGACTCCTACTACATCTATTACGGAGAAATACCACAATTCTTTCTCGTCGTCCCACTGACGGCGAATGTTGTTTCCCGAAAAAATTGCAGGTTTTGAAGAGGGTGGCACAATTTATTTTAGCACTTTGTGACAGTAAAAATCAAGACTTTTTTGGAGCGGTGGACCGGATTTGAACCGGCGACCTCTTCCTTGGCAAGGAAGCATTCTACCACTGAACTACCACCGCTGTGGTGCCAAGACTCAGAGTCGAACTGAGATCTCATGTTTTTCAGACACGCGCCGTGACCACCTTGGCTATCTTGGCAATTAGGTCATAGGCATATTATACCATCT
>CAYQYZ010000004.1:0-113735 GCA_964422025.1 uncultured Gammaproteobacteria bacterium
GCCGTGACCACCTTGGCTATCTTGGCAATTAGGTCATAGGCATATTATACCATCTTGATAGTATGTAGGATGTATAAAAAATAAATTATATTTAGGTTGTCACCGCAAACTAAATGCTTGAATTTTGATATAATACGGCATGGCAAACGACCGACTTTCAGTAACTCCACAATTAGAAGCATATAATGCTACGCTTGATCGATTAGGTGCCCATGCAAAACAAAGATTTTTTACTCACGATTTAAAAAATCTCCTATATGAAGGGCCATTGATGATGTCTAAAGCATTAGGTATAGATGATGATGAGCTTGTAGAAATTATCGAGCAGGATGAGGACACGGTATTTATTGACCCAGTTCTTAGAGCAAAACTGCCCGATGTTATTTCGAAAATTTCTTTAGCTGCTGCAAATATAGATGTTAAAGCTTTGGATTTAGGTGATGATGTCTTTACTGTAGACGATTTAGATCTTGCCGTACGACAAATGCTTTTATTACCAGAGTTAGTCCCGGTGATTATGAGGTCGTTTGATTATTTCACGACACGAGATCCTGCTAAGCTAGCCGAGTTACGAGCTGAAAAGATAGATGTCCGCACTTTGTGCGACTTCTTTGATGCTGAATATGTTGTTAGTGACGAATATCGAGGTGATTTTTCTATTGATGGAGCTCGATGTATGAGTGTGTTTAATTTATTACGGAATGCGCAACAAGCACAAGCTGGATATGAAAATACAATTGATTTTGAAGCGCCTAAAATCCAATTACATATTAATGACAGTTTGTATCGAATTCAGAATATGAGTAGGCGAGCTGTGCCTGAAGAAGTACAAAGAGCCATGCGAGATGCTCGTATTACAGGTATGCATTTTGGTCTGTTTATTGCTGCATATTATGCAGCTGTAGTAGGTGATGAAATTGAACTGGAACAAACAAAGATTGATCCTACAGATGAGAGTCGAGGTTGGAGTGTCAGTTTTGATTTGGTGCGCTAGGATGGAATCGGACCATCGACCACTACTTTATAAGAGTAGCGCTCTACCACTGAGCTACTAGCGCTTTGCTGATGGTGTAATTATACAATAGGGGTCATGGTATAATATGCGTATGTTCGGAATTAAAAGCAATAAATTAGAAGCGTGGTTTGCCAGCCTGCCTTTTGCAACGCGTAAAAAACTTGAAGATTCTACCCCTGATCAGTGGAATGCTGTCTTGGCTGGAGTGCTAACCGAAAAACTCTCTACCAAAGATGAGCAACCCGCAGCTGATTCTAAAAAAATCGCAGCAGATGATGAGGCTACAAAACTTGCGAAAAAACTAGGCGTAATGTCACTTGCCATACTGCAACGAGAGCTTAAAATTGATGAAGCAAAAGCGAAAGGAATTATGGCTGATTTGGAGCAAAAGGGAATTGTTGAACATGGAGAAATGCAGGGGATTCGTAAAGTATTTAATCCGACTGATGAGCTGGAAATTGATGACTCGGTAGTTTCAGATATTGTTGCACACTTACTTGAACATCAAACTATTTCTGAAGAAATTCTAAAAAATAAATTTGCCGTAAGTGAAGTGGCAATTCCAATTGTCCTTGATGCGCTTGAAGAAAGTGGATTTATTTCTTCTTGAAAATCTCTTTTCTAAGAAGGATTACCATGCCAATAATGACGCCTGCAAACATGTAAGCTACACCCATATATGGATCATTCAGATTGAAATTCATTTGTTGATTATAAAACTTACAATTGCCAATAACAAGTATATCGTTATCCCTATTATCATTCCTTGAAAGTGAATTTTTGGAGCTAAAATTTGACCAAAAACTAGAACAACTAACTGTAGATTAGCTAAGTCCATAAATTTATCTGCCCATAGGTTTCGTTCGTTATTGGATCGAGTTACTAACATGCGGTGGAATAATATCAAAGAATTCTAAAGATGTCTACGGACTACATGTCACATAAATGGTAGTTTGGATTATTGTGACAGAATAAAAAATCACTTATACTACCAAATATTAACAACCTGCGGGCGCGGCTACGCACGTTCAACCTAAGAGGTTAGTAGTGCTATTCCGAGAATGATTCGATAGATTCCAAAAATGACGAGTGTATTTCTTTGCAAATAACCAATGAACCATTTGAGAACGAGGTAGGCGGTGATGAATGATGTTATAAATCCTATTGAGAGAGCTTGTATATGTCCCGACTGGGTGATAATCGTAAGATCTGTTTTTAGGAAATCCAAAACTCCAGCCGCAAGAATCGTGGGAATTGCGAGTAAAAAGGAATACAATGCAGCCTCCTCTCTTTTATACCCCCGCATCATAGCTCCTACCATAACTGCTCCGGCTCGTGAAACGCCGGGAACAACTGCACAGGCTTGAAAAAAACCGAAAAGGAGCGCATCTTTAAGCGAAATATTCTCCAGCCGCTTGGAGAGTTTGAGTTGGCCGTTTTTTACAAAATATTCGAGCACAAGGAAAACCACTCCAATAGCGATAAGAGAGGAATATATAAGGGTTGGGGAGTTGAAGAAGGTTGTTTTAATAGTGGAATGCAGTAAGAGACCGATAACAGCAGTTGGAATAAAGGATGCGATGATCGGCTTAATTAGCTCCTTATGCGCAAGAATGTAGCGAGAGTACAAAACAACAACTGCTATAATTGCCCCACTTTGTATAAACACTTCAAAAAATGACGTAAATTCGGATTGGGTTAAGTCAAGAAAATTGCCGGTAATAATAAGGTGAGCGGTTGATGAAACAGGCAGGAATTCAGTAATTCCCTCTACGACACCGAGTATGAGAGCTTGTATAGCATTCATTTGATACAATTGTAGCATTATGAAAGTAGCTTTAGTTCACGATCAATTACAAGAATTCGGGGGAGCAGAGCGTGTTTTGGTAACACTCAAAAAAATGTTCCCCGACGCGGATGTATATACATCGTTTTATAGCCTGCAAAAACTTGGGCGGCACGCGCATTTATTTAAGGACTGGAATATCATTACGTCATGGGCTGATAAAGTGTATCCATTCAAACGCTTTTTTTCTCCATTTCGCTTCATAACCCCCCTATTATGGAAATATTTTGACTTTTCGAAGTACGACCTCGTCATATCCTCATCAGGAGCATACATGAGTAAAGGTGTAAAAACGAGCGGCAAAACACTCCACATTTGCTACTTGCACCACCAGCCAAAATATTTGTATGGATACGAAACGCCTTCTAATTGGCAGAAGCATTTAATTATTCGTATTTACGGAAATTTTATAAATCACTTTTTGAGAATGTATGACTTTTCGTCATCGCAAACGGTCGACCATTTCCTAGTAAATTCTCAAGAAATGCAGCGACGGTGTGCAAAGTTTTATCGAAGAGATTCAACTGTAGTATATCCGCCGGTTTCAATTCCAGAGAAACTCCCCGTTAATTCTCCAAACGCCCCCAAACCTAGTTATTACTTATCAATTTGCCGCTTATCTTCTCCTAAACACGTTGACTTACTCATCAAAGCTGCAAACAAAGTTCCTTTTACACTCAAAGTCGTCGGCATCGGAGGACATGAAGCCTATTTACGCTCTATCGCCGGGCCAACCGTTGAATTTGTAGGATCAGTTCCCGATAAACAATTTGAAGATCTATTTGCCGGAGCCAAAGCATTTTTATTTGCCGGAGTTGATGAGGAATTTGGCATTGCGCCCGTTGAAGCGTTGGGAAGAGGAGTTCCGCTAATTGCGTACAATTCCGGAGGGTTAAAAGAAACGGTTCTTAATGGTAAAAACGGATTTTTGTTTGACGAACTAACAGAAAACTCTCTTATTGAGGCAATTAACAAACTTGAAAAACTCTCTGCGGGAGCTTATGGAGTAATGAGAAAAGCAGCACGAGCAGAAGCGGAAAAATATTCGGAAGAACAATTTATGAAGACAATTACGAGATTCGTCAGTGAGCAGCTTCATTAGAATCATTGAAAGTTAACCCATAGTATGATATACTATCGGATTATGTTTCGGTCAATCGTGAAAAACGTTCGAAAAATTAGTTCATTACCCCGCGTACAACCGTTTGTGGTTCCGGGACTTACCGCATTTATTATTGCGCTAGTCGTGTTATATTCATATATTGCTACTCAACCCATTACGGGTTCTACTGCAGGAGCGCAAACTATCAATTCTACCTCGAAATCACTATTGTATAAAGCGGTTAAAGCCATTGCTCCAGCTACTGCTGACAAAATAGTTTCACCAACTCCTACACAATCACCTGCTGCTAATGCGAATATTGAAAACTCGAATACTACACCAAGTAACACATCTGGCAATACTGTACAGAATACTACGCAGGCTACGGTACAGTCGAATAGTCAAATAACAGCCGTACCAACTCAAAGCGTTGTTCACAATCCAACAAGCTATCCCACATCAGTTCCAACGCAAATGCCGACAAATACTCCTGTACCAACATTGTCGTTAACAGGAACATCGCTTACCGTTACATCTTGTTTTGGACCAGTAAGCGATTTTTGTATTAAGCATTACAACTACGCGCAAGGTTCAAAAGTTTTCGTAAAACGAAGTGGATCATCTGAAGTTTTATATTCAGGAACAATGGATAGTGGAAAGAGTAAAATTTCAGGAATCTTACCGGTAAATAAAGACTTGGTCGTTTTTTTGTACCCCGCCGATTCATATGCCCATATGTGGTGTGGCTCACGAGCGACAGTTAGGCTTGAACCGACAAATATGTGGCAAGAAATTCAAATGAGTCTAAAATCGAAAAACGATAACTCAAGCAATTCTACCCAATGTTATTACGAATATAATTTTTCGTACGACAATTAACTATTGATTCTATTTTTTTTATCTGTATAAATAAAGTACATGTCGGAAAATAATAAACAACTTTCCCCAATCAAAAACCTACTTGATCGTTCGTGGCAATTGTTTACCTCTTCAATTCTGTCACTCATACTATTGAATATTGTTTCCTACTTCTTATATTTTGTATTAGCAGTTGTTGGATTTTTGCTATTTATTATTACTGGTTTTGGTTCTGCACTCATAAAAGGTGGTACAGAAGGTGTTGTGTCGTCACTCGCTGCCCTTGATGCATCGGGAGTTATTGCGATAACTGGAATAGTAGCAGTTGGAGTAGTTGGAATGATATTCATAGGATCCGCGATTAGTACTGCTGCAATTTTAATGCTTGATAGTGAAGGTAAACTTCCATTGTTAAAAGCCTTCAAAAAAGGTTTGGCGCTCGTTATTCCTTTATCGATTATGGGATTCATTTCGCTTTTCTTAACATTCGGAGGACTTTTCGTGTTTGTTATTCCGAGCATCATTATGATGTTTTTGTTCTCATTTGCGTCATTTGAAGTAATGCTGAATAATAAATCTCCGATGGAAGCGTTAAAGCGGTCAGTCACGATTATTAGTAATAATTTCGGAGCTCTTTTTACCCGTTGGATAGTAATAATTGCTATTTATTTTGTAGTAACTGCTTTCTTACCAAACCTAATTGGAGGAATTAATGAAACAATGAAATTTTACTCAGTTATTATTTCATTCTTTGTTAACTGGCTTGCAGGATGGTATGTATTAGCTTATGATATTGCACTTTACAAAGAGGTAAAAGACTCTATTGATTCTAAGAAAACTAAGAGCTTAACCTGGATGTGGGTTGTTGCTATTTTAGGATGGATGATTTTTGGACTACTTGCTTTTGGAGGCTGGAAATTAGTAACGTCAGATACATTCCAAGAGGGTATTAAATCAGAAATATCGGGAGAAGCTGCGAGTCTAATTCTTGATCCAAAGGCGAAAGCTCATTATGACCGATCAGAAGAACTATTTGATGCAATGGCTGATAAAAATCTTAGTCGTGAACAATTGCAAAAAATTAATGACGAGAATATTAGCGAATTAAGAAAAGCAGTGGAAATAGAGCCAAGCAGTGCGATCATTTGGAACACGCTTGGTAATGCATATACATGGGATAATTCTGTCGGAACACTTGAAGGCCATGCGCTTCCTGCTTATCAAAAAGCCGTATCGTTGGATAACGATAATACACTATATATCGACAATCTTGGACGAACGTTGACTGATTTGGATCGAAATGAAGAAGCAGTTTTTGAATTTAAAAAAAGTTTGAGATTCAGTATTGCTGACGGAGATGAATCGGGTCTTACAAACTATTACCTAGGAATTGCATATGCGCAGTTGAAAGTACGCGATGAGGCAATTGCCCATTTTGAAAGAGCGATTGAGATATTGGAACCAAAAAATGATAATGGCAGACACGATGAAACAATATTATCAGCGCAAAAAAATATAGCTGAACTTTCTAAATAATTATGAATATATCTATGACCGGACTTTTATGGACAATATTGGGAATTGTTGTTTTTGTTTTTTTTACTTATGGAATCGATATAACGCATTCGTTTCGCAACGAAATCGAGTAGAAGCTGATTTTGCAGATATTGACGTACAACTTAAACGACGAGCATCGCTGATCGAGAATTTAGTAGCTGTAGTACGAGAATATGCAAAACACGAAAAATCTACGTTTTCTGAAGTAGCTAAGGCTCGCTCATCGCTTGAACAACCGCATGGTCCAAAAGATTCTGCTCAAGCAGATAATATGCTTACAGCAGCTCTTCGATCGTTATTTGCTGTTTCAGAAGCATATCCTAAACTTCAAGCGTCTCAAAATTATCAAACACTTCAGGCTGATATTAAAGAAACGGAAGACCTGATTGCCCAGAATCGTGAAACCTATAATCAGACAGTGTTGGATTACAATACCATGGTACAGACGTTCCCCAATCTAATAGTTGCTTCACTGTTTGGATTTGAACAACTCGAATTATTTCAAATAGAAGAAGAAAGTAGAAAAGAAATCAAGTTAGCATAACCAGTATGTCAATAAAATCTTCGCATAGCACCCGCCTTTCGCCAAAAATATTAGGGCGAGCGAAAATGGTTCTGGGATCATTATTGGGCCTTGTGATTATTTTACTCTGCGTTGCTACGTATCAGGGAATCGTAAGTGGCGAGCTTGATCGCCTTTTTTTGCAACCATTTCGACAATTTTCAGCTGATTTGCAAGAAGCCATGCAAGAACCAACTCCAATGCCTACACAAGTTGTAACACCAAGCCCTGTGGGGCAAACGGCTCCATTGCCTACAACCGCTAGTGCAGTCCAATATAAAGCGCCGGTTGCAAATTGTACTCGATACAATATTCGAGAAGGTGAATTTACCAGTAATAAATGCTACACGAGCTCTGATTATAATGACCTAGTGTATTATTTGAATCGATATAGTTCTGCTCAATTTTCATATAACAGCGCAGTTTCTTCGATGAATATTACGTGCAGTGGAAGTGAGTTTTTCAAAGCTTCTTGTGAGCGAGATCAAACGAAAAAAACAAATGCTGAAAATGATATGAATAATTATAAAGGTATTATTCATGCTATAATTGGACGAGGGAAATAATATGAAAAAACTACCACCAATTAAAACAATGATGAATGAAGCCTGGGAAATGGTGAAGCTATCTGCATGGCCTCTTGTTAAACTACATGTGATTACTCTTGTTATATTTATTGCGATAATGGTTGTAGTAGCTATAATGGCAAGTCTTGGTGGGTTGTCGGGCATGATAATGGGAAAGTCTGCATCAAACATTCAATGGCCAATTTTAGGACTTTCGGTTATTGGAGGAGTGGCGTCGGTATGGGTATTATTTGCTGCAATGGGCATTGGAACATTGTTGATCGTGAATAAAAAAGGTTCGCTCGATGCGGTTGCCGCTATGAAAGCATCGCTTCCGCTTATAGTACCAATGGTATTTGCGTATTTGCTCGTATCATTTTTAGTATTTGGGTCAATGGTATTATTATTCTTTCCGGGTCTTTTGGTGCTTATATTACTTTCTTTTGCACAGCTTGATGTAGTACTGGGTAAGCATGAACCTTTTGCTGCATTGCGCCGATCGGCATTTATGGTGCAAACAAATTTTGGACAACTATTTGTTCACTTAGGTTCAATTTTCCTCGTATACATCGCAGTTTTTATGATTCTCCCAAACATTCTTAGTAATGCGGCTCCTCAGTTGAAGGGGTTGATAAGTATTTTGTCGAGTGTGGGTGGCATTGTGTGGGGATGGTTTATGGTTGCCTACATGGTACTTTTGTATAAAAAACTTTCAGCCGATGTGCGTGAGAAGAAAATATGGTGGATGTGGGTAATGGCAGTAATTGGATGGGTGTTATTCTTCTTGCTCATGTCGACAATAATGCGTGTAGTTACTTCACCAGCATTTATGGATACGTTTAAAAAGCAGCGCCCAGGTATGCAAAATGAAAAAATGATGCAACAATATAAGCAACAAATGGAACAATACGACTCTTCGCAAGACTCAGATACGTATACACAGTAAAGCTCAGTAAGGACTACTATAGATCTATTTGTACCCTTTGTTTCTACTTAATTCTACTTGAAATGACAATATAGATGTATGTACTCTTAAATGGTGGTACGAGTGCTTAACAGATAGAACATAGTAATAAGCACGAGTACTACACGGAAGGAGGTGAAAAATATGTCAATCAAAAGAACAATGCTTTCAATCGCTTCAGGAGTTGTTATGTTTGCTCCTTTGGCCGGAAATGTGCATGCGGCAACAGTAAATTGTAGTAGTAATAAAACAACAGTTGTTACCGTAGTAAACAGTAATGTAAGCATGACCACACAAACAGTAATGCAAAGTAACAATACTGGTGGAAATGTAACTATGGGTAATATTGGAGGAGGAGGAATTAGAACTGGAAGAACTCGATCGATGGCTAATTTGAGCACTGGTGGAAACACTAATGGAACGATGCTAACGTTAACCGGAGGAGGATCTTCAAATACCTGCAATGTAGTAAATACAGGGAACTAAGGATCTAAGAATGATCATAAGGGGGAAGCGAAAGCTTCCCCTTTTTCATTGGTTACTTGCTACGCATTCGCAGTCGCCACCTTGGCAGACCTTCACGGTTCCGGCAGAACATGAAAATAGGACAGGGTTAGGAGTGATAGTCGGTTGGCCTGCTGAAGACGTGGTTGGATTGATGCCAGATGATGGAGTCGTTTTTGGACTCGTCCACGAACAGAAGCCACTTATGCATGAACCTTGAGTACATTGACCAAGAGGTGGGCATTGCACGCATGCCGTGTCGCTTGTGCATGAAATTGATGATTCGGGCCCGGATGTAGGTAGGCTCTCTAGGGGCTCTACGGTTGGCAATGGGCTCGGAATAACCGTTATAACGGGCGTCGCTTCAGGAGTTACTTCTTTAGGTGTAGAGTTTCGAAAATAGACATACGTAGTTCCAATTCCCAAAAACATGGCAATAAGAATCGTGGCCAAAGCTTTTTTGTAGGGGGAATGGGAGGTGGGTGTCTGAGTAAAGAGACTCGATGGTAATGGAGTGTAGTTCATGAAATTTATTATACATAAATTTCATGATTCTTTTTGGCAACCTGGGAGGTGGAACGTGCGTGGCAACCTTCGAGGTTGTCAATATTATTCGTAGCGGATTGCTTCAATTGGCGACAAGTTTGCAGCTTTGCGGGCAGGAAATACGCCGAAGATAATTCCAATGAGTGAAGATACGCCGAATGCGACTAAAACTGAAGTAAGATCAATATACGCTGGGAATACACGTTGGATAAAGAAAACAATTATGTATGAGATGGCGACTCCGCTAAATCCGCCGATAAGCGAAAGGATGACTGATTCAGCCAGGAATTGCGATAGAATATCTCGGCTTGTAGCCCCAATTGCTCTGCGTATTCCAATTTCACGAGTACGCTCCACAACTGATACATACATTATATTCATAATACCAATTCCACCGACGAGCAGGGAAATTCCTCCAATGAATACAAGGAGCGTGTTGAGTACTCCAAAGATCGAGCTTACTGCATTCAAAATCTCGGTTTGTTCGATAACGGAAAAATCATCTTCTTTATAGCGAATTAAGAGTGAATCGGTAACACGAGCTTTTGCGATGTTAACTGCATCTTCATTGGCGACTTTCACATAAATTCCCACAAAGTTTTTGTCGGGGTTAAAGCTGTATACCGACTTATACGGAGCGTATGTAAAACTGTCAAGATCGGGCCCTCCAAATCCACCGCCTCCTTTGGACTCAAGTACTCCGATTACTCGAAATGCCTGACCTTCGATTTGTACATTTCTGCCCACAGCAGCCGCAGATGATCCAAAGAGCTTTTTTGCTAGAGTTGGGCCAATGACAACAATTTTAGACCGCTTATCTACGTCTGTCTTTTTAAATATGCGTCCTTGGTCAATGGTTAAGTTACGAATCGTAAACATGTCTGCGGTAGTACCATAGAGGTCGGAAACCTCTGTTTTTTTACCAGCGGTCATACTAACGGCTCGGCTAAAAATTGGCACTACATAGCTGACTGATGGTACTCGTTTTAGCTTTGCAACATCGCGCTCGTCGAATTTAACTCCTCCGAGTCCGCTTGAACCTCCACGAAAACTTCCACCCGAAAAAACTTTTCCCGGCAGTATGACAATTAAATTAGTTCCTAAACTCTCAAATTGATTTTTAATGTATTGTTTCAAGCCGAGCCCAAAAGCAATAAGAAGAACGACTGATGCTACGCCAATGAGAATTCCAAGCGATGTTAGAAAAGTGCGTAATTTGTTGCGCTTAAAGTCTTCCAAAGCCGTCTTGATTATAAATATAAAATAGTTCATGATATTTCTCCGTCGACAACTTTTATTTGGCGCTGTGCGCGTTTGGCAACATCGGCTTCGTGCGTAACAATAATAACGGTAATTTTATCCTTTTTATTAAGCTCTTGAAGCAGGTCAAGGATCGTGTTCCCCGTTTTTGTGTCTAAATTTCCAGTAGGCTCATCGGCAAGAATAAATGAGGGTTTCATAATTAACGCGCGGGCAATAGCTACGCGCTGTTGTTGACCTCCGGAAATTTTATTTGGAAATGAATCGGCTTTGCTGTCGATTCCGAAACGCTTTAAAAGCTCCATTCCACGAACTTTTGGATCGTAATCGAGCTTTTTTCGTGCGTAAATGGTTGGAAGTAGTATATTTTCTAAAATCGTCAATTTATTGATTAAATTAAACTGTTGAAACACGAATCCTACAAATTCACTGCGTAGTTGTGAAATTTCATCATCATTGAGCGTGGAAATGTCTACCCCGTTAATAACGATCTTTCCGCTTGTAGGTTGATCTAGTAGCCCTAGAATATGCATAAGCGTTGACTTTCCGGAACCGGATGGCCCTAGAATAGCCACAAATTCTCCTTCCTTAATAGCTACTGAAACGTCTTTGAGGACCGTGAGTGATTCATCTTCGAGTTCGTACGTTTTGAATATCTTACTGAGTGAAATCATAAATAGTTTCGCCTTTGGACAGTCCAGATGTAATTTCGATGGTTTCATCGCCTTCAATGCCAATCTTTACAAATTTTTTATCTCTTTTGCCTTTCATAACCACATCGACGTATTTTTTGCCATCAGCGTCTTCTTTAAGATAATTGGAAGGAATAGTGAGCGTGTCTTTTTTTTCGCGCATAGTAAATAAAACGTCACCCGTCATTCCCTGACGATATTGCTCGTTCCATTCTCCGGATAACGGGAGTTTAATGGCATATACGGTAGAAGTTTCACCGGCCTTAGGTACGAAGGAAATGGATGAGACAGCTGAATTAATGGTGTTATCCGAGAACGAATCAAGCGTAATAAGGCCTGTTTTGCCAATAGAAAGTTTGGTAACTTCGCTTTGATCAGCAGTTGAAGCAAAATAGATTGATTCTGGGTTAATTATTTCAAACTGCGCAGTTGCCGGGGAAACATTAACGCCTGCGATAGGAGCGCTAATTGAAGTTACAATTCCTGCGATAGGACTGTAAATATTGGCGTATTTAACTGCAATGTCAGTTAGTTCAACGTCGAGAACGGAATTATTTAATGTGTTTTGAGACTGATCAAGCGTGCGTGAAATGGCGTCGTTTAAGGCTACATCTTTATAATCTGCTTTTGTTTGGTCGAACACACTTCGGGAAATTGAATAGGTATTAAGCTGTTTTTGGAGCCGTTTCTTAAGATCTCGTTGGTCAAGCGACGCAATGAATTGGCCCTTTTTGACATAATCGCCTTCTTTAACTGCTACTGCAGTAAGCATGCCGCCTGTTTGGAACGTAAGGACAGTCTGTTCATCGGCATTAATGGTGCCAGAAAGTGTGAGCGTTTCTTTAATTGTTTCTTGTTTTACGGTTGTTTTTTGAACGCCTTCAAGTTCTGTGCCTGACTGCGCGCGATAAATAAGGAATACAAGGGCAAATGCAAGAACAGCAGTAACTTTTTTGTGAGTAAGTATCCATGTTTTTAGTGAAGTGATTTTGTTCATACTGCGCCATTATACCGTATATCTTGGTATAATAAAAGTGGAAAGTTGCACTGCAACGGCACGTTGGCGAAGTGGAAACGCGGGAGTCTGCAAAACTTCTATGCGCCGGTCCGATTCCGGCACGTGCCTCATAATCGACCGAACCCGCAAACTTGACTTGGGACCCCAAAAATGGTATAATACCAGCTTGTCTTTATGACACTCGTAACGAAAGTTACCTTCCACATTCTTGTGGCGACAGTCGCCTCATTTATGCTGGGAACCATACCGATAGCACGGGCAAATCTGGATTCAAAACCCACGACAATGGCATGTACGACGATCTCCCTGTGTCCTAAAACGCCCAAGATATGTAATGCACCTGTTGGCGACCCAAAGCCTGAACAAGTCATTTTTGCTGCTTTACAGGCCGAGTATGTACCTCCTGCGCCTGTTGAACCTGTCGTTCTTGGAGCAACCGCTCCAGTAGTCGCTCCCGCCACGCCCGAAACTCCTATTGTTCCTGTAGTACCTGGTTTTGACGCCAGTGGCCAAAACAATCCTGATTTGATTTTGCAGCTTATTAATGCTATTCGAACCCAGGCGGGATTGCCTGCTTTTGAGAAAAATGACGCGCTTTGCGCAGTAGCCGAATCACGCACGCCTGAAATTCCGGTAGAAGTCGCAAATGGACGATTCCACAGTGGTTTACATGCTAAAAACTTGCCATACTGGATTACCGAGAACATGAAATATGGAAGTAATGATGGCGGAACCGTGCAATGGTGGATGAATTCACCGATTCATCATGCTGCCATTATGGGTAATTCTAAATATAGCTGTGGAAAATGTGTCGGAAATGCGTGTATTCAACTGTTTACGAGCTTTGAACCTAAATAATTATAGGAAGGGTTTCCAATCTGCGATGGGTGCTGCGTTGTGTCCAATGAAATTCCATGCATACAGGTAAATTGCAGGGAGAATGATGAGAGACGCGAGTAGGAACTTCTTAGAAGTAATGATTTTTTCACCAGCAATTACGGCTAGTGGCCATAACGGCAAGCTATATCGGGCAATATCACGGTGTTCTACGAAGATTGTGGCTATAAAAAACGTAACAGCAAAGTAAAAAAAGCTCCGGTGAATGCTGTGTCGCAGTGTAACAATTGTTGCTGCATATATTCCAAAGTAAAAAATAACGTCTTCGAGCCAAATTGTACCTACCCATTTTGCTGCTTGGTTGAACACTGCGTAGGGTGAAACAAGTGGAACAACTGCATTTGTGTGGAAATAGGCGAAAAAGTCGTTATATTGACCTGCGTATATTCCAAAAACTCCCAAAAGACCCAAAGGAATTATGAGGGTGTACATAGATCGCCAGTTAAATTCACGGTTGCTCAGGTATCTCTCTGCATACACCAGCCCATAGGCGACAAATAGCAAAATTCCCGGTAACTTTGTGGCTACTGCAAGCGCTCCCAATACACCTGACAGGACTAATTTATTCTTCTCGAAAAGATACAGCGAGCCTAGAATTAGTAGCATAAATAAACTCTCTGGCGAACCAATAGAACGTACGACTAGGAATCGGGGCAAAAACAGGAAGACGCCGGTTAAAAGCAGTGGTCGGCGCGATAAATTAAAGTCCTTAACTACATAATGAAGCAAAAACGCCAGGGCAATCGTGAAAACAACATTAACCAAAATCATGGCTCTCAAATAGCCTGTTACTGGTCCTACCATAGCTATAAATGCCGGATACAGTGGTAAATGGGCCGCAAAATATTCCGGATTCAGGTTAAGACCTACTTGTAGACTCTGGATTGCAGATGGATTATAAAACGTTTTGGCCACAATTATATATAAAGGGCCGTCGTAATTGGCGTAAACTGTTAGAAAATTACGCATAAATGGCACCCATGCAAGTAGGGTACTTCCTAAAACTAAATAGAGTAGAGTAAAATAAGGGTATATGAGCCGTTTCATAGATGCGATAAAGATCATTGTAACAAAAAATTTGTTCTTCACGAGCTTACTTTTGGCAGGAGCGTTTTTGAGATTTTATAAACTTCAGGAATTTACGATATTTTTGTCGGATCAGGGAAGAGACGCTCTAATAGTTAAAGATATCGTTACATTAACCCATTTGCCCCTTATTGGAGCACCAACTTCCATAGGGCAAGTATTTTTGGGTCCTGCGTACTATTACTTAATAGCGCCATTTTTGCCGCTATTTAATTTCAATCCGGTAGGGCTTTCGTATGGAGTCGCTGTGTATTCATTACTTGGAGCAATTGCCTGCTACGCTGTTATTAAGCGGGAAATTAACATAGCTGTTGCTTTACTATTCTCTGTTTTAGTGCTTTTTTCGAGCGTACAACTTGAGCTTTCCCGTTTTTCGTGGAATCCAAACTTGTTGCCTATTTCATCATTTTTTGCGCTGTATTTTTTGTACAAGCTCTTTAACTCTCCGAAGGTGCTATATGGAGCGTTATTTGGGTTCTTTTTGGGACTATCGCTTCAGTTTCACTATCTTGCGCTACTCTTGGGACCTGCGATTGCAGTGTTTTATGGTGTGTTTTATATGCAAAACAGCGGATCTCTCAAAAAAACACTCAAGGCCACGATCATCGCCCCTACAATCGCGCTCTTTATTAGCATAAGTCCACTTATTCTATTTGACTTGCGACACAATTTTATTAATAGTTCAAACTTCTTAAAACTATTTACTGAGCAAAAAGATATTCCCCACGAACTTCTTTCCACCCGTTTCCTAAATGTAAACAATGCATTTATGAATTTGTTTTTCCATCATCAATTTAGTGTAAGTCAAGCATTGGCTCTGAGCATTACGCTGTTTGCTATATATATTGTAGTAAGTAAGCGCTGGAGAGTTCCATATTTCATTCACATGAACGCGATTGCCGTGTTTTTGTTTGTAATTTTCTTTGCATTTTTGCAAACCCCCAGACATATTCACTATTTCACGCCCATATATTTGAGCTTTTCATTAGTGCTTGCTTACCTGCTCTCCTTACTCACACGACTTAAGAAGTGGGGAGTAATCGTTCTTGCAATTCTTCTTTTTGCATACTTGCGACTTAATTTATACAACTTGCCTTTCTTGGTTCCTGCTGGAAACGGACAAATTAATCATGCACAGCGAGTTGCACAGTTTATTGGTTCAAAAGTAGGAAACGAGCCATACAATATTGCAACATGGCCGGTGTATTTTACCGAAGACAATTATATTTATTTCTTAAGTTTACAAGGACAAGCTCCGGCTGACCGTAAAAAGCTTGAGATAACGAATCAAATGATTGTATTATGTGGCGAGGAGCCGTGCTTAGTGGAAAACTCTCCGTCATGGAATATTTCTATGTTTGGACCTGCAAAAATTGATACAATGTGGGAAATAGAAGGAATAAAAGTATATAAATTACTTCATAAATAACCCGTCATGACTATTTCACTCATCATTCCGTGCTACAACGAAGAAGCAAATATCCAAAAAGGAGTGTTAGATAGAATCGGAAATTACACTGGGGAAAGAAACTACTTTAAAGAGGTAATCATTGTTGATGATGGATCGAGCGATGATTCTGCAGCGATTGTTAAAAAAGAGTACTTAACTCATTTTCCTAAATTCCGATTAATCGAAAATGCACATGCTGGAAAAGGTGAAGCAGTAATTTCAGGTATTGAAGCAGCTAAGGGGGAATATATTTTGTTTGCTGATATTGATTTGGCAACTCCTTTGGAAGAAGCGGAAAAATTGATGGAAAAGGCTAGTGATGAATTTCCTATTGTTATTGGTTCAAGAAAAAGCGCTCGAGCTGGAGCGCCATTTTTACGAAAAGTGCAATCGGTAGGATTCATAATTATTCGTGATATTTTTTTAGGTTTAGGGGGACTGAAAGATACACAATGCGGATTTAAAATGTTTCGCAGAAAAGAGGCGCTTGAAATAATTTCTCGACTTGCGGTGTTTGAAAAAAATCATGTGGTCGATGGATCATCGGTTTCTGCAGGGTTTGATTTGGAATTTTTATATATCGCGCGGCTGCTTGGATACGGCATTGCAGAAGTTCCGGTACGATGGAAACATGTTGAGACAAAGAATGTGAAGTTTATAAAAGATACCATTGAAACGCTTAAAGACTTGGCTCGAATCAAATATTATTCCATGACAGGAAAATATAAAAAATGAAAAAACTCCTTGTACTGCTTTTAGGTTTTGTACTGGTGATTTCACTCCTGAATCTCTCACGGACTTACTTGTACGACTGGGACGAGGCTATTTACGCGCAAGTTGGGAAAGAAATGGTCGCGTCGAACACTCCCTTTGGCATGTGGAACGGCCAACCGTGGCTTGAAAAACCACCACTCGTATCACTCCTGTCGGGCCTGTTTATGAGTACGGGTTTGGGGTCGGTTGAGATGTTAGCTCGGCTTCCTTCATTTTTAGCAGGGCTTGGAGTACTTTATTTTATTTTTAAAATATTTAAAGAAAAGTTTGAAAAGAATTATGAATTGTATTTTTTAGGGACCGCAGTCTTTCTACTTGTTTCCCCGCCATTTTTAAATCGACTAACATCTCTGAATACCGATATGTTTTTAGTGCTCGGGTGGTTGGGTTTTTATTATTTTTTTAAAAAAAGTATTTCTCGTACCGCGCTCTTTTTATTTATCGGAGTTATGTCGAAATCAATTCTGGGACTGTTTCCAATTTTTGTGGTGTTGGCAGAAGAGCTCTTTACAGTACGATCCGTAAGACCTCTGTTTACCCACACAAAGACGTTGTTGTTCTCGGTAGGAGTAAGTGTTGCTTGGTTTTTATTTGCCTACCTTAAATTCGGACAACTATTTATTCAAGAAAATTTCTATGACCATTTGATTTCACGAGTTGTTCGGCCCGTGGAATTACATTATGGCGGACTCTTTTTTTATCCGAAATTATTATTTAGTTATTATCATGTTTTTTTAGTCGCGATTGTACTCTCCACGCTCTACGTTATATATACAATTGTAAAGAAGAAGCGATTTGAACTGCTTTTTATTCCACTCTTTTTGCTTTACAGTGTAGTAATTTCAATTCCCCAAACAAAATTGAATTGGTACATGTTCCCTATTATTCCATTTTTAGGAATGAGTGTCGCGGTGGCCTTTATTGATTTGGGCCAGCGTTTCAAATTCTCCCAACGAACTCTCTACATTGTCCTTATTGGAGTGACGGTTGCCGGAATAATTGGAAACAAATCGTATGTTGTAAAAACGCAAAAAGATGAACCAGGAACACTAACCACACTTGCGTTAGTTGCAAAAAAAGAATGTAAAAGCGTAACAGTTGTTGCGAGTAATGAAGAGCAGAAATTTTACGATGTTATTAATGCTGCAAATGTACAAATCTCCTCGACCTTTAGATACGGAGGATCACCGGCATTTAGATTTTATGCTGATCAACCAGTGGTATATCGATATGATAAGAGTCCGAGCAGGGAAGTTATGGATAGTTCAGATTGTTTGGTGTTACCGCAGGATACATCGTTTAAACTGACTTCGGAAATGTGGAAACCAGTTGTGAAAAAGGATGGGTTTATTTTGTATAAGAACAATTAGTATATAATACACTTATGTTCGATATTTGGAATACCATTGCCGATATTAAAAAAAGATTTACGAAGAATGATTTTTTGGCTGCAGGCGCTCTCCTAGTAGGTTACATTGTAACCCGCACAGTTAATTTAACCAAATTCCCCATTTTTTCCGATGAAGCAATTTATATTCATTGGGCAAAGGTGGCTTGGCATGACGCGGCATGGCGGTTTATATCGCTGACGGACGGAAAGCAGCCGCTGCAAACGTGGGGAACGATTCCTTTTTTGAAATTATTTCCAACCGATGCGCTTATGGCAGGAAGACTCTTTGCGGCTGCAAGCGGACTCTTCGCTCTGACGGGGCTCTTTTTACTGATTCGTTACTTGTTTGGAAAACGAGCAGCTTTTATTGGAGCATTTTTATATGTAATAACTCCTTATTTTCTATTTTATGACCGTATGGCATTGGTAGATAGCGCGGTAAATGGATTCTTTATTTGGATTGTTTTATTAAGTTTAATTCTCTTTAACACGCTTCGATATGATGTTGCGCTTTTGTTCGGACTGATCTCTGGTTTAGGATTACTCGGGAAATCATCTGTACGACTGTTTATGTTGATTGGGTTTGGAGCGGTGGTAACCGGGAGAAAATGGAGCATAAAGAGAATCGCAAATTTTACCGTACTATTTGGTCTCGGCACGCTCCTCGCGTTAATCGTTTACAACGTACAACGCCTATCGCCTTTTTTCCAATTTGTTTCTCAGAAGAATAATACATTCATCGTAACACTTCCGGAGCTCATGGAGAGTCCGTTCAGATACTTTACAGAGAATATTGTAAATATTCCGTATTACGTTTTTTCAGAAATGGCATATATAGTTCCGACATTGGGAGTGCTGGGAATTGCACATTTATTGAAGAAAAAAAATACATATGGATTATTCTTATTATGCGCAATTCTTTTCCCAACAATTTTAATTGCATTTATTTCAAAAGTTTTGTTCCCTCGATACATCATTTTCTTAGGAACATTACTCCTTATACCGGCTTCATACGCAATTGCTCAAATTAGAACTACAAAAAAGCTGGTGGCGTTTATAGCTCTCATCGTACTCTCAGTTAGTTACTTTAACTATTCATTATTATTTAACCCTGCAAAAACTCCGTTTCCGGGTGTTGATCGAGGACAATATTTAGAAGGATGGCCGGCAGGATGGGGAGCACAAGAAATTGTGCAATATGCACGTGAACATGATACGGGAAAAAGAATTACGTTTTTAGCAGAAGGGGATTTTGGAATGGCTGGCGATGTTTTGGACGCATTTATTAATCCGACTGATAATATGGGAATTAAAGGACATTGGCCACTTGGAGAAACACAGTTGTTTGCAGCCCAAGCGCTCCTAGAGAAAGAAGATGTATACGTAGTATTTGGACATCAATCAGAATTCCCCGAACATTGGCCGATTAAATTAATTAAAAAGTTTGAAAAACCCAATAATAAATCTGCGATATATTTCTTTAAGCTTCAACCGTAACGAGTATGAAATTTGAATATAAAATCTTCTCGGTGATACTTGGCTTGATTCTGATATTTGTGTTAGGAGCAAAGCTGTTACCAACAACCCGAACGATGTTTGAATTTCATGATCAAACCCAGGCCGCACGGATTGCGCAATTTACGGTGAATTTAGAAAATCTCAATATTCCTCCGCGAATGGCTCCGGACTTTTCATATGGTTTGGGATACCCGGTATTTAATTTTTATGCACCATTTGCGTATTGGGTGAGCTCACTCCTCTCCTTACTCGGCATGACGACGATAGCCGCCTTAAAAACATCCTTTTTACTTGCGATTGTTGTTGCAGCTGGGGGAATGTATTTATTTTTGCGTGAGCAATTTGATGAGGCAGCATCACTCCTCGGTGCAACACTGTATGTAACGTCGAGCATCATTCCCTTAGAAATTTTTGTACGTGGAAATCTGGCTGAGATGTGGTTTTTAGCACTGTTTCCAACGGCTTTATATTTGCTTATGAGGAACGCAAGAGAGAGTTCTGAGAGGGTGTTTGTGATGACAGCCTTGACTCTGTCCTTTTTGCTAACAGTACACAACATAATGTCGCTTTTAGCGGGAGTGTTAGTGGTGATATTTATTGGATTATTGAAGCATAAAAAACGAAACATTCTCGCGCTTTCACTCGGAGTCCTTGCTGGATCATATTTTTTAATTCCCGCTTTGCTTGAGTCGCAACTTACTTACGCAACAACCGTTGCGGCGATGACAAATTATGCGGATCATTTTTTGTGTGCAAAACAACTATGGAAAGGAATGTGGGGATTTGGAGGAAGTGTTCCCGGATGCGTAAGTGATGGAATGTCGTTTGCTTTGGGGAAAATGCAGTGGGTGCTAGGGCTTGTAGGCGGCGGAGCGTTGATGTTTACGTTTTATGAGAAGCGAAACTCTCTGAGAGCATATATTGAACACAATGTCCATTCGCGAATCTCACTCTACGTCGCTCTGTTAACAGGAGTCTCACTCTTTCTAACACTTTATCAATCTGCATTTATATGGAAAATCTTATATCCAATCCTTTCACTCTTCCAGTTTCCGTGGAGATTTTTGGTATTTGGTGTATTTGGACTAGCTTATTTTGGAGCATATGGAGCGTACGTTTTGCGCGAAAGACTTCCAGTTATCTCTCACAAGGCTTGGGCCTTCATCCTTTTTGTCGTGAGTGTCGGACTAATGGCGAACGTCTGTACTCTCTTTAGAGGACAATCAGTAAATAATACGCTATACGAGAGTATGTATATTTCAGATAATTACATTCGTAATTCAGTCGCATACAAGATACCTGAGTACTTGCCCAAAACGGCAGATTACGCATTTTGGAGGAGCTTTGAAGACAAAAATACAGTACCATATAGTGATGGACAGTTTGAGAAGCAGACACTGAATATTCACTATTTTCCGTATTGGAAAATTAGAGTAGATGATGAGGAAGTTGTGCCAGATAAATTTGATAGTTTTGGTCGGCCAATTATGGTGATTCCAAGTGGATCTGAACTCTTAGTCACCTATGAGCAAACGGCAATAGAGAAATTTGGAGATGGAATAACGTTAGCGGCGATAATACTCTTACTGGGAATCGGTATTAACAACAAATTATGGATACGAATAAAGAACATCGAGAGTTAAAACGAAATACGGTAATTAGTGCATTTAGTTTATTTTTTCAAAGTGGATTTAGTGCCGTGTTGGGGTTGGTAGCAAATTTGGTTTTAACAATCCTACTTGCTCCGGCTGTTTTTGGAATTTATATTACCGTTCTATCACTTATTTCATTACTCAATTATTTTTCCGATATCGGACTTGCGGCTTCACTTGTACAGAAACATGAAATTAGCGATGAGGATATCTCAACGACGTTCACGCTTCAACAGCTCCTTATAATCACCATTATTGCAATTGGATTTTTAGGTACTAATTTTGTTACAGAATTTTATAAATTACCCGCAGCAGGAGTTCATTTGTATTGGGCGCTATTGTTTTCATTTTTTATATCATCGCTTAAAACAATTCCCTCGATATTGCTTGAACGCAAAATTCAATTTCAAAAAATTGCATTTGTTCAAATAACAGAAAATGTGGTTTTTTATTGCGCCGTAATTTTATTTGCATTATTAGGATATGATTTAGCAAGCTTTACATACGCCGTAATGTTACGAGCGATAACCGGACTTATTCTTATTTACACGATTTCATTTTGGAAACCAACATTTGGGATTTCAAAAAGTAGTCTACATACGCTGTTGTCATTTGGTATTCCATTTCAGGCTAGTTCATTTTTAGCATTGTTTAAAGATGATTTAATAATTTTGTTTTTAAGTAAAGTATTAGGATTTGATGCAGTCGGGTATATAGGATGGGCGAAAAAGTGGGCGGAAACTCCGATACGGATTATTATGGATAACTTAAGTCGCGTGCTGTTTCCTGTGCTTGCGCGAATTCAGCATGATAAAGAAAAAATTTCACGACTTATTGAAAAGATTTTATATTATCAGACAATGCTTTTGGCTCCGGCAATTTTTGGACTATTTATGACAATGCCGGTAATGGTTCAGTTGATTCCAAAGTATGCCAAGTGGGAACCAGCGCTGCCATTATTTTACCTTTTCTGTATTAGTGCATTCTTCTCGTCGTATTCGACACCATTTATGAACTTGTTCAATGCGCTAGGAAGAGTGAAGACGTCGTTTGCATTCATGTTATTCTGGACAGTAACTACATGGATTTGTACACCACTGTTTACTGCTAAATATGGAATGTTGGGATTCCCAATTACTCAACTAATATTAGCAACAAGCTCGCTGTTGGTGGCCGGACAAGCTAAGAAATTAGTTGAATTTAGATTTTGGCATTCAATCTATAAACCATTGATTGCAACAGTCGTTATGGTGATATGTATTTATGCTGGGTTGTCAATAATGCCAGTAACATACTTATCGCTATTACTTGCAGTAGTCGGTGGAGCGGGAGTATATTTTGGAGTCTTATTTTTCGTATTTAATGTGAACCCTATTAATGAAGTTAAATCACTATTTAATCATGAATAATAATACAACCTCGAAGGTTGAACACGCACTACCAACCTCGAAGGTTGTCAAATCAGCCGTTATAGTAGTAAAAGATTACCCGGAACATATTTTCAAAACGCTCGATTCAGTTCGCTCTTTTGTAGATGAGGTAGTCATTGGCGATATTGGTATTGATGAGGAGCTGTTGGCGAAGCTGAAAAAGATTGAGAATATAAAAATAGTTACTGTTACAAAAAAAGTTCCCTATGTTGAATTAATTCGTGAGGAGTTGCATGCGCAAGCAAAAGGAGACTATATTTTAGTTCTTGATTCGGATGAGATTGTTCCATCTGCTCTCGCCACCCTGTTGGACTCGGCAGTAGGGAAGTATGACTATGTAAAAGTTCCCCGAAAGAATATTATTTTTGGAAAGTGGATTGAACATTCACGCTGGTGGCCTGATTATCAAGTGAGATTTTTTAAGAAAGGCTCAGTTGTATGGCCTAAGGTGCTTCATGCACAACCTAAAGCTGAAGGAAGCGAGCTCATAATCGAACCCAAGGAGGAGAATGCACTTGTTCATTATAATTACAGGGATCTGGATGAATACCTCTCAAAAGCTCCACGGTATGCAAAGGCAGAGGCGGCAGGGATCCTGAAACAAGTTCAGGATGACAATACTGCTCAAAGTGATACGAGCTTTACCTTCTTTGGTAAAAAAGCGCTGTCTGAGTTTGTTGGACGATACTTTGCGGATGATGGATATAAAGATGGCATGCATGGATTTGTATTGGCATTCTTGCAAATGATGTATTACTTTCTAGTGTATTTCTATGTATGGGAATTGGGAGGAAGAAAAGAAGTAGAACAAAAAAGTCTTTTACAGGGCACAGTGCAATTCTTTTCGGATGCATTGTATGAAATAAGTTTCTGGGGAAAGAAAAAAGGTTTGAGTAATATTTCATTTGTAAAATCGAAATTACATAACTTAGTCCGTAAGTTGTCATGAAAAAAATATCTGACTATATCTCCTCGCATAAACATTTATGTATTGCTGCGGTTGTGTTTTTTTTACTCCGACTACTTTTTTTAGATCAACTATTTTTACTGCATGATGAACGAGATATTGTTCTATCAGGGTACTCCGTTGCAAAAACTGGACACGATTTATTTGGGAACTTTTTACCAATAAGTTTTGCCGGAATTAGTCCAGATAATCCACTTGTATCGATTTATTATTCTGCCGTTTGGTGGCTTGTATTGCCGATTAAATCGGTCTTCTTTGCTCGTTTACCGTTTGTATTAATCTCCACGCTGCTCATGTTCTTGGTGTACGAGATAGTACGAAGAATTTCGGATGATAAAAGATTGGCGTTTACTTCTGCACTTATATTCTGTTTTTCACCATGGGTGTTTCATGTAACACGACTTGCGATGGATTTGCCCTTGGCCGCAGTCACTCTCTTTGGATCCATACTTTTTTACTTGAAGGGGAAAAGATGGTTATCGTATTTACTTTTTTTTCTTACATTTTATAATTATCAGGGTTTTCGAGTAGTGATTCCATTCTTGATAGTGTATTTGGAATTGATTAAAGGTGAGTCGGAGATCCTTCGTTTCACTCAGGATGACATAAAGATCTTTATACGAAGAAATATTACTAATGTGATGTTTATTGTTTTCCTTTTTGTATCGATTTCATTCATAGATAAAGCGGTTACTGCAAAACGATTTTCACAAGTAGCTTTCTTAAGTCCTGAACGGTTTACAGCAGAGGTGAATACTCGTCGTGCAGCATCGAACGTTCCATTATTAATTCGAGATGCATTTCATAATAAAATAACCGTTGCAGCAGACTATGTAATTGATAACTTTGTTAAAGGGCAGGACATTTCATACTTATTTAAAACCGGGGATTATAGCCCAATTAATGGAAATGCAGTTGGAGGACAATTTTTCTTTGTATTCTTACTATTCTTTTATTTGGGAATCATGGCGCTCGGGCGTCGGCTTAACAGAAAAGATTTTTATTTAATTGGATTTATTTTTCTGGGACTCCTTCCGGCAATGGCATCAGTAAATAGTGCAACGTATTCGATTAGGGGATTTGTGTCGGCACTAGGATATGCATATTTGTTGTCGTTGGGAGTTGATTTGGGAATTGATCTGACTAAAAGAATGACCAAGACTCCTCGCTACATACTCTACGCGCTCCTTATGATAGTGATGGTCGTTAACGGATTGTATTTTACGTATAACTTTTATGAGAGAAAACAGGTAGCGGTGGGAGAGTTATTTAATGAGAGTGAAAAGAGAGTTTCACAATATTTGCTCGATCGTCCTGAAAAACAATTTACCGTGTATCACGACTTTCCAAAGAATGTCTATCTTTCATATATATTTATGGATAGTGGAAACTCTGCTCCACAAGTTACGGGTAAAGATGGTGAGGTAGATTCCTACGCATCCAACAATGTTGTATTTGTGAAGTGCCCAAAGCTTATTGACTACGCGACACTTACAAATACGCTCGTTTCCGAATCGTGCATGAATCTGAAAACGCATGATCAATTAAATAGCCAAGTCGACTTACAACAAAAGATTCTGTATAAGGATTTATCGCTCAAGACTGCGTATTTTATATTTGAGTAGCGAGCTAAGAGTCATTGAGAGATCTGCTCAGAACCGGCATTCCAGTCAGATGAAACAGGTGGTTTAATAAATTTGGTTAGGAGCTTGCTCCATAGATATTATCGAGCGTGAGATTGTCAATTCTCGAGGTTAGAGGACTTTTATTGATATAATTCAAGCCAGTAATGACCCTGTGCTGTCTGTACTGTTCCTGATTTTAATAATATTTTCAGTGTATCTTGAATTAATCTATTTGAAATCGATCTCCCCAGTATGCCGCTTGCAACTTCATGAATATGAGTTGTGGAAACTGGTTCACCTAAGAGTTTAAGGGCTTCTATAATTAAACTACCTTTTTGTGCGCTGGTAAGAGTGTTCGCATGTGAAGAACTATTTCTCAGCTTGTCGATGAGTGTCGAGACACTTACGGGTTGAGCTAATAGAAATTTACCTCTATATGCTTTATCTCGAAGTTCTTGATCTGATGCACTTTGAAATTCGTAGACTGTTGATACGAGATTGTAAATAGTACTGCGCTGTTGGGGCGTAAGACTAATTTGTGCAAATCCATCTTTTTTGTTAAGTAATCCTGTTTCAACCGTGCCTTGTAAAAGTTGTCTTTGAATAGTTTGCGTTACTGCTGTTCGTAATCTTGCTGGATCATGCTGATAATAATCTCCATATTGATCGTAGATACCGTCGCAAATTTGATCGATCGAAACATATTCATCCTGTGAACTAAGAAAGTCGATTACAGACTGTGTTAATCCTAAAGCGGTCTTTCTCTCAGCTTTAGGTTTGTCTGGATTGATTCTATACATCGTCTTTACTCCGTCTGTTTTTCGTGTAATTATATGATTAGCGCCAAGATTTTGTAGCTGAGCAATAAGCGAATCTTCTGGTGCTTCCAGGTCGTGATGTATTTGCACCTGACTAACAGGTAAAGTTGCAGTTACAAGTGCCCAATATATTTCGAACCTATTACTTGGCCCTCTTTTTTTCATTAAAACCGTCTCACCTTCTACTACTCGTTCATATGCTGTTACAACTGATGCTGCACTTCCTAGCATATCCCGTAAGGATACGTGAGGATGGGCTAATGAATATGCAAGCATGTCGCTTGCAAATGGGATTCCATATTTTTTTCCAAATTCAGTAAGCTCATATCCGTTTGACCTTCCAGTTGTCGGATCAATAAGTTCTCTATCTAAGAAACCAACTCCAGCTAAAGTATCTAAATGAACTTGAACTAAATTATCCATAGGCCATCTTTCAGAATCTTCGCCGCGTAATTCATGTAGTCGTTTTGAAATTTCAGGAGGTGTCCAAATACCCGTTTCCATAACACATACAATTAGAGCTTTTATCTCATTATTTCCTGCACCCGCCAAAAGTAACTCCATACCTTCTTTCGAAATTCCTTTTTGGACTTCTGGATAACCTTCGGAATATTGATGTGGGACTGGACGAGATTCTAGAGGCATAGTTTGGAATACTGTGGCGGGCTAATTAATGCTCAATTATATCACAAGATATCAGATATGAAGGTGAGAGAGTGGACTTAGTTTAGTTTTGGATAATGTAGGTATTTATTCAACAAATGAAACTTCTTTTCTAAGTAATATGCAAGAATAAATCCCAAGAAGGCTGCGACAGAAATGATATTACCCAATGTTCGAACTTTTGTATTGGTGAATTTGAGGTAAATATCATGCTTGCCTGCAGGAACGTTATAGGTGATTACTCCTCGATAATCAGGGTCTTGGAATTGAATTTCGACTGGTTGGCCATCGACCCACACTTTCCACCCTGGAAAATAAAATGTGTAGTCGACCATTCGAGTTTCTGTTTCATTTTCTACAGTATATTTTCGCCAAGAATTTGACAGTTCGCTCTTTACCACCTTTCCAGTGCCTCCAATGATTCCAACTTTTTCAGGATGAACCGGATAATCGACTGTCTCTCCGGTCCACACGGTGTTCATGTTGGTGGAATGGAGATTAATTACGGTAAATAGATACCGACTCATTGGATGATTGGTGTTGTTTTTACTATATAGTTGTGGGAAACGCGTAATTGCAAAAAATGCGATTAAACAAAATGCCGCGATATGCATGACTTTTACATTCGTCTTGTTGAGGAGGTATGCGACGATAATAGGTGGAAGGAAAATAAAGAGCGATAACATTCTCCAAGGAAACTGAATATTACTTAGTAGATTTATTTTTTGATAAAAAATGAGGGCATAGTCCGTAGTGAAAATGAGCGTTACAAGGCTCACAAGAACGGTTAAATCGAGAAGATCGGGTTTCCATTTTCTATTGCGAAGAACTCTCCCTAATACGAACAACACTCCTACCGCGACAATAATAACTTCGAATAATCCTGGTGTTACAAAATGTCCGCGATTCAAAATATCTCTTTCCAGATAGTAATACCAATTAGGATCTATGAAGTTATTCAAATGAAGGGTTTGTCCGGGTGTTAAATGATTTCCACGACCGTAATAAAAATACTTAATTTCAATTTGAAGGGGAAGTAAATAATAAGCCGCCATGAGAAGTCCCCATGCCATAAGAAATCCAGAGAGTAAAAAGGGTCGGATTTTATCTTTTTCATCTTTTAATAAGAAGAAAAAGTATGGAACAACGATAAACATTGAAACAACTAACATCATGGGGTGACTTAACGCCAAGCCGGCCATGGCGATTGTTAAAAATGGAATTGCCCACAATTTCCTCTCCTTTATTAGGTAGTATAGTGCCATGAGAACAAGGGGGAAAAATACGGATGCAAAAAATTCTGGTAACGCCTCTCGAATGTACAAGTTAAGAATTCTGTACGGAGCGACGTTATACAAAAAGACTGCAACGAACGAGGCTAGCGGAACAAAGTAAATTCTAAGAAATCGATAAAAAATGACGTTTGACAAAACAGTGGCGATAAGCGCAACAATTTTCCAGGAAGTTATGGTGTTATTGGTAATGAGCGTAATCCACGCTCCCAAGTATGAAATTAGCTGGTGAGCGACCATAGGAACCGGCATGCCGTAATTTGCAAACCAATTTGACCAGGTGGGCTTTAAATCGCCTGAAAGCATGGCGCGGTAAAACTGGGTTATGGTGGTAATATGAACGCGGCCGTCCATGTGAGCACTGTGGCCGTTGTTAAAGAAGAGATCGAAGACAAGGAGAGCGGAAATGAGAACAATCAGCGAGATGTAGATTTTGTCGATTTTTTCTTTGAACATATTGACTTCCAAATTCTTAAAAACAATTATATACTACATACAGAATGAAAAATATAGAGAGAAAATATGTGCTGATTGTTGGGATCGTGATTCTGGGATTATTTGTGTTTACGCAGCCCAAGCTCTCAGCCTACCTGTTCCCATTTAAGCGACAGGCTATGTGGAGAGAGTTTAAGCAGACTGTCATTGATGCTCGTGGTATTGAAGGACAAACCTTCTGGAAATTTCGCGAATTTTATTACCCCGGGTCATTTACATTTGAGCCAAATGGGTTTGGGAAAGAACTAACTGCGCAAAAGGCAAAAGAACTCTCTATTACTCTCTTGCCACAGGCAACCGCAAGTGCATTTTTGATTTACGAATCAGGGAAGTTTAATAGCTTGGAAGCGCTGGTGAATCCAGGAGACTTGGCTGCAACCGTGAAAGATAATGGACCAATCCAATCATCAAATGAAGGATCTTTTGATGGATCGTACACTATGTATGTGTCAGGTAATAAAGCGCGCATTATGTTTATAAAGCCAGTTTCTGAAATGGTAAAGGCGAACGGGTATTTTGATTTGAAAAATAAACAGGATGCCGCGAGAATTGAGGGGAAATATTGGCTGAGCGTAAGCGAAGTTGAATTAGATTAATTATGGAATATCCATTATTAAACAATACGCCTAAGGGGCTTGACAGTTCCCGTAGGAAGCCCTTATTAATCCTAATACTTGTTTTCTTCGCAATGATAATCCTTGGAGTTATTCTTAATTTGCCTTATATATGGTAACTGTCTTATTCTGAAAGATCTGCTCGATACTCCCTTGGCAACCTTCGAGGTTAGTAATCGGGCGCGATGTAAGTTCATAGAGATAGTCGACTTCATTAAGTACTTCGCAATTCCAGTCTAAGCTTTTCTCCATACGCTCCTGGTAGTCGACTCCTGTTAATTGTAATTGAACTTCATCGGCGATGTATTGTTGTTTGCCCGAAAACGCAGCAATATATGCGGAGTCATTCATGTGCGAAAGGGGAATTGGCGCTTGTGTAGCTAGTCTGTTAATTTCTTTATTCGGGAGAGGTGAGAAAATAACACCGGATGGTTGGGTTTTAAGGAATGAAAGCGCGGCAAGCTCCTGTTCCGGAATATATGAGTGTGCTGGGAACTGTGCGAACGTTTTGAAAATGTCGATAGATGAGGGAATAGTGAGAAGGATAATGAAAAGAGTAATTATAACTCCCCCGCGCTTAAACCTCTTTACAAGTTCGTAGAGTGCGCTTGCCGTAAATATGTTCGCTAAGAAAAACGCATAGTAACTAAACTGAACCGTGTTCCACCACTGCCCTTTTTGAACAAAGAATATATTCAAGAACATAGCAAAAATAATAGTGAGCGTGATAAGGAAATGAAATGTCGTAAACTCTCTCTTAACGAGCAACTTGAGAACGTAGAGGAGTCCGAGGATTCGGGTTCCAAAATTGAGAAGTAAGAAGAGTGCTATTACTTGAAATTGGATTAAGACAAGACGCGGGCTGAACTTTCCAGAATTTTCAAGAAAATATTTTGCATTAACTTTGTCGGGCATGTACAGGAGGTTTGGATCCTCGATAAGCGGATACACAGTGGCCAGAGGTTTAAATGTCATAATTGCACCACCAGTTGTGGGTGCGAAAGGATTATAAAAAAGGAGAACGGAAAGTGCAGCAAACGCTCCCAAAAGCCCAAAACGCGTTACAAACGAGCTCAGTTTTCGCTCCTTTATAGACTGAATGAGAAAGTATGTCCCAACAATGAATAGACTAATTACTCCTCCGTAGAATTTAAGTGCGATGTTAAGAGCAACAAGAAGACTTAAAAGAAAAATCGAACGTGCATCACTCTTGCCTACCTTAATCATGATAAGGATGTACAGGAGGACACACAGCGAGAATCCGAATTGCACGTTGGTAAGCGTAAGAAGCGACTGCATTGCCAGTAACGCTCCCGATCCTTCGATGGTTTTATCTTTTAAGAGTGTAATGAAATACGAAAATGAGCCAGAAAAATACATGAAAAAAAGAAGAAGCCCAACGAATAGACTCGAATCATGCAATTTGCGCCCGAGTTTAATAACGAGCGCGGTAAAGAGTGTAAACCACATTAGTGGAAGAATCTTAAAGTACGTAATAAGAGCGGGGATTCCAAGTTTAGAAAATACAAAGATAACGATATCAAGAAAAAAATTGTAACCTGAAAGTTGAGCTCCTGAAAATGTGGGAGCAACAAAAGGTAAATCGGTAAATGAGGCGACCACAATTGCTAAATGCCAGATTGCATCGTGTCCATGGGCTCCCCAGAAAAAAAGTCCGCACGAATCCTTAAAGCAGTATTCACTTCCACTGGGCATAATAGTAAGCATGTATGAAACAAAGGCAACAAGGATAAGCAAAAGTAGTGCGGGGTATTTTTTGATATAATCGATCATATGGCAGGAATCGCAATCATAACGGTGGTGTATAAGAATTATACGGTACTTGAGGACTTCATGGAGAGTATTCGAAAGCAGAAAGATACGGATTTTAAGTTGTTTATCGTGGATCTAACTGAGAATGCGGTGAGTGTGCTTGATGCGAAAACCTTCGAGGATCCTAAAAAGGGATCCCGAAACGAGTTCGGGATGACAGTTCTACACTCTGCGAACAAAGGCTATGCGCATGGAATTAACGTCGGTTTAAAAAAAGCGATCGATGAAGGGTTTGAAAAATTCTGCGTAATGAATAGCGATACGTATTTTAAAGAAAACTTTGTGTCGTCAATTTCTGATTTTTTGATTGCGCATCCACGAACAATTGGAGGCGGGAAAATATACTATGCTGATGGTTTTGAGTATCACAAAGAATATGCAAAAAATGATTTGGGAAATGTGATTTGGTTTGCCGGGGGGAAAATAGATTGGAATCACGTAATCACCTCTCACGTGGGCGTTGATGAGGTGGACGAAGGGCAGTTTAATGAAGAAAAAGAAGTGGATTTTTTAACGGGGTGTATGATGTTTTTTGACAAAGCTGCGTTGGATGTAGTGGGTTTTTGGGACGAGTCGTACTTTTTATATTATGAAGATGCAGATTGGAGTGTTCGCGCAATAAAGGCGGGCGTACGACTGGTGTACACTCCACGGGTTACCTTGTGGCATAAGAATGCACAATCGACTGATGGGGCGGGTTCAAGTATTCATACAAAATATCAGGAAAAGAATCAGGTTAAATTTGGACTTGCGTACGCTCCTTTGCGAACTAAACTACACTTACTAAAAAACTTATTCTGGCACAATTAGCGTTTGTCCGGGTTCAAGTTCAAATGTATTGGGGCTTTTAAACGAATTAAACGGATAGTTTACGATATTCATAGGATCAACTTTGTATTTGTCTGCAATCGTATAAACGGTCTCTCCTTGTGCGACGGTATGTAAGTATCCAGATACCGGCAAAATAGTGAGTTTCATTCCTGGTTCAACTTCTGAGTCAGTAGGAATTTCATTTGCTTTTGTTATTGTAGACTGCGAAATAGTAAAGGCTTTTGCAATTGCCTCAAGTGAATCACCGTGTTGAGTTGTATAAAAGATAACTTCCCGACGGGGGGTTACAGATGTGGGTATGACGTGTTTAATTGATGGAGAAGCTTCTTCAACTTTGGTGGTAGGATTACTAGTTAATTTTCCCACGAAAAATACAAATGTTGCGACTAAAAGCATAAGAAGAAAAAAAGGAGTATTGTCTCCGCTCGAACCCCCGCTGTCATGAGAACCGTGAGTTGCCATATGTTATTTTACGCCTTTTCTTGAACAGAAAATAGACAAGATTTACAATGAAAAAAATCCATATAATGTCGTGTTTTTGGGAAATCGTTTGCGCTGTCCAATCGCCATACCGCACAAATGGGTAATAGGCAAACACAAGTCCAGTGAAAAAAAGAGAAAAGTTCATGAGTAGATCTTTGTAGAAAGGAAGGAAAATAAGAAGATTTAGAAAATACCAGGGTTGGATCTCGGAAGTGTAAGAAATGTAAAGAATGAGAAGTAACGTAGAGATAAAAGAAATTAGCATGTTTCGCTCTCTAAAGTGTTTGCTCTTAATGGGGAGCGCTAGTAAAAGAAGTGGAGCGGTAAGGTATTTAATTCCTGCGGAAAGCGCAAACATGAGTGCAGACTTTTTTGAGATATTCTCGAGGAAATAATAAACTCCAATAACTCCTAGCGAGACGGCAATGAGATCGTTATGGGAGTTAATTAAGCCTTCAACAATAATAAGTGGTTGGGTTGCAAAAAAAACGGCGACTTTTTTATCGACTTTATTAAGAAAATATACAGCAAGAAAGTAGAATGCGGCAAACATACTTTTAAAGAACCACATGTTTAGAATAAATTTTCCAAAAGCTAGAAATGACGGAACAAGTGTTATAGGCAAAAATGTTGGGCCATACGGATACACTCGAATTGTCCAATGCATAAAGCGAAGCCAGGGGTCAGTAGGGAAATCGATGGCTTTATGAAGATATGGATTTTGGTGATAAAACGTAAGTATTTTTGCATCGAATAAATAGTTAAAAAAATCGTGGGAGAGGAATGGGTAACTTATTAGTGAGACGAGGGCTGCTCCTAACGCAAGTTTTAGAACGTTGATCCGTTTATACTCTTTAGTTGCGAAATAGTTGAATACGCCGAGTGCCGCGACTAACAATGTGAAGTATAGTGCAGAATTATACCTTTGATGATATCCGAGTTGCACCATAACATTTCTAAAATTTGTCCAGATTGGGTGCGAAATTAACGTAATATTCGGATCGATTAGTGCATACGAGTACAAGCTAAACAGTGAAAGTAGAATTATAAATATAGCTATCATATTATCGGGTTACAATTACAAATGTGCTGTTTTCTTTAATAATTTTATAGGGAATTTTTTCACTATCTAAATTTCCCGTGGCCCATTTGCGAGTAATAACGGCAAAGTTTTTTTCTTTTGATTTGAAAAGAGAAACAAGTGTTTCGTCATCGATGTTAAATCCATAGTAGCGCAATTCGCGAATCGGGTATACCACTCTGTCAGCATAATACACAGCCATGGGCAAAAAATCATCGTCTAAAAATACTCTCTGTTTGAGTAAGTGAGATGCTTGGGCAATTGCAACATCGTCGGGGATGTATTTGTCAGCTTGAATAACTTCTGGTTTGAATGTTTTTATTTGTAAGAAAGCGACAAATAGAAATGCTCCCAAATATGCAAGAGCTCGAATTCTGAATGGGGGGATAAAGGAAATCTTCGGGACTCTCCTAGCGAGCCATTTAGGTAAGACAATATCATAGGGAAACCACCCATATGCGGTTATGAGCGCAATGGGAATATACACCGGAATTAAATGCCACAGCTGTGTTTGTGTCGTAGTTAAAAATGGGTACAAGACAAGTGCATTCCAAGAAAGTAATAATGCGACTTCTTTTTTTAGGAAATCTCGACGGACAAAAATAATTCCCAAAGCCGCTATCCATAAGTAATACCATTTTCGAATTCCCATATGTAAATAATAAAGAGGCTGGGTGGCATTGAGCTGAAAATATGAGGTGAGGGTTTTGTTGCGCGTTCCAATGTCGACAAAATGATGCTGAATGAAGTTGTGATACGAAAGCCAATGAATGGTATACCAAGGCAGGATGATGACGGCCGCAGCTAAAATTCCTATTACAATGAAACGAAGGCCCGCAACTTTCCGCTCCCGTACACTCCTTATGAGGTGATTACTATTAATAAGTATGACCAACGCGATTGCAGATGCCCCCACAAGCGTCTTGGTCATAAAAAGAAGCGCAAAACTAATCATGGTGGGAACAAACCAACGAATATCCATACGTGAGCGAATAGCGCTGTAAATGGTGAGTAGATAAAAGAATACAAAAGGCGAATCTAAATTTCCAGACCTCACCCTGAGCACAAACCACACGCATGTGCCTAATATAGAAGCAGCAACGAAGGCCTGTGTTTTACTCCGGAACAGTCTGAGACTTAGTAAGTATGTAAGAGCTATCGATCCAATTCCAAACAAAACACCAGGTAACCGCGTCGAAAATTCACTCACGCCCAATAGCTTGTACGATAGCGCCATAAACCAAAATCCTGCTGGCGGATGATCGAAAAACGGGAGCGAATTAAAATGCATTCGCAAAAAATCGCCCCGTGAAAGCATGTCGCGTGCAATAACAGCGTACCAGGCTTCATCCCATGAAGAAAGGGTGCTATAATTAACGTGAAAGAAAAAAAGTATGCTGAAAAAGACTAAAAGTATATACAATCCTATATTGTTTTTAACATGACTACTAATAAACTTCATGGGTGGAAAGTGTGGTTGCCATACATAATTTTGTTCCTTCTATTCGTTTATTTTAGAGCAAAACCCATTCATTATCAAACGGTACCGTACACGTACGACCAGGGGCGCGATTTTTTAAAGGCTGAAGAAATTGTGCGATTCAAAAATCCTACATTTATTGGACCGACTACTGGAATCGCCGGAGTGAATCATGGGGTGTGGTGGTATTACTTTTTGGCGGGAAACTATGCGGTGTTTGGTGGAAACCCAAGCGGATTTTATTGGGGAGTGCTCATTATGATGCTTATTAGTACAATTTTGTTTACCGCTTTTTTGAAAAAGGAATTCGGGAACTATATCGCATTGATCTTTTTATTAGTAGTAACAGTATCGCCGTACTTTGTTGGGATTTCGATATTTGCAGGAAATAATATTTTGGCACCTCCGTTTGTTTTACTATTTATTTATAGTGCGTATAACCTCTTCAAGTACGGTGGCGGTAAGTATATTTTTTTGACAGCGTTCTCACTAAGTATGATCTTCGAATCAGAAATGCCATTTGGGATTTTTATAATTCCATCTTTCTTCGTAGCGAGCATTCTCTTTGCGGAGCTACGAAAAGTATATAGAAGTCGAAATTCTCTTCTCGCACTCCTTGCAGGACTTATGCTGCCATTCGCTTTCAGAATTCTGTTCGAAATTAAACACAATTTTTCACAGATAAAAGGCATTATTGCATTTTTTAATAATCCGTCGGCTACACATACGCAGAAATTCAGCGGTATTGTTCATGATCGGGCAGTATTATTCTTGAGTTATTTTAAGGAGATTTTTTATGATAATAATTCATTATTGGTCTTTTCGGCAATATTACTCATACTGTCGCTATTAATTTGTCGATTCAAAACACTTTCTTCATTCAATCAAAAAATATTCAGATTCTTTATGAGCATGATCGCGCTTATTTTTATGTTCTCACTTGTATACCGAAACAATTTTTTCTGGGACTATTATTTAGAAGGAATCCAGTATTTACTCCTATTCCCTATGTTGTTACTTTTGTACAGTATTAAAGAATCAAAGAAGTTAATTGTCGCTGTACTCATTTTTTACTCAGTGCTAGTGGGAGCGAAAACTCATTACGAGTTGAACAACCATGCGGTACCAACAGTCGGGCTGCGAGCTGATATTGCAACGGTCGAGCAGGTATATTTAATAGTAGGAAAAGAAGATTTCTGTGCGCGAATTTATACTCCGCCCGTGGTTCCCAATACTTATAATTATTTGTTTCATTACTACAATTTAAGAGGGTATAAAGTTCCGCTTGAGAATCCGGTCAATGACAAATGCATGATTATTGTAGATTCTGATGAATATGTATTTCGGATCGACGAGTGGCGTAAGATGAATATTCCAAATAACTATGTAATGGTATCGAGTCACAGAATGCAGAACAAAACGCTAATTGAGTTGTGGCAGAAACCTAACGGAAAATAATGGTATGAAGTAGATTGGGATCCGGGGCAACTCGGACTTCTTCGGGTGTAAGGTCGTACTCCTCAATATAAAAATTGGAATTGTATTTATGTATTAGGTTGGGTTTGCGATCAATTTTAACTTGTCCAGCCTTCCACCACTTTTCATTTGTATACGGGTGGTCATGAGCAGGGAATGTAAGTAGATATGTTTTCTCGCTTTTTTGAAACGGTTTAGCGATCTTGTTTTCATTCGCCTTTTGAGCATAATTCATAGCGTATCGTGACGAATAACCAAATTGGTCAGCAGTGTAAATAAAATATCCGAACTCCGACGGGGCCGACGCAAAAATATCTTGGGCAGGTTTGTAGTAGTATTGCCACGTTCCACCTGTTTTTCCGGTTCCAATATACGCACTAGCCTTATAGCTATCTTTTGTAAGATTAATAACATTGAATCCTAGTAATAATATATATGCTACGAAAAAAATTCTTTTGTCGATCAACTTATACGTTGATGCAATAAGGATAATAAGCAGAGGAGTAAGTGGCCAATAATAATAACTCCAAATGACTCCTTTAAAGATTAGAGTACATGCCCAAAAGCCAATATAGAAACTTCCAATAAGAAAATATATGAGCTTGTCATTAAAGGTTTTCTTGTGACTCACGAGGCCGGCAATAATTGTGGTCCATGTTGCTGCAATTAATAGCGGGAAGTTATGTCCGATAAATGAAATGCCACTTCTAGTGAATCCCTGCATTCTGTCATATAGAAATTTACTCGTTGAGGTGTGTACCTTCCCAGCGTTTTCAACCCCAGTGAGGAAATTAATGACTGATCGTACTTGAAGGAAGTCGTGTTTTATTTCGAATAAAATGTAACTTGAAAGAGGTAGGATAATTGTAGACATAAAAAGAATGTGTTTAAACTCTTTCTTTTTGCCAATGTGAAACAGTACTATGCATGTGGTGATAAGTGCAATTGGCACCCCAAAAGCCATTTGGAATTGAATTAGGAGACCGAGTATGAAATATGTTACCGCAAGATAAACTCCTTTATTTTCCTTAATATACAAGTATAAAAAATACAGAAAAAGTGGACTTAGGTATACGGCCCCAGAAGGATTAAAAGAATCTTTTACCAATCCCGCAGTTGTAAATGTATATAGCAAAGTGCTTAAGTACGCAACTTCTGCTCCAAACATTTTTTTTGAAACATGCCACATTCCCCAGACGCTCGCAATGAAAAATAATAGCCAGCCCCACGCTACTATGACTGGATTACCATTTCCAATTACAAATGCAGGAATGTTAATATATAGCCATAACGGGCCATGAAAAACTCCTGGAATACCCCCTGCCCGTGGGCCGATCAATGTAAGAGGCTTTACGTGTACAATGTCTTCTAGTAACAAAAAATCACGAGCAATGTCGGTATGAAAAGTGAGATCGTTATGTAAGAAAAACCATGATCCTAAAAAAATACCAAACAGAATAAGTATAAGCGATAGTTTTTGAGGCAAAGACGAGATGTTTCTTATTTTGTGCATGTATAGAGTAGAATAATACTATCAATGCGATTCGTGATTATCAATAAGTAAAATGGACAAAAAAATAACCGTCTTAATTCAAGCGTATAACGAGCAAGAGGAGATTGTGGAGTGTATAAAAAGCGCCCGTTTACTCAGTCACACTATAATTGTAGTAGATACCGAGAGTACTGATAAAACAGTTTCGTTGGCCAAAGAGCAGAATGTTACGGTACATTCATTCCCGTATTCACGGTATGTAGAGCCTGCGAGAAACTTTGGTATCGAAAAGGTTAAGACCGAATGGGTATTTTTGTTGGATGTGGATGAGAGATTGACAGAGGAGTTGGCGGGGGAGATTGTGGGGATCCTGATCCGCCATGGGCGGAAAGTTCAGGATGACAAGGGTGTGGCTCAAGGTGACCCTCCTTCGCTCTCCGAGCTACGGGAGGGCAAGCAAGATATTACGTACTACAAACTCCGACGGAAAAATATTTTTGCTGGGAAAAAATGGCTTCAGTATGGCGGGTGGAATTCAGTAACGGATTATCAGACACGTCTGATTAAAAAAAGCGCATTTAAAGAATGGCCACAAGCGATTCACTCGACTCCTATTATTGAGGGTGAAGCGGGCCTGCTCAAAGAGCCATTACTACATTATTTTCACAAGAATTTAGAAACGATGGTTGCAAAAACTGCGGTGTATGAAGATGTTGAATCGGATCTTTTATTTAAGGCAGGAAAGCCGGTTTCAACCGCCACGTTCTTTAGAAAGTTTTTAGGGGAATTATATCGACGTTTTTTTAAGTTTCAAGGATTTCGGGACGGAACATTGGGAGTTATTGAATCGGTGTATCAGGCTTTTTCAAAAACAATAACCTATTTATTTTTGTATGAAAAGTATCATGAAAAAAATTCTAATCGTTGATCCATATTTAGATGTTTTTGGAGGAGGGGAGAAACATATTCTTTCGATTGGAAAAGTATTTGAAAAACATGGATATGAGGTATCGTTGTATTGGAATGATGAAAAGATTCTTACGCAACTCTCTGAAACGCTTAAAATCGACACGCACTCTTTTACCATCGAAAAAGAGAAAAGAAAAGGGGAAGGGTATGATGTTTTGCTATATGTAACCGATGGAAGTTATTTTATTCCAAAAGCTAAAAAGAATTATGTATTTTGCATGTATCCTCAAAAATCAATTTATGCGAGTTCCCTACTGAATAAAGTGAAATGGAGAGGGTGGAATTTTTTTGCAAATTCAGAATTTACTGCCAGTTACATTTCTAAATGGGTGGGGAAGAAGACGGGAGTTGTACACCCATTTATTGAAGATGCAATTTTTGATGCGTACTCTCCTATTGAAAAAAAAGAAAAAGTGATTTTGTCGGTGGGAAGATTTTTTAGACATTTACATGCAAAAAATCAGCATTTGTTAGTTGAGGCGTTTAACTTTCTGCAATCACGTCACTCAGAGTTTGAGGATTTCAAATTGGTATTAGTTGGTTCAGTAAAAAAAGAAGATGAAGAATATTTTGAAGAAGTGAAATTATTGGCACAGGGAAATGAGAATATTGTTTTGGTAAAAAACGCGCCATATTCAGAATGGTTACAGCATTACAAGACTTCCATATTTTATTGGCACGCAGCGGGGTTGGGAGCGGATTTGAATGTACATCCGGAAGCGACGGAGCACTTAGGAATTTCAGTTTTGGAAGCAATGATTGCCGGGTGTATTACATTTGCTCATAATTCCGGTGGTCCAAAAGAAACAATTGAAAATGGAAAGACAGGGTTTTTGTATGATACGATTGAAGAGTTAGTTAGTAAGACGGCGGAAGTGCTCTCTAAGAGCCCTGCTCTCCAAGAAGTATCAACAGCGGCAAAGGAATATGGAGAACAAAATTTTTCAAGTGAGGGGTTTAAAAGAAAAGTTGAAGAATATTTTAATCTATGAAAATTTCAGTAATCATTCCGGTTTATAAAAATAAGGAACTTTTGAAAAAAAGTTTTGAAAATAATTATGAATTTTTGAAAGGATGTGAAATTATTGTGGTAAACGATTTTCCGGATGAGTCGATTGCGGATGTGTTTGAAAAATATTCTGATGTGAAACAAATTGTGAATGAAAAAAATATGGGATTTGCAAATACCGTGAATCGTGGTGCAAAAGAAGCTTTGGGTGATTTATTATTCTTGTTAAATTCAGATGTCATTTTGAAAAATGATTCATACAAAAAAGCAATAAAACATTTTGAAGAAAATGAAAAATTATTCGCAGTAAGTTTTGCACAAATTGAGCAAGACGGAAAAACAGTAGGAAAGAATAGGGTATTTTTTCAGAATGGATTTATTATGCATGAGAAAGCCAGAGATCTCTTATTTGGACCTACCGGTTGGGCGGAAGGTGGAACGTGTGTTATACGGAGAGTATATTTTGAAAAACTTGGCGGATTTGATGGGGCATACTCCCCTTTTTATTGGGAGGACGTTGACCTATCGTTGCGAGCTAAAAAGCGTGGGTGGGATGTTATTTTTGATCCGGAGATATTAGTCGAACATCATCACGCTTCAACAATTGGAAAATATTACAAAGATGATTTTCGAGAACTGATCTCTTATCGGAATCAGTTTATATGTACATGGAAGAATGCGATGGGTTCACAGAGAATTTCACATGCACTCCATTTGCCGTTTATATTGGTAAAATCTATAATCACCGGAAATTGGAATTTAGTGAAAGGATTTTTTAAGGCAATTCTGGTAACCTCGGAGGTGGAACATGCCTAGTCAACCTCGGAGGTTGTTTTAGCATATGAAAACAAAATTAATACTACTTGGAATAATTGTTTTGACAGTCCTTTTACATGTTGTGAAAGTAAAGTCGCTTCCTGTCTGCTTGAATGCAGATGAGGCTGCATTTGGATATAACGCGTATAGTCTCTTGAAGACGGGAAAAGATGAATATGGCGCCATGCTCCCATTAAGACTTAAATCCTTTGGAGATTATAAACTTCCATTATATTCATATCTCTCAGTTCCCTTTATTGGTGCAATGGGACTCACAGAAACTTCAACCCGCGCACTTGCGATGCTGATTGGAATTCTATTCCCATTAGTAGTATATTTTTTGACAAAAGAATTATTTGAGGATGAACGGATTTCTTTGCTTGCGGCGTTTCTAACAGGCGTTTCCCCGTGGATCCAAATCACCGCTCGGCATGCACATGAAGCACCATTGGCAGTATTTCTACTAACCATAGCCGCAACGTTACTGCTAAGATTTATTAAAACTAGTGAGAAAAAATATTTGTATTGGTTTGCGTTTGTAGAATTGATGAGTTTATTTGCATATCACTTAAGCAGACCAATTGTATTGGGGATGATTGTGTATTTGGGAGTTGTACTCTTATTAAGGAGAAAACACCTAGATCCTTCGACTCGTCGTACCTCCTCGCTCAGGATGACAAGCCGACTTATTGCCGCGGCATTATTACCTTTAGTGGTATTTACGTTTACTGACGTTTTATATAATCCAACTCGGTTAAAAAATTTGATTTTCTTTAATGACGGGGGATTCAAACTTTCAATTAAACAAAAGTTGACAGAAAAGAATTTGCCAATTATTTACAATCCGGTAACACAAAGCTTGTTGGATTTACCTAAAGAATACATAAAGTATTTCTCACCAGAATTTTTAGTTGTTCATGGTGACACGAATTATCGATTTGGCTATCCGGGAATCTCTCTCATCTCTCTCGTCGAGTACGGCATGGTGTTTGTGGGGTTATATTTCCTAATAAATAAGCGGCCAAAAAATATGTCGTACATCCTCTTTTTACTCCTCATTGGACCTGTTGCCGCGTCACTTTCTTTTTTTGAATATTCAGCAACACGATCGATATTCATGGTGGTTCCGATGTTAATTATTGCATCATATGGAGCGATTTCATTAGTCAATTCTCTTACTCGCCGTTACAGAGTATGGGCGGCTGTACTTCTTTTTGTTGCATTTGGATTCTTTAATTTTATGACCTGGGACTTTTACTTTTTTCATTACCCATACAGAGCGGTCACTGTACGATCGTGGCAATGTGGATACAAAGAACTTGCACAATATGTAAATACTAATTACGATAAATTTGAGAAATTTAATATTACAACTCGAAATGGGGAACCATATATTTTCATGCTGTTTTATTCAAAGTATCCACCGGAATTATATCAGAAACAGGCCACACTCTCTCCACCTGACGAGTATGGGTTTGGACAAGTATGGAAGTTTGATAAATACGATTTTCAATTTAATGTAGATCATCCAAAAGAGGGGACTTCGTATATTGGATATCCGGAGCATTTCAAAGATAAAGCAGATATTGACACTTCTAAGATTCAGAAAATAACTGCAGGGACAGAAGAGATGTTTTATATATACGAACCGTAATGTTCAAATAAGTTGAATAGTTAATTCTTTCTTGGCAACCTGCGGGATTTGATAGGCACTGGCAACCTTCGAGGTTGTTTTCTACGCCTTTCCAATAAATGGAAGGGGAAACGGCTGGGAAAGATATTTTTTGTACAATTCCAAATCATCGCCATGATCGAAAGCTATTTCCTCAGCCGGAGGTAAGGTGTCGATCGAAAACCATGCGAGTTGTTTAACTTCCTCATCGCCTTCAGTAAAGTCAGAATCAGTCTTTACAATATATACAAATTCAATAATTTGTCGATCTTCGGCAGGACGATCAGGGTTGTCTTTAATATGCATAAGTGTCATGTCGCCCGCCATGCAACTGGTTTCTTCTAGGATTTCTCGGGCAAGCGCTTGATGCAAATTTTCATCGCGATTTACAAATCCGCCAATTAGCCCCCATTTTCCATATTCAAGCATTGGTTTCCCATGAACGGTTCCCCGTTTTCCTAGAAGGATTTTTCCGTCTTTTATAAGAATCGCGTTAACAGTGACATGTCGTAAAAGAGCGGACCCGCCGTCTTCAAAAGTGCATGTGATCATATATACAGAATTATCGACAGATTATAAAGCGCATGGATGAGGATTGGGGGAACGAGACTCCTTCGGCTCAGGAAAATAAATGAGCAGATAAGACTTAATATAAAATCGGTTGCCATAAACCAAATAAGAACAGACCCAGTAAGTTTAAGGTTAGTAAGTAAAATTGGAATGTGTAAAATTAAAAAAAGGACACTTGCTAAAAATGATGAAGTATATGCATTTCCCGATTCTTCATACAGGCGTTTAAGAACAAATCCGCGCGAAACGACTTCTTCACAAAAGGCGGTAAAAAGGGCAATGACAATTGCAAGGACTAATGACTGTGCTGTAGCGCTTGAAAGCGTTTCTCCAAATGAAAATGTACCGAACTTTCCGTAATTTGCCATGAGTGCCGAAAGTGCAAAAATTGCTCCGATAAAAAAAGAAAGATAGATGTTGCTAAATAATTTTGCTGTAGTAAGCCATACGGCTGGTGCAAAATCCTTTTTTTCAGTATTTTTAATGTATAAATAAACGGGAAGTAAAAAAACAAATGGTTTGGCAATTAGTTCATCGATTATTTCGGGAAGTTGGAATTTTGCACGATACACACTCCACATAATAAGCACAATGGCCCATACGTTAAGCATTGATTGGGTTTTTGAAATCGCCTTTTTCATTACTATACAATATAGGAGGTTATGGGGGAAATATCAAGGAGAAGAAGCTGTAAAATTTGATATACTTTGCCTGATGCGGTTGTCGAGTGGTCAGGCGCCCCGCCGTGAAGGTGGGGAGACGGAGGTTCAATTCCTCCCCGCATCTCATATATGACTCCAAAAGATTATATTCTATCGCAACTGAAGAGCTTGAATGAACCTTTGCCATTGGGTCTACAACCCGAAGGTGATTCTGAAATGGCTGACGCAATCTTCAAAGTCCTTTTGTCAAAAAAATTTAGGAAGTTCTCAATTCCCGAAGGCAATCAAGCTATAATTAGGGCGGCTATAGAAAAGAATATAGCCAATAAAGAGCCTATAAAAATCTCATGGCCTTTTGGAGGTTACAAGCTTTGGCGTCTTGCGGAAGCCCCTGAGGCCGATTGGGCAGAGCTCTTTACAATGATGTATATTGCGCAGTGGCTAAAAGCAGCATGTGCAATGTATTCACCCGGGATTGATTTCACATTCTGGGAAGATGAGGTTGTCATAAGTAAGATGAACAATATTCCTCAGCATGAATTGGATACTTACCAACAGAGCTTTATAGATCTGCTGAACTTTATTAGTCCTTATCTTCCAACAAATTTAAAATTTGACTTTTTTTTGGAGAGATCACAATACGAGAGTGCTGATGTTTTTGAGGCAGAGTTAAAGATTGAGATGGAAAAGCTTAAGCAAGCTCGTGCTAAAAACCCCCAGCCATTATCGGATGAGGCGAGACGCTCGATAGAGTTGAATGTGAAGGTTACACCCGATCAAGCTCTTGATCCTCTGTGGAGAGAAAAAATAGACCTTATGCACTATGCATACTATAATCTTCAAGAGAGTAAAAGTACTGTGCGCAAAGCTTATTCAACCGAAAATATTACAGCTTTTACAACATTTTTCGAGCCAAATGTAATACCTATTGGTAGTACAAAAACATCCATTGTTAGATTTTGGGTGGGTGTTGGAGCGCTTCAAAGAAGAGGGGACAGTTTCATCGAGACTATTCTTTCCCCGTCACAGATTGAGAAAGCTCAGTTTGAGTGGGAAACTGTAGAAATAAAAGAACTAGTGGGAAAAAACTTCAAAAAGATACGTATTTTGGAATAAAATATACGATGCTAATTCAATCCTTCTTCTTCCAAACCACCTTGTTGTACAGATAGTATGAGTACGGGATAATTACAAGTGCGATGATGATTATTTTGTAAATATACCAGTAGTCTTTAGGGAAGATCACGGTGGCTGTTTGCAGGAGCACGGCTTGAATGAGAATGTTTCCAATTGAAATAGTGTTGAATTGGACTAATGACTGCAGCATTGACTTAAGCGAATTATCGACTTTTTTATACGAAAAACTCCAGTAATTATTCAGGAAAAAGTTTGAGATAATCGCAAGTTCTGCGCTGATAACGGTCGCAAGCCACACCGGGAAAATAAATCGTTCAATTAACAAAAATGAGGTTCCAAAATCAAGAATAGCGCCAATAAGGCCAACAATTCCAAATTTAATAAATGAAGAATTTTGGAAAATGTACGTAATGATATCGAAAATGTAGCGGCCTGAGCTGATTTTGGAAGAACCGGCATTGCGTTCTTGAAAGTTAATTGGAACTTCCCCGATTTTATTATGTAATTTTACCGCGCGATCAAGCAGCGCAATTTGGAAAACGTAGCCGTTATAGTTGTCGAGGTGATCAAGAATTTCATGAAGAAAGTTGGTTCGAATCACACGGAAACCGTTGGTCCAATCGTGAATTGAGGGATGCATAAAGCCTAGACGAACGACCAGATTTCCACAGAACGAAAATATTTTGCGATACAGCGCCCAGTTTTTAGGAATGGATCCTCCGTTAACATAGCGAGCGCCGATGACTATGTCGAATCCTTCATCCAGTTTAGCAAGGAGGGGAGGAATGGAGTTGGGATCGTGGGAAAGATCGGCATCCATTTCAAAAATAGCATCGGCAGAAAGACTCTCTAGAACGTGTCGAAAGCCTCGGACATACGCTTTGCCTAAGCCTTCTTTTTGACCGGAAATAAGATGAAGGTTTTTATACTTTTTTTGCAGATCTTTTATTTTATCGGCAGTATTATCGGGTGAATTGTCGTCGACAACTAAAATTCCTAATTCCCAGCCGGGGGTATTCTTTTGTTGTTCAAGAATTTGAGGAATGATGATTCCCACGTTTCCGGCTTCATTATATGTTGGAAGAATGACGATGGCTTTTTTCATATTACAGGTTAAAACGATTTTTAAAATAGGGTATTGTTTTTGTTATACCATCTTCAAACGATGTTGTGGGATTGTAGTTTAGTTGCGAGCGGGCTTTTGAAAGGTCGGGGCAGCGGCGTTGGGGGTCATCGCCCGGAACATTATCGGGGTATGGAATGGGGGTAATTGTTGAATTTGAATTGGTGAGTTGTTTTACAGTGGCGGCAACATCGGAAATAGTGCGTTCTGTGTCGTTTCCAATGTTGTAGATTTCTCCGGCTTTTCCGTTTTCAGAAAGCGCAATAAGACCATCAACTGTATCAGAAACATATGAGAATGATCGGGTTTGTTTGCCTTCGTTATAGACTGTAATTGGTTGATTTTGCAGGGCTTGCACAATGAAATTCGAAACGACTCGGCCGTCTTCGCGTTCCATATTAGGACCGTAGGTGTTGAAAAGACGCGCAATGCGAATGTCGAGTGCGTGCTGACGAAAATACGATATGCATAATGCTTCGCCAAAACGCTTGGATTCATCGTAGCATGATCTTTCTCCAACTGGGTTTACGTGTCCCCAATAGGTTTCTTTTTGTGGATGTTCAAGCGGATCGCCATACACCTCGGAAGTGGACGTGAAGACGACATTTCCCGATTTGCTTTGCTTTAGAAAACTAAGCACATTAAGAGTGCCGACAGAATTGACGAGTAGCGTTTCAGTTTGATGAGTGTAATATTGTTTCGGTGAAGCAGGTGAAGCTAGATGAAAAATTGTGTCGAATTTTTGCTCGTGTAATGCATCTAGCCAATCGGTTGAGATAATATCAGCTTGGAGGAATTTAAAGTTTGGATTAGAGGAAAAAGGCTCAATATTCTGCCGCGATCCGGTAAGTAGATTATCGACAACCGTTACGTGGTGGCCTTCATCGAGGAGTTTTTGGGTAAGATTCGAGCCAATGAATCCGGCTCCTCCGGTTATTAAATAGTTTTTCATCTTCCAACTGATTCATAGGTAAATCCTGCTTCTTTCATTTCGCGTGGGTGGTATACGTTGCGGCCATCGAAAATGTGGGGGGATTTCATTGCACTTTTAACTTTAGCCAGATCCGCTTGTTTGAATTCATTCCATTCAGTAAGAATTAGAAGGGCATCGGCGTCTGTTACAGCGTCATAAGCTGAATCGACGAACTCTACAACATCACCAAAAAGTTTTTGAGAGTTCGCTCGGGCTTCCGGATCATACGCGCTTACGGTATAGCCTTTTTCAAGGAGCTTTTTAATGATGTACGTTGATGGAGCGAATCGGATATCGTCGGTATTAGGTTTGAATGCAAGTCCCCATATGGCGATTTTTCCAGGCTTAATGTTTGTGAGAATTTTTTCGAGAAAATTATCTTTCGCATGTTTATTAATATCCTCAACAGCTGATAGCAGCGACATATCGACTCCATATGAAGTTCCGGTACTAATGAGCGCTTTTACATCTTTAGGAAAACAGCTTCCTCCGTAACCAACGCCAGGATCAAGGAAAATTCTCCCTATTCTACGATCTAGGCCAACACCTTCCAAAACTTCGTCAATATTGCCACCCGTCTTTTCACATAAGAATGAAATCATGTTGGCAAATGAGATTTTGGTTGCAAGAATGGAATTTGCTGCGTATTTAATAATTTCAGCTGACTCTAAGCCTACGATCACTCTCTCGCCCGGCAACGGTTCGTGAAGTTTTAGTAGCGCAGAAACTGCTTTTTGAGAATCTGAACCGATAATCACTCTATCCGGCTCGAAAGTATCGGAAAGGGCACTGCCTTCACGCAGGAACTCGGGGCATGAAGCCATGTCGAATGTTGCGCCTGCAGGCTTGACTTCTTCAATTTTTTTAGCAATTGTTCGATTAGTACTTACAGGAACGGTGCTCTTGCACGAAACGACGGTGTATTTGTTTCCCAAATTTTTTCCAATATTTTCAGCAACATCGAGTACTGTTGAAAGATCTGCCTCACCATTTTCCTTAGGAGGTGTGCCGACAGCAATAAAAACGACATCTGAGTCAGGAATAGCTTTAGCGTACTCGTTGGTGAAATGAAGACGATTTGCAGCAAGGTTTTTTTTGAGCAGTTCTTGAAGGCCCGGCTCAAAAATTATGGGGTCTCCATTGCGTAGGCGATCTAATTTTTCAGGCGTGTGACCGACTACATGAACGGTGTTTCCCAGATCGGCAAAAACACACGCGGTAACCAGCCCAACATATCCGTGTCCAATAAAGGTGATTGTCATAAAAGTACATAGTATCGGATTTTACGCAAAAAAACAATTACTTCTTTTTGGAAGGGTGTTTGGGAAAAAAGTTTCTGAAGGCAGCTATGTAGCTAAATACCAATACAAAAATAGTGACAATGGTGAGGTTTACTGCAACTTCATTCATAGGTGTCATGGTGTTTTGCAAATAATAAACTGCTTAATAATAAAAGTGTAGCACAAAATAAGAAAACTGTTTTAAGTATGGTAAGAGATCCATCGACAAGCAGTGGATTGATTACAAAGCCTAGAAAAATGGCCAAAGCTAGATTGGCCTGAAAGTCAGCCAATTTATCGAGTTGTGAGGGAGAGAGTGATCTCATAATTCCGGATCATACAGGATTGGAAAACTCAAGTCAACGGTATATAAGCCGCAAAAATGCATGTTTAGCTCTTCAGGACAATATAAAAATTGCGTTATACCATCTGCTTCTTTAGCTCTAGGAGGCCGTCGTGGAGCGTCTTCATGGGGTAGAAATTATTTTTGGTTGAAATGGTAGTGCCATTTTTAGGGCGGGCAGCTCTGTTTGCATAGAATTCACCGTACGTTGTTTGATCGACTTTTGATTTGTCGAGGCCAAAGACGTCACAGATTTGCAAAATAGAATCATATCCATTCTGACTATCCGCACCAACGACATGATAAATCTCTGGGGAAAAATTAGTGAGCAAGTGTTTTAGAGAAAAGGCAATGTCATCAATAAAAGTGTAGGTAAGAATCTGATCGGTGATTCCTTTAATTCGAGTTCCACTCTTTAATAGGTCAATAATACTGCGAACAACATCTTTTTTTTGATCGAACACAGCTCTATACGGGTAACTTATGCGCACGATCATGCCGTTATGGCCAACAATTTGTTCTCCTTCTAATTTAGTTCTTCCGTAAATGGAAATGGGATTGGGCGCAGAACTCTCTGTCGCCGGTGCATGCTGCCCATCGAACACAAAGTCTGTAGAAATGTACATGAATTTCTTGCGTTTATTGGTAACAGTCTCAAAAACATTCTTAGTTCCGGTGACATTTAAGTTGTATGCGGTGTCGTGATCTTGCTCGGCGCCATCTACATTAGTATATGCAGCGGCATGCAGAAAAATATCAAAATCGGTTTCAAAAAGCTTGCGGTTTACGGCGTCTTTGTTAGTAATATCCATATCGGAAAATGGAATGGGTGTGAAATCGAAGTCATCCTTCAAAAGCTCTACTATTCGAGAACCTACCAGGCCTGTAAGCCCAGTTCCGGAGATTTTAAGTTTGTCCATGCGATTATTGTAGCAGATTTGCGCAACGGTTGACATTCCTAACAAATTCTGCCAAAATGGGACATATGATTGACATATCACAAGTATTTATTGCATCTGCGATTACCATTATGACGGTGGTTTTGGTGGTAGTGGGAATTAATTTGATTATTTTCTTGCGAAATATGAGTAAAATCATTGCTCGGGTTAACGGAATTGTTGACGAACTTCAAAAGATTGGCATGCATGTAGGACAAGGAGCCGGAGAAATTGTTGGATTTGTTTCAGGAATCAAGGGGTTCTTTAGAATTGTAGATCTATTATCGAAAAAAAAGAAGAATGACAAAAAATGAACACGATACACATAATAAATCCTTTTGGTCGGGACTTTCGCTCGGCGTAATCGTTGGTGCTTCGGGACTTGCCCTGTTTGGAACAAAAAAAGGACGGGAATTGGTACATAAACTTCTGGAAGTAACCGATAATTTTGAAGAAACTGCTGGGGGATTTATTAATGATATGGAACACGAGATTGAAAGTCATGAAGGCCTAGGCGCCGCCAAAAAAGCCGGATTTACCGCTATTGAGTCATTGTTGGATAAAATTCAATCAATAATGCCCGACAGAAATCCTCCGAAGGTGTTGAAATAAGGAAAAAGTTGGCAACCTCCGGGCCGGATCAGGCACGTTCAACCTCTTAGGTTGAATTTTGCAAAATGGTGCTTGACAAGAATAATGGCTTGTAGTATCATATCGTTATCTTTTGATAATACCTAGGTAATAAATTGGATAGTAACATCGTATTCAAAAAATAGTTTCAGGCTTAAATAGGTCTTTACGGCCTATTTGTTTTGTTAAAAAAACGCTTTTACGCACATGCCCGCAAAACAAACCAATTCAAAAAAAACAGAACCAGCCGAACGAACATTTTTTGGCATGAAAGACGAGGTTGATCATATTGACCTTATTAAAATCCAAAAAGACTCCTGGAACAACTTTTTAGAAGTTGGCCTCACCCAAATCCTGCACGAATTCTTTCCAATCGAAGATTACACAAAAAAGAACTTCTCACTCGAACTTAAAGACATTTATTTTGGCGAACCCCGATATACATTAGCAGAATGTATTGAAAAAAAACTCTCATATTACTTCCCAGTATATGTAAAAGTAAATTTGATTAATAAGCGTCGAAATGTTTCCAAAACACAAGATGTGTATTTTTTCAATTTGCCACGAATGACTGATCGGGGAACATTTGTTATTAATGGTATTGAACGAGGCGTTATTAGCCAAATTTCACGTTCACCGGGAATTTACTTTACTGCAGAAGTTGATAAAACAACCGGTGCAACGGTATATAATGCCGAAGTTCGACCATATATTGGATCATGGCTTGATTTCTCGATTGCAAAAAACAATTTAATTGAGGCAAAAATTAACAAACGCCGAAAATTTTTGGCAAGCTCATTCTTGCGCTCATTTAAAGATATGAGTAATAACGAGATTCTTGCTCTATTTTCTGACGTCGATAAAGAATTGGTTAACAAATACATTGTTCCAACGCTTGAACGAGATAGCGCAAAAACGAAAGATGAAGCGGTGTTGGAAATTTACAAGAAATTGCGACCAGGTGAACCATTAGTATTGAATAATGCCTATGAAACACTCGAAAACCTTTTTTTCAACCCACGACGATACACGCTTGACGCCGTTGGACGATACAAGATCAACAAGAAACTAGGACTCGACATTCCCGTTGAAAAAGAAAATTATGTCATTACACTTAAAGATGCTGTTGAAACAATCAAATATTTAATTAATTTGACTGCTAAAAAGGGTAAATTCGATGATATTGATCATTTAGCAAACCGACGACTTCGAACTGTTGGAGAATTAATCGGCATGTACGGGGTTCGTGTTGGAATGGTCCGAACAGAACGAGATATTAAAGCTCGCATGAGCATGACGATGACCGACGTTGACGTGCTTCCTTCGCAAATTATTAATAGTAAATCGCTTATTGCAACAATTAACTCCTTTTATAGAACTTCACAACTTTCAACAATCATCGATCAAACCAACCCGCTTTCAGAAATTGACAACCTCCGACGATTTACGGTAGGAGGCCCGGGAGGACTTGAAAAAGAACGTGCGTCATTCTCGATTCGAGACATTTCTTCGTCACAATATGGAAGAATTTGTCCAATTCGATCACCTGAAGGACCTAATATTGGAGTCGTAACCTATATGGCTTTGTACGCAAAAATTAATGCCTATGGATTCCTTGAAACACCATATAGAAAAGTTATTGAAGTAAAAGAAGGTAAAAAAACTCGCGCAAAAGTAACGGATGACATTATTTACTTACAACCTGATGATGAAGAAGCATTTTATATTACGCATAGTAGTGTAACGGTTGATGAAAAAGGATTTTTGACCGATGAACGCGTTCCAGTTAGATATAACGGAGATATGGCTCAAGTTCCTGCTGAAAAAGTACAATTAATTGATATTTCACCTCGACAAGTCGTAGGACTTGCTGCTGCGTGTATTCCTTTCTTGCAACACGATGATGCTTCACGTGCGCTTATGGGCACGCACATGTTATGTCAGGCAGTACCGCTCGTGAAACCACAGGCTCCTGTCGTGGGAACAGGTATGGAAGGTAAAGTAGCAAGCGCACTTGGCCGAACACTTAGCGCTCCTGAAGACGCAAACGTAGAATATGTAGATGCAACAAAGATTTTACTTAAAGGAAAGAGCGGAAAATCGTATCAGTATGATTTGGAACGCTTCAACAAGACAAATAAAGACGTTGTATTTGATCAGCGACCATTAGTATCCCTTGGGCAGTCAATTAAAAAGGGAGAAACGATTATTGATGGACCTGCGACTGACCATGGTGAACTGTCACTCGGACAGAATTTAGTTGTAGCCTATGCGTCACTTGATGGTTTAGGATACGAAGACGGTTTCGTAATTTCTGAACGCCTCGTAAAACAAGACCTCTTTACATCAGTTGTAATGGAAGAATTCATTGCTGACGTTGTTGATACTAAACTTGGCGCAGAAGAATTAACTCGAGATATTCCAAATGTTCGAGAAGAAATTTTAGCCAACCTTGATAAAGACGGTTTAGTAACAATTGGAGCTGAAATGCACCCAGGAGATGTATTAGTTGGAAAAGTCGCTCCTAAAGGTGAAAAAGAATTATCAGCCGAAGAACGATTGTTACGTGCAATTTTCGGAGAAAAAGCAAAAGACGTAAAAGATACATCACTTCGTATGCCATATGGTAAAAAAGGAACGGTTGTTGATGTACAAATTATTGACGCTAAAAAAGATCCAAATGAACTTGAACCAGGCGTGTTAAAGAGAATTATTGTTACACTTGCACAACTTCGAAAGATTAAAGTCGGAGACAAATTGGCCGGTCGACACGGAAACAAAGGTATTATCTCAAAGATTCTACCTGAACACGACATGCCATATTTGGAAGATGGAACACCGGTTGATGTTGTCCTCTCTCCTCACTCTGTGCTTGCTCGTATGAACCTTGGTCAGCTCTATGAGACTATGTTAGGACTTGCAACCATGGGTACTGACAAGAAATTCGCATTACCTGTATTTGACCCTGAAAGTGAGAAAGTCATTCGAACCCAATTAACATTAGCGGGCAAAGCAGAAGATGGAAAAGTAAAACTCTACGACGGTCGAACCGGTATGGAATATGAAAAATCAGTATTAGTAGGAATTGGATACATTTTGAAGTTGGTCCACATGGTGGAAGACAAATTCCACGCACGATCAACCGGTCCATACTCATTAGTCACTCAACAGCCACTTGGTGGAAAGAGCCAAATGGGAGGACAACGATTTGGAGAAATGGAAGTGTGGGCGCTTGAAAGCCACCGAGTTCCTTACGCATTGCAAGAAATGTTGACGATTAAATCAGATGATGTGCAGGGTCGACGCAAGGCTTTTGAAGCTATAATTAAAGGAATCGATATTCCACAATCAGCAGTACCAGAATCATTTAATGTTCTTACAAAGGAACTTAATGCGCTGGGGTTACATATAGAAGCAATTCAATAATATGGAAGAAAATTTAAAAGACGCAAAATTCGTAGATTTCTCAGGACTTAAGATTACATTGGCTTCACCAGAAGTTATGACCCAGTGGTCATACGGAGAAGTCACCAAGCCTGAAACAATTAATTATCGAACATTTAAGCCTGAAAAAGATGGTTTGTTTGACGAGCGCATTTTCGGACCTACCAAAGATTACGAGTGTTACTGTGGAAAATACAAACGAATTCGATACAAGGGAATTATTTGTGACCGCTGTGGAGTTGAAATTACCACAAACACCGTTCGTCGTGAACGAATGGGACACATTAAATTAGCTGCTCCAATTGCTCATATTTGGTATTTTAAAGGCGCATCGTCACCATTGAGCGTATTGCTCGATATTACCTCTAACAACCTAGAACGCATCATCTATTACGCTCTGTACCTCGTTAAAGACGTTGATGAAACCAAACGAGACGCAGCACTTTCAATCGTTAACAACCTAAAAGACGATGAAGTTAAAGTACTTGAAGAATGGAAAAAAGTTGAAGAAGATAAAGTAGAAGTAGAGCTTGCCAAAGCTAAAGAAGGGGTTGAGAAAAAAGTAAAAAACGTAGAACAAAGAGAATTGATGATGCATGAAACTGAATTTAAATTCAGAGAGCGAATAACCTCAATTACCCAGGTATTCAATGAGAAAAAAACCGAAAAAGGCATTTTTTATGAAAGAATCTTGAAGGTTATTAAAGGCGCAATGTCACTTTCCGTTGTAGAAGAAGAAGATTTCATGTTCTTACGAGAAAATGAAGCACATGAATTCTTGCAAGTAGGCATGGGATCAGAAGTAATTCTGGAAGTACTTTCTGCAATGGACCTTGACGGCATGTACAACGAATTTGTTAAAAAACTCATTAAAGCTAAAGGCGATAAACGAACACGACTGCTTAAAAAAGTACGATTAGTTGAATCATTCATAAAATCTGGTGTTTCGCCAAAATGGATGGTACTCGTAGTGCTTCCAATTATTCCTCCAGATTTGCGCCCAGTAGTGCAACTTTCAGGTGGAAAATTTGCAACAAGCGATTTGAATGATTTTTATCGACGCGTTATTAACCGAAATAACCGATTGAAGCATTTGATTGAACTTGGTGCTCCTGAAATTATTCTTCGAAACGAAAAACGAATGTTACAGGAATCAGTTGATTCACTTATTGACCTTTCAAAGTCACGAGGTGGAAAAACTGCGCAATCACGAAGCAAAGCCCTTAAGTCACTCTCAGATGTTCTTAAAGGTAAGAGTGGACGATTCAGACAAAACTTGCTTGGAAAACGTGTAGATTATTCCGGACGATCAGTTATTATTGTCGGACCAGAACTGGCCTTAAATCAATGTGGTATTCCAAAAGAAATGGCATTGGAATTGTTTAAGCCATTCTTACTTCGTGAAGTAATTATTCGTGGACATGCTCAAAATATTAAGAGCGCTAAAAATTTCTTGGAAACAAAAGATCCAATTATTTATGACATTTTGGAAGAGATTACTCGAAATCACCCGGTTATTTTGAACCGAGCACCAACCTTGCATAAACTTTCAATCCTAGCATTCTACCCAGTACTAACTGATGATTATGCTATCAAACTGCATCCAACTGTATGTCAAGGGTACAATGCCGACTTTGATGGAGATCAAATGGCTATTTTCGTTCCACTTTCTGAAAAATCAATTGAAGAAGTAGAAACACGCATGATGCCGCAGCAAAATTTGCTCAAACCATCTGATGGTACTCCAATCGTAGTTCCAAACAAAGAAATGGCGTTGGGAGCCTATTATTTGACCACATTTGATGCTACGTACGACAAACTTAAAGACGAAGAGTTGATGCACTTTAGTGGTGCCGATGAAGCTTTGCTTGCTCATGCGAGTGGATCTATTCAAACTCGACAACCAATGAAAGTAAAAATTGGCGATGAGATTCTAAAAACCACTGTTGGACGCATTATTTTTAACGCACGACTTCCAGAAGCCTTGCAATTCCATAATGAGCCCGTAAAAGCAGCTGATTTGAAGAGCATTGTAGTTGCCGCAACGACATTATTCGCAGGCGATGAAGCACTATTAATCACCCTGATTGACAACTTGAAAGAGATTGGTTTTATGGGAGCAACCATTTCTGGAGGAGTTTCAGTATCGCTGTTCGACTGTATTACGGTTCCGGAACGCGAAGGATTGATTAAGATTGCTGAAGGAAAAGTAAAAGAAATTGAAGATAATTACTTTAATGGACTTATTACCGAAGAAGAGAAGAAAAGACTTTCAAATAACGTGTGGATCGATGTAACCGAAGACATGGCTAATCGAACATGGGATGCGATTGATGAAGAAAATCCAGTAAAAATCATTATTAACTCAGGAGGAGCTCGTGCTTCGCGTGAAAACATGAAGCAATTGTCAGCCATGAAAGGACTCGTTATAGATCCGTTGGGAAAGATTATTGAAGTTCCAACAAAATCGAATTACCGAGCAGGATTGACCATTTTTGAATACGTAATTAATGCTCGAGGAGCCCGAAAAGGACTTATTGACTCGGCTCTTAAAACTGCTGATGCAGGATACTTAACTCGACGATTGGTTGACGTTTCGCATGACATGATTATTCGTGAAGAATTATGTACAACAACCGAAGGACTCGTTATTACTAAAGAAGGCGAACGAGGAGAAAAATTCAATGATCGAGTAAAGGGACGAATGCTATTGAAAGACGCTACTGGCGCCAAGAACAAAGTAATCGTAAAAGCAGGAGCTATTATTACTGATGAAGAACTTGCTGACATGAGCAAGAATGAGGTTACACGTGTAACAGTACGAAGTGCTCTGCATTGTAAGACTGAATACGGAGTTTGCCAAGGCTGTTATGGAGTTGACCTTTCAACACATAAATTAGCCGATGTTGGAGTTCCAACGGGTGTGGTTGCTGCACAATCAATTGGAGAACCAGGAACTCAGTTGACGATGCGGGTTCGACATTTTGGAGGAATTGTTATTGCCGACGTTACCCAAGGGTTGCCACGAGTCGAAGAATTATTTGAAACTCGAACACCAAAAGTATTCTCACCAATTTCAGATGTATCTGGAAAAGTGAGTATTATGGAAGACACTGACCGCGCAGTATTTGTAATCAAAGTGCAGTCGGATGTAGATGGTGCTGGAAATGAACGAGAATTTATTGTTCCAAGCAATCGAAAATTGAAAGTAAAGCATGGACAATTAATTGCTTCAGGACAGTCGCTGTGCGAAGGATACTTGGATATTAAAGAAGTACTCTCAATCAAAGGACTTGAAGAAGCGCAAACATACTTGTTAAACGAAATTCAAAAAGTGTATGAATCACAAGGAATTGCGATTCACGATAAGCATTTTGAAGTCATTATTCGAAAAATGAGCGACAAGGTTATTATTGAAAACGAAGGAGACACTAAATTTATTGTCGGAGAAGTCGTTTCAATGTACCGGTTTGAACGTGAAAACAAAAAAGTATTGGCTCAAGGTGGTCGACCAGCCGTTGGAAGAGTATCAATTCTTGGAATTACTCGAGCCGCTATGTATTCGGATTCATGGTTGTCATCGGCATCATTCCAGGGCACGACAACTATCTTAACTGAGGCTTCAATTAAGGGTCAAGTTGATGGGTTGCTGGGACTGAAAGAAAATGTTATAATTGGGCGTTTGATACCGGTGACTGCGCAACTATTAGATAAATACTATGGTGCGGGAGGAACATCAGAACTTTCAAAGTCACTTCCGGTAGAGGCCGTTGTACCAAGTGCAGAAGTGATCTCTGAGCTCTCTGCAGCACCTTTGATGGCAGATATGGCCGAAGAAGGAATGGGAGAAGTAGAAGCGGGAACCGAAATGGTTGATAACGACGGAGCACCACTTGAAGAGAATTTGGATGAAGATATCGCGGTTGACGCGCTTGAAAGTGACGCAGACGACGCTCCCGATGCTCTCGACGAGGCCAGTGGAGACATGACGCAAGCTGAGGTTGCAGAGGAAGCGACGGAAGTAGAAGGAGATTCCGAAACAAGTTCGGAATGACGTATGAGTAAGTTGAGACAGGCGGAGATTCTTCGCTAACGCTCAGAATGACAAACAAAGATTATGCCAACAATAAATCAATTAATTAAGCACAAAAGAAAACCAAAAGTTCGACATGGACGTGCTATGGCCTTAAAAACGACCATTAATACTGTTCGACGAACCAAAAGCATTGTTCCTTCCGCTCTTAAACGAGGAGTGTGTGTCGTTGTACGTACCATGACGCCTAAAAAGCCAAACTCGGCTTTGCGAAAAGTGGCTCGTGTAAAATTGTCAAACGGCATGGAAGTAACTGCTTACATTCCTGGTGCAGGACATCAATTATCGGAACACTCGATTGTATTAGTTCGCGGAGGTCGTGTGAAAGATTTACCAGGAGTAAAATACCACATTGTTCGCGGAGTGTACGACACCACGGGTGTTGACGGACGAAAAGTTTCACGTTCTAAATACGGAACGCGTCTACCTAAAGCTAAAACAGCTTAATACTTATGCCACGACGATCATATAAACGAATTCCAACAAAAAAAGATCCTGTGTACGACAGCTTAGAAATCTCAAAGCTTATTAACTATGTAATGCTTGATGGAAAAAAGACAGTTGCTACAAAATTGGTATACAAAGCCTTGGAATCAATTAAAGCTGAAGATTTAAATCCATTGGAAGTAGTTTCTCAGGCGCTCTTAAATGTTGCTCCACAGTTTGAAGTAAAACCAAAACGAGTTGGAGGAGCATCATATTTGGTTCCAATTGAAACCCGAGCTGCCCGAAAGATCTTTTTGGCATTCAACTGGATTGTAGACGCTGCAAATGCTCGATCAAACAAAGAATTCCATTCATTTGATAAAAAATTAGCTGCAGAATTAACGAGTGCGGCAAAAAGTGAAGGGGAAGCATTTAACAAACGTAAGCAGGTTGAGAAATTGGCTGAACAGAACAAAGCGTTCGCACATTTTAAGTGGTAATATTCATTTATGGTTAATATAGTAACAAAAGATCGAGTAGTTTCTTCTGACAAAATCCGAAATATTGGGATTATTGCTCATATTGATTCTGGAAAAACGACTACAACTGAACGTATTCTGTTTTACACCGGTCGTTCATACAAGATTGGCGATATTGACGATGGAGACACACAAATGGACTGGATGGAACAGGAACGTGAACGAGGAATTACGATTGTTTCGGCTGCAACCACCACATTCTGGAAAGACATGCGTATTAACATTATTGATACTCCAGGCCACGTAGACTTTACCGCTGAAGTAGAACGCTCACTGCGAGTCCTTGACGGGGGAGTCATGATTTTTGACGCAGAAGAAGGCGTACAATCACAATCTGAAACCGTGTGGCGACAAGCTGATAAATATAAAGTACCTCGAATTTGTTTCATTAACAAAATGGATAAAATTGGAGCTGACTTTTTTAAGACGGTTGATGATATTAAAAACCGACTTGGTGCAAAACCAGCGGTTATGGTATACCCAATTGGTGCAGAAAATGACTTTGTTGGAGTAGTTGACCTTATTACACTTCAATCATACGTATGGGGAGAAGATCCAACAGGCGTAAAATACAAGATCTCTGATGAAATTCCTGCTGATTTGAAGGATGGCGTTATGAAAAAACGTGCAGAACTCATCGAGTTGGTGGCTGAAAATGATGATATGCTTTTGGAGAAATTCTTAGCAGGCGCAGAAATTAGTAATGAAGAATTAAAAGCGGCATTGCGACGAGTAACGATTGCATACAAATTAGTGCCTGTGTATGCCGGAACATCACTGAGAAACAAAGGAGTACAACCAGTATTAGATGCTGTTGTTGATTATTTACCTTCACCAGAAGATTTGAAAGAGGTTATCGGTATAAATCCTGACACTAAAGAAGAAGAAAAACGACAATTAACGAATGATGAAGATTTAACCGCCATTGCGTTTAAGATTCAACTTGATCCACACGTAGGAAAACTTACGTATGCGCGTGTGTACTCTGGAACCCTGCAATCAGGCTCATACGTATACAACGTAAACCGCCGAACCCGTGAACGTATTGGTCGTATTTTGTTGATGCATGCTAATCAGCGTGAAGAAATTGATAAAGCTTATGCCGGAGAGATTGTGGGACTAATTGGTCCAAAAGACACCCGAACTGGTGACACGTTGGCTGTTGAAGGAAAACCAATCATTTTGGAACAAATTACGTTCCCAGAACCAGTTATTTCACTTGCTATTGAACCAAAAACAAAAGCTGATCAAGAAAAGCTTTCATACACCTTACAAAGACTTTCAGAAGAGGACCCAACATTCCATGTAAAAGTTGACCAAGAAACGGGACAAACCATTATTTCAGGAATGGGAGAATTGCATTTGGAAATTTTGGTTGATCGTATGAAACGTGAAATGGGCATGAATGCTAACGTAGGTAAGCCACAAGTTGCCTATCGCGAGACGATTACTAAAAATGCACAAGCTGAAGGTAAATACATTAAACAATCCGGAGGTCATGGTCAATATGGTCACTGTTTGATTCGCGTTGAACCATTGGCTCGGGGAGAAGGATTTAAGTTTGTAAGTGCCATTAAAGGAGGATCGATTCCAAATGAATTTATTGCACCAGTCGAAAAGGGAGTTATTGAAGCGCTTGAAAAGGGTGTACTGTTAGGGTTCCCAATGAGCGACGTTCAGGTTACCCTGTACGACGGTACCTACCACGATGTCGACTCGTCAGACTTAGCATTTAAGATTGCCGGTTCAATGGCTATGCAAGCTGCAGCAAAATTGGCAGGTATGGCGCTTTTGGAACCAATCATGAAAATGGAAGTTGTGGTGCCTGACGAATTCATGGGAACTGCTATTGGCGACTTATCCTCACGAAGAGGTAAAGTGCTTGGAACTGACAAACGTGGAAATGTAACAGTTATTAAAGCCTATGCTCCACTCGCAGAGATGAGTGGATATGCTACGACCATCCGATCACTTACGCAGGGACGAGGGTTCTTCTATATGGAACCTTCACATTATGAGGAAGTGCCTCAGGCAATTATTGCCAAACTTCAGAGCGAACGAGCGTAAGATTCTCCGTTTAGCACTCAAAGCATTAGTCTGCTAATTACTGTATTGCTGGATTGAACCCGGTAAGCGTTGCTTTTACCCCTGCAATGGTCATTGAACTCACGCCGACCCCTTTGGTGAGCGTGTATTGCAGAATGTCTCCATTTTTATCGGCTTGTATATTTCCGGGAAGAAGGCTTGTTCCCATATTGATACTTGATCCAACAGTAACAGAATCGTCGGCATACTCCCTAATCGTGCTGTGAATTGCAATGCCACCTTCGGCGAAGGGAATTTGTACGCCAACATCAATGGTGCTGTCCCACTCGGCTGTTTTTGTAAGTTGTGCATCGGGTGGAATAAACAAAATAGCATCCATAATGGAAGCAGGGATACTTTTTGACGTAATGGGAACAAAAGGAAGTCCATAGATGCCGGATTTTTTACACGTAAGTGTTGATTTGACGGGCTCTTTTACCGACTGAATTTTGGTGGAAATAGTGACCGAGGACTCTGTGCTCTCCACGACAGTACTGGTGAAGGTTGTTCCAGCTGACATTTTATATTTCCAGGTGCTCCCTTTTTCGAAATTAAAGTATGAACTTTTGCAGGGAACGAAGGGGTCAGGAGCTGGACTCGGCGTGCTCTCTACGGCAGTCGCTTGGGCACTGGCAACTTGGGGAGTAGCTACCGGTATTGGAAAAAATCGCTCTTTCAGTAGAACTCCTGTAATGCCAATAATTGATAGCGCGATAATGAAATTCAAAAATCGAGGGGACATGAGTTAAGTATAGCAGGAAACTTATTCCTGTCCAAGATGCGAAAGATCATCCTCTTCGTATCGGGTCCCTGTTGGAGGCACAGAATCCTTTGGTTGTACGTCAAACAAATCGTGCCCATTAAGCGTGACCCGAACTCCTTCTGGCGCGTTAGGATCGGGACGAAGCACATCTCTCATAAAACCCGAACCTTGACTTTGTGGACCTCTATCTGGATTTGCCATATATTTTTATTCTAAATAAGTAATAAGAATATTCTAGAAACATGTTTCATAGTTGTCAACCCCCTAAAATACCCAATAATTTAGCACTCCATACAAAATTATTATAGAAATAATGATAGTCGTTATAAATATTCTTATTTGACCCGCGGTTTTCCAGGCTTTATACCCTGAATACAACCAGAATATTTCAGAGGCTAGATTGAAAATGAGTCCCAGTTCCGGTTTTTTCATGGAAGTAAGCGTAAATCCTAAAATTGTAGTTACTGGGAGCATGACTTGCGTTAGTTTATCGAACCAGTTAGTTTTGTTCATATGATTAGAGCTGAGATCCTGAAACAAGTTCAGGATGACCCGACTTCGTTATGTTCAAGATGACAAAGGTATGATTCAAGACGATTAGAGTTTATAATCGCTTTGCATTTTCGTCACAAAATTCTCAAAATCCGTATAAAGTTCTGCGTGAATGCCAAAGTGCTTGGCGACGTCGACATTTTTTTCAGTGTCGTCCCAGAACATGATTTGATCTTTCTTGAGTTTTAACGACGCCACCACCATTTCATAAAATTGCACCGTTGGCTTTTTGTGGCCAATGTGCGACGATGCAAACACGCCATCGAATGCGTCGGCAAATCCCATATTTTTTAACATATATTCGATCCGATTTTTTTCTTGATTGGTAGCAACGTAACACATAATATTTTTCGCTCGAAGTTCCTGAATATACCCAATTAGTGCTTCATCGATTTTGTGTTCTGACTCAAACCAATATTGCAAAAATGCATCCACTCCCCCCTGCCAATTCCATTTGGCTAAAAATGGCGGCAAAATATCGCGCAGATCCTTTTTTCCCACAATTGTGTCTTTAAACGGGCCTTTAAAAAATTCATGTGTAGTTTCCTCTGTGAGGCCTTTTTCTTTAGCCAGAACGCGAGAAAACTTTTCACCGTTTAATAACACCCCATCCGCATCAAACAATATTGCTTTAATCATGCAGAAAGTATACACCTTAATTTATTATTCAACAATAAATCCTTTCACCTGGTGTTCCCACATACGCTTAAATTCACTGTGTGGATTTTTGAGCAGGTCTTCGACCGGACCGTCTTCGATGACTTTCCCGTGGCGCATAATTACGATTCGATCCATTTCTTTTAACGTGGAAAGTCGGTGCGCGATTGCAATAACAGTTCTGCCTTTCATAAGGCTTCGCAAGGATGTTTGAATTGCTTGCTCACTTTCGCTATCTAAACTACTCGTAGCTTCGTCGAGCACTAAAATAGGGGAATCTTTCAGGAATGCCCGGGCAATCGCCAAGCGTTGACGCTGCCCGCCCGATAATTTAACTCCTCGTTCGCCAATAATAGTGTCGTATTGTTTGGGAAGTTTTGAAATAAAACCGTGCGCAAGTGCGAGTTTTGCAGCTTGTTCAACCTGTTGCTGGGTTGCGTTGGGATTGCTACTGGCAATATTTTCTCGGATGCTGCGATGAAACAAACTTGAGTCCTGGGGAACGACAGCAATCGATCGACGTAAACTTTCAAGCGTTAGCTGATTTATGGGATGCCCGCCAATTGAAATTGTTCCGTCGGAAACATCAAAATGACGAAGGAGTAACGAAACAAACGTGGTTTTACCGGCTCCACTGTGGCCAATTAGTCCAACTTTTTGACCTGCTGGAATATGAAGTGAAAAATTCCGGTAAATAGGCGATCGTTCGTAGCTAAAATTGACTGAATCAAAAACAATTTCACTATTTTCAATGATGCCGTCATACGCTTCCGGATCTGTAACTACGTCATGATCTTGCAGGACTTCTTGCAATCCTTCATTTATTTGTCCATACGTGCGTCCAGCCTCTTTTAGTTCCTGACCCAAAAAAAACAACTGATGCGAAATATCGCGAATGATTGCAATGACCATAATAACTACTCCAACGGTTATGAGTTTCAGTTGTAGTAAATATACTGTCGTTACTAACATTGATGCCGTAAAAATTAAAATCAAAAAACCATTTGCTACCAAAAACCACTCAGAAAGCCACCATTCACTTAAATCTGCCTTCTTTCGCTTGCTTAAAAACGAGAAAATATGCTCATGCTCGTTTCGTAAATATGCATTTTCATGTACTAAGGAAATATTTGATATCGAATCAATAACCACTCCTCGCAAGTTTGAATTGGATGCTGCCTGTTTTCGCGCACGAACCTGAATTTTTTTTGCAAAGACAATATTTAAAAGAAAATAGAGCGTTGTCCAGATTAATATAATGAGACCAAGGCGGTAATCGCTTTGCCACGCAATTCCTACGTATATAAGTGCCCCCATGCACGTCGGAAAAAAATTCCATAACAAGCGCCCTACCAAATGATCTGAGCCGTCGGCCGCATTAGAAATTTTATTTTCAAGGGAACCAGCAAACCGATTGTTAAAATAATCTTTGCTATGATGCGTTATGTATTGATACAAATCTCGATACGCGGTAACTTTTAAATTCACAATCCAGCGCATGCCCGCAAACCCGCTTAGTCGCCAAATATTTTCATTAACAAGGTCGAAAATTGAATAAAACAGCACCCAGTGCCAAATATCGGAAAAGCCATTCTGATAATTAGCTAGCGCATCAGTCAGGTTTCTTAAGATTATTACGGTATATCTTCCAAGAAAATTTGCGACAATAACCGTAAATATAGCCGCAAACGCCCATCGTTTGTGAAAACGTGAAGCATACAGAACAAATTTTATAGGACTTTGGGGAATTTCGGACATGAATTAAGTATAGCAGGAATGGCGGTAGACGCTCAGCCACTTTTTTGGTACAATAGAGGGGTAATTTGGGTCGGTAGCTCAGTGGTAGAGCAGGAGCCTTTTAAGCTCTTGGTCGTGGGTTCGAACCCCACCCGACTCACAAGAATATCTTCGCACACACACCTCAAAGGCGTGTGTGAATAACTGACTCTATCCTTCTCCAACAGTCCGCATGGTATAATGCGGTATGACAGAAAAATCACCAATACCTACACCTGAAATTCCATGGAGAGATCAGGCCAATATTGTATCTGCATTAGTTCGAACTGGATTAACAGCATCTGAATTATCCTCTGATGAGCTATCGCCAGAAGGGCATGCTGCTCTTTGGCAGCGATACAGAGATATAGCGCCGAAATTTGCCGATATAGTAACTTTGTGCGAAGGTGTAGCTCGTGTAACAGAAGGCACTGCAAGACGCTATGTAGACGACTCAGATTTTAGAAGGATAGCTATCCAGAAGTACGATGATGACGCGCGTGATCTTGTAATGCGTATAGCACATTACAATGCTGCAGCTACTAATCCAGAAAAAGCTGTGGATGAACAACGTTATTGGCGTGCACTTAATGATGTCGTTGGAACACTACAAGGCAGTCACTTTTATCCAATGCCTCCTGTTACCGTAAATACGGTCATGCATTCTATATTTAGTAAAAAAGGTTTTTTAGTGAGGTCACCCGAAGAGCCAGAAGAATGAGCTAAGCCTAATTATCCTTTCCTAACGCTCTGTGTGATATAATTGTGTATGCCAAATAGACTGAGAACCACACCCTTACCAGATGAAATTAGAGCTCTTGTTGTGGCTTTTGATGAGGGTAACATTGACTGGCTTGCTTATTCTGAAAATGCGCTTTTATTAAGTGCTCGTAAACTAGATGGTGATTTGCCAGTTGGGTCGGATCTTCGTCACGAACGTGCACTTACAGACCAGATACAATCGCCATTGGCTGCTGTAAGCTATGAAGCGGGGGAGAGCGGTTTACCTGCTCGTAGAATTGGTTCCGGAAGACATCCTGTTCAAAAGCTTGACAGAATTCAGTCTTTGATTGAAAGTCGATTTGGTTATGGTTATACGCCGGATGGCATTATACAGCGGTTATTTGCATCGGGTAACAGTCGAAATGTTCAAGATAGAACTGAAGCTATTACACGACAAAGATTACCCGAAGAGCTTGAAGCGATATTTATGGTTGCATTGTTGGGACGTGTTGCGGAAGAAGAAGTGCATGCTCAATACTCTACACTACTTGATACAGATATTCGTACGCAAATTCCACCAGAAAATACTACAGTTTTTTGGGCAACTAAAGTTGATAAAGTCAAAAGAAATACGGCGTTTGCACAAAAAGCTCTGAGCAGTGCGCAGGTAAAAGCAGAGGAGTTATATGGAGCAGACGGTGAGCGCATTATGAGTATTTTTGATGCGATAGTTATGCTTCGAGCAAACACTTTCAATCGATCGGATCGTGGACAGTTTCGCAACGCTGTGTTGCGAAAAATTAATGAAGGTAATTTGGATGAAGCGGAACGAATAATTACTGTTTTGATTCAACAACATCCGGCTTCTTTTACCGGTAGAGCAAGAAAACTGTTTTCTTAATGGTCGATCTCAATCGCTCCCCGATCATCCACTCGAAGGGTTCTGCTACAGCTGTCAAATTCTCCGGTTACCAGCACTTTCTGTTTGTTAAATAGGCTCATATCTACTTCCTTGTTATACGGAATATATATCGTGTCGCTGCCATCCGTTTGGAGAATTGCGCGGGGATGCTTTGTGTCAATGCTCCCCGGGTGCATGAAATTTTTGTAGTATTCGACTACCGGTTGTATAAGTGGCCATTGGTAATCAATCTCATCTGCGGTTCCTAACACTCTGACCACGCCTACGTGCGTTTGGCGGCCTTTGTCGCATAGTAGTTTTGCTCCTCCGAAAATTCCAAAGGTGGATAACACGAGGCCGACCCCCATAATTCCCAGAGATCCTTTGAGCGTAAATGAGAAGGCTTTTTGTTTTTTGATGTCTTGCAGAAGCTGGGTGATGCGGGCAAGGGGATTGCCGACGTGAATATCGAGAAGGTCGTCGTGTTTCTTATCGTAACGGGTGTTGTTGGCGATGTATTGGTGAAGGGGGTGAGACGAGTTACTCTCTGCGGGAGAGGAATCGGAACTTGGAGAAGATTTGGGGATAAAATGGCCATTTTCGTCATGCGGCTGTGATTGGGCGGCCTTTTCATGATTTGAAAGATCATCCATGAAATAGTTTTACTGGATATTGTGGAGAAAATCAACCATATCATTTACTCATCGGGCGCTTTTACTGGAACCACCATGCCTTTCGAACTCATTTTTAGCTTTTCACAACAGTCCGTGTGATATAATAGGTTCGTATGTCAGGCGAAGCACCTATTCCCGTTCCCCTTAGCGAAGAAATTTTAGCATATCAGATAGCGTATGATGCAGGTCACATAGATTGGTCGGATTTTTCACAAGATGCGATTCGGTTGGCTGCGCGTCGGCTTGATGAGGGGCTTGTTGCGAGTGGACAAGATCCTATTCATGTAGACATGTTGCAACAACATTTAAATTCCCGACAAGCACAACAGAGCTATGATTATGGCTTGAGCGGACTTTCACCGCGCGAAATTGAGCCTGTTGAGTATGATCCTCGTAGAGATGTAGTTCGCGAAACGGTGTTGGCAGAATTTGGGATAGGATATACTCCCAAATACTTGATTGATCGACTTTTTACTGATCATGATAAAGGTCATACGCGATCGCGTACGCTTGCGGTTTTAGATTCAAATGTCCCACAAGAATATGGTGCGTTATTTTTTACGGATCTTCTTGCATGGCAAAGCGTAGCGAAAGTGCATCGGCAATACAATGCGTTGATTGATCCTGACATTACGTCACGCGTACCTACTGATAAGGCAGATGAGTTTTGGCGTAATCGAGTTTCTGATTTTAATCGCTATTCGGGGTTTGCCGTGCGTGCACTTATGGCATCTTCAAAGCAAGCAGAGAAGTTGTTTGGTAATGACGGGCCACGTGCCATGAGTGCTTTTCGAGCAATAACTTTTCTGAAAAAAGGGGTGTTTCATAACGCGATGACTCACCGGAAAAGTGTTATACAGGCGTTGGCCGAAGGAAGGGTTGATGATGCGGAGGCTATCGTTGTAGATCTTGTAGCACGCAATCCAACTGCTTTTAATGGAAGAGCTTTGAAAATGTATGCAGTCAAATAAGTAGTTTTTATAGTGCTTTCAGAAAACTCACAGATTCTATTCATGCGTGCGGAATATATGTATTTTATGGTGGTAGAATAAGATTTAGGATGGGTGATTTTGGGGAAGCGTAATTGTGAGATTTGAAAGAATTGGACATATCTTTACGGGTGTATTTTGCCTATGACTATATATTGATATATCGCAAATTTGTGCCTAGTTTGAGGCGACTTTTGTGCCTGAATTCGGGGCAAAAAAATAGGATATCAATATGTTGACATGGTCGGAAAAAGGAGACATATATTGAAAATATCTTACTTTCTTAGCTATTTCCACATGACCTATTATGATATAATAGAGCATTACAAAAGTCTAAAACTGTATGCCAAAAGAACATATGGGTCGCAATTTACTGGCAACTGGTCTTACGATTGCGGGTGTTGCTTTGGGACTTCAGAAGCACAAATCCATTCAGGAACAGCTTAATGCAGAAGCTCATGGAGCAATTCCTCCGATTGTTGAACATCTTAGTGGACGATATGGCGTTGATCTTGCACTTCAAATTTCCGAATACGAAAGAGACTTGGGTTTCCCTTTTGAAGAACCCTTGCCCGTTGATAGCTTACGAGCTGCACGTGTAATTCAAGATGAACTTTCAATATTACCACCTGATCTAGTAAAAAAGATTGGCCCCAAACGTATTGTTCTATCAGATAGGTTTGGGTATGTTGGTTTTGGTGAAATGACTGGCTTTACGTTTCCAAAGTGTGCCTTTGTATATATATCTACTCATAAAGGCGATCTAACAAGAGATAATTCTCACAGACTCACCCTAGGACATGACGTGCAGCATGAGTTTCATCATGTGGCTGACGCATCAGATGATATATGGGTCGATGATCAAGCATGGAATCAGCTTTCCTCTAAGTCTAACAAATTTCATATTTTTGGGCATCCTGGTTTTATATCTGAATATGCTCAGGCAGGTCCCAATGAAGATCAGGCTGAAATTGCCGCATTACTTTTCAAACAAAATACGCCTCAAGGACGTGAGGCATATGATCAAATTGATGACCCCATAGTTCTTGCTAAAGTAGAAGAGATGAAACGTCGGTATGAGGAATGGAGTGATGGACTGATTAGTGATCAATATTGGATCGATTTGCGCGCGGGAATTGTTGGTGAGGCGTATTGGAATGAACGCGATGTAAATCGCGATTAACTTTCTTTGCTAGTGTCCGATTCGCTTGAGGTAGGTTCCATTTTATTCTTTCTTCCTTTCAAAATCATTCCCCAATGATAGAGATATAGCGGTAGGCCGACGGCAAGCATGGAAATAGATGAGGACATTTGGCGTTGTCGGGTTTTTTCTGCTTCATCACGAGAGCGTGTTTCATTTTCCTCTTTTGTCAGCATAGTGTCGTTGTAAGTGTAGACATCGACGTTGGGGAAAAAGTACGTTTTGATTCCGAGGTCAATGAGCTGGCTGGTTCCAAAGACGATGATAATGAGTCCCACGAAAGAGAAGAGGTATAGGTAAAGGAGGCGAAGTGAGAGTTTCATGAGATGAGTGTAAATGAGGGAGGAGGTGAATGCAAGGGGAAAATTTGGACCGTTTCGTGCAACCTGCGGGCTAAGCTAGGCACGTTCAACCTCTTAGGTTGAATTCTAGGCCTTCTCCGTAACCTTATATTCCAAATTCTTTCCTAAAATAAGCCGTGTGTGGGCTTCCAGAGCAGGAAGAGATGAAAATACAAACGAAACAATCGGCATTAAATACCACTGAATAAAGAGGAGGGGTACGTTGCGAAGCGACGTTTTAATGTTCACTTTTTCACGGAGTTTGTGGTCGAAATAGAGGGTGATTACCATGGTAAGTGTTCCAAGCGTTAGAATTGCGGATGACATTTGGGGAAGCAGATAGCCAAGTACCGTGCGGCCGAATGACGGGTTTACCCAGCCGGGAACCCAGGCGGATAGGGTGAGAATGAAAAATGACGTTGGCCATAGCAGGTGGGGTTCTGCGAGGAGTATTATGCGACGTAGTTTTGGCCACCAGGCAATGTGGGGGGTTTGCAGCGATTGTTTGATGGCGTAGGGAATGTCGGTGGCGCCCCATGCCCAGCGGCGTTCTTGCTCGTAGCGATTTTGAAAAGCGCTAATCATGCTGCCGGTGTACACCGGGTCGCCAATGACGGGCAAATAAATAGGAAGTGTGCGGACTTTTTCACCGTGTTTAAAAAACGCTTGTAGCCAAATATGCCAATCTTCGGGAATAATATCTACGTCCCAAAATCCTACGCTATGAAGTAACCATAAATTGGTGGAGTACGTTGAAACTTGAATCAGGTCGTCGCGCTGGGGCAACATAGAGACGCGGATTATTGAATGTAAAATTGCTTGCATGCGAATAGGTAGGCTCAATTTCCAGAAATTGTTGTATAGCAAAATAGGAGCCCAATAAAAATGGAAATCGCGATCCTTGTCTTTTAAAAATTCTAGACTTAAATACGCCAAGTATGCTGGGGGAAATAGGCTGTCGGCATCGGCGATCGTAATAATTGCCTGTTTTGGATTGGTATGGTGCTCTTTAGCGTGTTCATAAATTACTTTCCCCGCGTGTGCTTCGTTACTTGCTTTACCAACGATTTCTCCTTCGATCAATGGATGATACGTTGTAATAATTTCTCCAAAAACATGCCCAAATTTTTTAGTCAGCGCTTCGCTACGGATTCGGGCTGGCTCGCCTTCGCGTTGTTCCATAGCCAAAACAACAATGACTTTTTTTAAGTCATACTGTTGCGCGGAAAGTTTTTCGAGCGACAAAGAAACTTTTTCGACTGTTTCTTTGTAATTTGCGACAACAATGTAATGAGCTAAATCTTGCCATCCTGGGGTTTTGAGCAGTCTTTTGTGCCAATCTATTGTATCGGCTTTTTCCATTAACTGATAGGCAATTGATGCAAAATAGACCCCTTTGATTGTTTTGTACAAAAAATACAAAAAGTACGCCAAAATAAAATATGAAACAACGGCAGGACGAAACGGGGAAAGATACACGGGCATTAAAATAATGAGCCACGCAAAAATAGGAATGAGCATTTCGGCAATTCGGTAGAATAATCGCGTCTCGACAATCTTATTGATCATTATCGTTAATTATACCGCGATTGAAGGATTAAAGGGCGAGTAAACTGGCACCGAGCAGGAGTGTAATAAGTACGTTAAGGGGAGTTAGAACATGGAGTATTTGGAGCGTTAAAATGAGAAAAACGAGAATTCCAGTAATAATTCCAAGTTTGCGCTTTTTACTTACGACCTGCGCTATCAATCCGCAGAGTGAGGCTGCAAGTAACGAGAATAGAGCGACTATTCCCCAATGAAGCGGAGGAATAAAGAATAGTATGCCAAGGAGCAAAATAGAGAGAATGATTATCACAGTGATATAGTTATTCACCTTGTTATTCTACCATTCATTCGTTAGAATCTTCCAATGTCAAAAAGCGTTTTTTCTTCCGAATCGGTCTGTGCAGGCCATCCTGATAAAGTGTGTGATGCAATTTCCGACTCCATTTTAGATGCCGTTTTAGCCAAGGATCCGTTTGGGCGAGTGGCGGTAGAAACGCTGGTTACTACAAACCGAGTGGTAATTGCGGGCGAATTAACTACTGATGCAAAAATTAATATTGAAAAAATTGCCCGCGAACAAATTAAGCGACTCGGATACACAAAAGCCAGCTACGATTTTAGCCATAAATCAGAAATTGAAGTTTTGCTACATCAACAATCCCCCGAAATTGCCCAGGGTGTCGATAACGACGGAGCCGGTGACCAGGGAATGATGTTCGGGTACGCGTGTTCAGAAACCAACGAGCTTATGCCGCTTCCCATAACACTTGCGCATCGACTTGCCCAACGCATTGATCACGCGCGGGAAAAAGAATTAATTCCGTATCTTCGCCCCGACGGAAAAAGCCAAGTGTCAGTAACATATGAAAATGGAAAACCGGTGGGAATTGCAGCTGTGGTCATTGCAGTACCGCACAAAGAGAGTATACAGCTCGAACAGGTTAAACACGACATCTACAAAAAAGTCGTTGCACCAGTACTTGCAAAATATGGATACTCTTTTCCTGAAAAAGATGTAATCGTTAACGGAACCGGCGCATGGTACAACGGAGGTCCGGCAAGTGACACGGGGCTAACAGGGAGGAAAATTGTGGTTGATACGTACGGTGGCTACGCCCCAGTCGGTGGTGGTGCATTTTCGGGCAAAGATCCAACTAAAGTTGATCGCTCAGGAGCCTATGGAGCTCGCTACATCGCAAAAAACATTGTCGCAGCCGGCCTTGCACAAAAAGCAGAAGTTCGTTTGGCCTATTGTATTGGAATAAAAAAGCCGCTTATGCAAGAAGTGGAAACGTTTGGAACCGAGAAAAAATCGAATAAATTGATTAACGAGTTTGCCGCCTCACTCCTCGACACTTCTGTAAAAGGAATTATCGAAGCTCTAAATTTACGCCGCCCGCTGTATTTGCAAACTTCTGCATATGGTCACTTCGGCCGCGAGCAGTTCCCGTGGGAAAAAGTGATCTGACTTACTGCTGATCTCCTATAGCCGAATCAAAGATTTGGCCCGTACCCGAAACTTCTTCCTTTTCCCTAATCAATAAATCTCTAAAATTTTCAAATCGTCTCCGGTCAACGTCAGAGAATTGCATTGCTACTACAGTCCTTTCTAATAATGCTTCTTGTAATATTGACGTATTGGGAGATTCCAAATTTGCAACATCTTGTTCGATCATACCCCTACTTAGTTGCGCTCGACCGTATGCATCTAAAACAGAAGTAACAGTACCAAGGTTTGGTGCGTATGATGTGCCTGGTTGTATATCATCTACAACTCTCATAATTCTAATTCCACTAATTGTTGCTAAAATTTCTTCACCATCGAACAGAAGTTCTTCAGAATTATCAGTAACGACTGGTGTTTGTTGTATATCTGCAGGTTGCCTCGATCGTAACCGAGTTATTTGATTCACGATTCGATCTAAATAACCCTCTCTTACCGGTGGTGTTACTACTTTTTTCTGTGTATTTTTAAATGCTATATACGCTTTAGTAGCTATTTCCGAACCACCAAGTACCCACCTAAACACTTTGTGTCTACCACCAGTCACGGTTTTCAATCGCTTATATCTGGCAACGGCTGCAGGCAATTCAGCTGCTTTTATAAGATTTCTCGCACGTATTTGTGCAAATGCAGCTCTTTCTTTCGAGGCTTCTTTCTCTGCATCTGACATTAATGCTTCTGCCTTTTGAAAATATTTTTCATTCATAGATAAATAAGGAATAATCCTATAACAGTAATAATAACATACTCTCGGCCTAAAGTAAAACGAATATATGGTTAGAAGAACCTTATTACATCTCCATCTTCTTAATCCGTTCAATTATCAGAATAAAAAACGCTAGCGAAATTACAACAATACTTCCCGCCAATAATTTTTCATACCCATGCAGAAACAACGATGAGGCGCCAAATAAAAACGACACTCCCCAATAAAATACTGCAATTCGTCGCTTTCCCCATCCAATTTGCAGCAATCGATGGTGAAAATGTCCTCCGTCACCTCGAAATGGCGATTTCCCTGCGCTCAATCGTCGCATAAACACGTACAACGCATCAACCAGGGGAATCGAGAGAACTAATGCCAACGTTCCCAACTTCCCAAACGCAAGCACTGACAATACTCCTAAAAAATACCCCGCAAGCGATCCACCGCTATATCCAGGCATAATTTTCTGAGGAAAAAAGTTCCATGGCAAAAATCCGCCATATGCGCCAGCAACTATGAACGAGAGTAATGCTACATCGGTCGCATCAATGCTGTACGCCGAAAAACGATACGCCAACACTCCCAGAAAAAATGCAGAAACGGAAACAAATCCGGGTAATTGGCCGTCAACTCCTTTGCTCCAATTCACAAAATTCATTAACGCAACAATCCAAATCAGTGAAAATAAGTTCGCAATCGGCAAAAAATTGTGCATTCCAAAAAAATCAAATGTCCATACCACGCTATCCAATCTAAACACGCCTCCCATCGGATTGTTAATATACGGCGTTCCCAGGCCAAACATAATCACTGTTCCCACGGCTACCATATTCAACAAAAACCGCAAATACGGCGACAAATCCACCGCGTCGTCGACCACTCCTACAACCGTCGTAATCAGTGCTCCCAGTAATATTCCAATTACCAATTTGCTCACGGGAATAAACAAATATACGCACAAAACAATCGCAATAAATATCGGCAGCCCTCCAGCTCGAGGAATTACCCCTTCATGCGTATTTGCTGGGTGCGAGCGGAGTTTCGGATTATCCACCAAGCCCCACCGCTTTGCAAAACGAATTACCAGCGGTGTGCTTAGGTATGACACCACAAACGCCATCGCACTGGCCAAAGCAGGCATCATGATACTAAAAAAAGAATTTTTAAAAAAACAAAGGTACTAATCACAATTGCTCCCACGCTCGAATAATATAATAGCTTTCTCACAAACAAATCGTGCGTAAAAATCCGTCGATATACAAAAATATTAACCACAATAATAATTAACGAAATAATCGGTAACAAAAAAATGTAGTAGCTTGGGGTAATCGTATCTTCTCCTTCAATCAGCGAGTAAAATAACGGTAATTCCGGTGGCATCGTGCCTAATTTAAACACATACGCACCAATCATGACCAGCAGGGCAGCCACATATATCTGAATCAACAAAAATTCTTGTTTTCTCATTGGCTAGAAATTATATCGTATTCATAATCATTCTTCAGAATAAATGCCTTTTTTGGGTAGGACGGCAGCAAGTCAGTGTAGGCACTTTCAGGCACAATCGCCAATCCAATATAATAGGGAAGTTTCTCAGGCGGTTGATAAATAAAAACCTCTTTTCCGTTGGCATAATACACAGCCGTAAAATACAGCGCCGGATCTGTTACGTAAATTACATCGTTTGAGTCGGAAATTGTGTGAATTTCATGCATTGTTTTGCGCGCATCGCCTTTATGTTTGTATAACGATGATTTATACGAGTAATGGAGCGTCATGATAAGTAAAACAGCCGCAATTATCATCTTTGCCCGTGGGTTTACGTGCTCCATAATATACGCCAATAAAGCGAGAAATCCCGGAACCGCAAAAATTAAGTACCTTGGAACGAATATTGGCTTCACAAATGAAATAATCGCAATGCTAAAATAGGCACCAAACGCCCACATAAGGAGTAATGAAAGCACATTATCTTTTCGCACTTTCCTCATAAAAAAGTACACCAAAATCGCCACAATAGCCACGGAAACATACAAAATGTGCTTGTTGTAAAATTGCCACACCATTTCATAGCCCGTAAACAGGATTCCAAGAGTATTAATTGATTCGGAAAATGAAAGTGGTTCCGTCCAAAAATCATTCGTTTTCGTCGTCATTGTAGGTAGAATGTAGTACAGCCATGGCAAAAAAGCCACTACCGGTAGTGTTAGGGTCTTTAGGAGCCTAAAGAGCGTACTTCGCTCATATAAAACCACATAAAGCACCTGCGTTCCCAGCACAAACATGAAAAAGTAGTGCGTATACATGCCTAAAAACACGCATACGGCGTACCATTTCCAGCGCCTCGTCATGAGTAGGTAGTATGAGCTGAGGGAGAGGAGAGCAAAGAGTGAATACATCCGGCCTTCAATTCCATAATACAGCATAAACGGGTTCAAACCGTACAATAATACATATATCCAGGCTTTTCTTTCGGGAATTTTGAGCACGTCTATTAATAGCATCAAAAAAACAAACACTGACACCGCAAAAAATACCAACGACATGCTTCGAATAGCCACCTCACTGGCTCCGAAGATATTTATCCACCCATGCAGCAACGCATAATAAAACGGTGGATTAAAGTCGCGTGCCGTGGTTTTAGCCATCTCAACGAGCGGCATTTTAGCCATCAGGTACGAAAACGCCTCATCACGCCAAAAACTTTGAGTCATAAAATAAAACGGAGTTTTCGTAAACAGCCAGTCAATCAACGAATTCATATTGCATTATTGTATCATGTATGCGAAAATGATTGGTACATTGACAACTTTCAACCTCTTAGGTTGAACGTGCCTAACAAAGCCCGAAGGTTGTCAAAAAAATAATATGTACACACTACCAGAATTGCCGTATGACTACGCAGCTCTCGAACCAGTTATCGATGCCGATACCATGCACTTACATCACGACAAGCATCACGCCGCTTATGTTACCAATGTAAACGACGCACTTTCGGGCTTGGCAGAATTTGAAAGCATGCCCATTGAAGAATTAATGCACAATCTCGATAAAGTTCCCGAAAACGTGCGTACAAAAGTGCGTAACAATGGTGGAGGCCACTATAATCACTCATTATTTTGGAATCTCATGAGTCCTACTAAAACAGAGCCAACAGGAGCGCTACTCGAAGCCATTACTACCACGTTCGGCTCACTCGAAGAGCTTCAAAAAGCCGTCAGCGACGCCGGACTTGCCCGATTTGGAAGCGGCTGGGTGTGGCTCACTAACAAGAATGGAACATTAATCGTCGAAAGCACGCCAAATCAAGACAACCCATTAATGGAAGGAAATACGCCTATTTTAGGCATCGATGTGTGGGAACACGCATACTATTTGAAATATAAAAACGTCAGAGCGGAATATCTTACTCAATGGTGGAATGTGGTTAATTGGAATTACGCAAGCGAGTTATTCGGAAAGTAACTATGTCAAACTGGATCTTGTATGCAGTATTACTTTTCATAATTGGATATCTCAGCTTTCCGCAATATCGCGATCGTCTTAATCTGCCTACTACTCGCCTGTCTCAATCGACTTCACCCACTGGACAGAGCTCTCTGGGCGACGCCGAGCAAGTAATCGTTCCTAAAGAGAAAGTTACCTACCAAAAAACGTCCGATGAAGGCCAATGGGGCGTGGCTAAAAAGATTGGGGAACACACATACACTATTAAAGTAGGCGAAGACGCCCGTATGGCCACCTCTCAAGAAATTGTTGATGCACTCAACGCGTACCGCAAAACCCAAGGAGTAGGGGAGCTTACTATCGATAGCAAGCTCACAGAGTATGCTCAGAGTAGAGCCGACTTTTTCAAATCTCAAAAAACCACCGATGCCCACGCGGGTTTTAGCAATTACCTCGACAACGAAGACGGATTCACCAAACTCGGATTCACCAAACTCGGAGAAAATTCCTATTACGGCGGTGCACTGTACGGGGTGCACCTAATCGAATGGGTTTTCGGAGCAAGCCCTGAACATAATGCAAACCAATTAGACGGATCCTGGAATTACGTCGGTGTCGGAGTAAACAATACCGCAGTCAACCTTATCTTCGGTGGGGGAAAGATGTAAAAACTCAATCATTCCCTTTGCTAATATCCTGTAGTTACATTTTTTATGACATTTCAGGTATAATTGCTTTATAGAAGTTTATCTATAGTATATGCCAGAAATTGATCGAAGAAAATTTTTAAGAGCTGTAGTAGGAGTTCCAATTGGGGTAGCCGTTTCTGCCGGATCAGCGATTCCAGAATGGGGTAGTGCAATTTTAATAGAAAATATGACAGATATGGAAGCTGGAAATGCAAACACCGAACAAATGTTACAAGATAACTGTGTAGATATTGAAGGAGATGGGGTGTGTGACTCGTATGAGTTTTCTCCAAGCGAAGAAGCTATGATTACGCTCACTGCCCCCGTTGTGGAAGAAGTTTTTTTTCGTGCAATGCCTTCTGCCTTTTTAGATGAGTTAGAATCAGAAAATGATCCAACAGTTGCAGGGACTCTTGGTGATATGATAATCGGAACTGAAGGGAAAGGCTTATCTCGAAGAGAGCTTATTGTGGGTGGACTTAGTTCCTTTGCGTTTGGAATTGCCCATAATGATACAAGTAATGGTTTTAATACGAATTTCATCCCAGTTCCTCAAATGATTTTTGGTATGAGCATGTGGTGGCTACAAAGAAGGTTCGGGATGCTTTCCAATATCACTGCTCATATTTCCAGAAATTCTGCCGCACTGTGGTTTCTGAAACATCAAAAAAATTTCAAAACCCAGGGTTGATCTCCTGTTCGATTATCACATCCTCTCAACATACTGCCCACTTACCCATCCCTCTGCACCCTTTTCATATTCAATCTTAATCCATCCATTTTCCTCCGCAATTATTACAAACGTATCTCCCGGTTTCACTTGACCAACTTCGGCCCCTCCGGTTGAAGGCTTATCGCGCACTCTCAAAAACCCCGTGGGTGTATCTTTTATTTTCACCGATTTCATGCCGGCCTTTAAAGTTGGAACCACTTTCCCCGTTGGCGCCCCAGATAGAGTGGTCGTAGGAGTAATATTTCCCGATGGAGTCGGCCCACCACTGACCGCAGGTGTCCCTGAGAGTATCGCCGACTCACTTGCAACCTTCGGCTCCTCCACTTTCTGATAATTCTTATCAATTGCCAACTTTATTTCCCCCGAAACTACATAACCCGCTTCCACCTTAATTTTCTGCGATCGCCTAATAAACCCCGGGCTATACGCCGAAATTTCATGTTCGCCCACGGGCACATTCTCCATATATAGCGGCGCGATGCCCTTTTCATCATTATCCAAATAAATTATTGTCCCAATCGGATCCGTCGTAATTTCAATCGCCCCCACCTCGCCCTCCAACTTTTTCTCATTCTTATGTGCCCAGAACACAACGCCCGATGAGGTTATGTCGCTCGAACCCAACTCTCGATCAACATACGTTTTACTATTTTTAAATGCAGAAATTTTCCCTTGCCACGTAGCCGTTTGAGCCCCTGGTTCGCCGCCAACTTCACTTGCTGCGCCTCCTGCTCCTTTATCGACTCGTAAAATCAACATATGCTCACCCGCACTTACCACAAATCCATCAATGGGGGTTTTTCCAATAACTTTTCCATCAAGCGTTACGGTCGCATTAGGCGAAGAGAGGATTTTGAGTTCCGGATCATGCTCTTTTTTTAGAAGGAATACTGAAACAAGCGTGAAGATTGCAAAGCCGGCAAAAAGGATTACTAAAAAAAGCAATTTCTTCTTCATGGTAGGCTATTTTACCACAATTTTCAGGAATCTCGGGGGTGCCGAAAAAATCAGGTTTTCACATTATTAACCATCCTATTTTGGCCATGACTATATATTGATATATACCCGAATCGTATAAATTCGTGCCTATTTTGGAAGAATTTTCGTGCCTAGAACTGAAGCAAAAAAACATATATCAATATATTGTCATAGTCACTTTTGACCTTCTAATACCGTACGAATACCCGCAATCTTTATCATTTCATTAGTATTCATATACAAAAAACCCCGCCTGTTGCGGGATTTGACAAACAAAAAACCCACCCGGAGGTGGATTCTTTGACGGATAGTACTTTTGGTACTTTCACAGCTGATTCGTCATAATGATTGTAGCTAAACTATTCACGAAAGTCAAGGACGCAATGATAGCGCGTTATTGAAAAAAAGGGTGGACGGGAGGGGAATCGAACCCCCACTAGCCGATTTGACGAACCAGCTGCAATACCAATTGCCAGCCTATATCCTCATAATATCACCCAATTATTAAATTCTTATTAAATTTCCCAAAATTCTTTTTCATCAAATTCGCCATATTTCCCCTAAGTCCTAACAATTTATTTAGGCCAATGGTACAATACGTTTATGACTGAAAATGGAGATGCGGAAACTCAAACAGCCTCTGACTTGCAGTTAGTCCCCGAAGCTCTACCGAACTCAAAATTCAAATTAGAATTTGTTTTTGGTCCGCATACTACAGCCCAAGAAGCAGACATAATAGCCGAACCATTAAAAGAATGCGATATTTACATTCCTGAAATGATAGGGTGGGATAGTGCTGTGTTAGAAGGCTTGAACAGTGTTGCTCAAGGAACACTTACAGCCGAAGAAGCAGTTAAAAAATATGGAAATCGAATATATGATGGTTTTTTCAAGCAACTCCTGGATCATCTCCATAACTCTCGGAAAAAAGTTGCATTTATCGATGTTCCCGCGGATCATGATTTAGATATTCGCATTAGGAGTAAAAAGATTCCGAATCGGCAGGCTAGTTTCGAAGAAGACGTTAACGCTCAACTAAAGTATTTACAAAGAGAAGAGAAAACGGAGGAAGAGAGAGAAGACTATATGGCAGATCAATTGCCAGCAGTCCTAAGTCAACTTGTCGAGGGAAATCCAGAGCTGAAAAATAAAGAACATGTGCGCGTGCTTATTTTGTTAGGAGCAGCTCATACCGGAGTTTTACATAGATTAAAGAAGCGAGGATATGATGTTGATAAATCCGTATTTCCCTCATCAACATATCGTTTTGGTTTTTATGGCAATGAAGTCCAGCGAAGGCTTGCTTTTAGTAAACCACTTGATATGCTACTCGTTGCAAGGAGTCTTATGGAGCGTTATATGGGTAAGGCTCTAGCAAAACAACATATTGCTACATATTGTTATTTACCTTCCGATACCACAAAAGCCGCATCGCTATTAAAACGACTAATCGATCCTCTTTCGTATGACGAGCTTAAAGCTATCTGGGAAGAAGGGGGTAATTTTTTTGGAATTCTTCCGCCTTTTGAAGATAGACTTAAAGAAAAAGGAATGGCTCTCCCGAGAAGCGAAAAAGAATTGGATGACTTTCTTGCTTCTCCTGTATAATATCCCCATGTCCTACTTGTGTTCTTCATGCGGCACTACTTCAGCTTCATGGTACGGTAAATGTCCGGAATGCAACAACTGGAACACCCTTGTTGCTCAGCAAGATGCAAAAAAAGGAAAAAAATCCGGTTCTTCTTCATCGACCCCTGCTAAAATCACCCCAATGTCGAGCATTTCAAGCCTCACATCATCTCGCATGCCCGTGGGTATTCATGAAATCGATAGAGTCCTCGGAGGCGGATTCATGGGTGGGGAAGTTATTCTGCTTGCTGGCCAGCCAGGAGTCGGTAAATCAACTCTTCTTTTATCCGCACTTTCTGGAAAAAAAACGCTCTACGTTTCGGGCGAAGAATCTGGTGAACAAGTCCGCCACCGAGCAGATCGTCTCGGTGTAGACATTAATTCCTTCGCATTTACCGACACTGTTGCTGTGGAGCCGCTCCTCAATCTGCTCGAGAGCGATGCCAAATCATACGATGTCGTGGTCATCGATTCCATCCAAACTATTTACTCAGAATCTATGAAAAACACCTTTGGAAGCACCTCGCAAATCAAGGAAGCCGCAAGTGCCCTTATTGACGTCGCCAAAAAAAACAACCTTGTCATGATTATTGTTGGCCATATTACGAAAGATGGAGATATTGCAGGGCCAAAGACTCTGGAACATTTAGTCGACTGTGTGCTGTATTTGGAAGGCGCCAAAGACTCTCAGTACAGGCTCCTTCGTGCACAAAAGAACCGATTCGGTTCCACGGATGAAGTAGGCGTCTTTGAAATGGGTGAAAAAGGCCTAATGGAAGTCAAAAATCCTGCAGTATTCATTAACCAAGCCGCTATCTCCGAGCCGGGGAGAGTAATTGTTGCGGTTCCCGAAGGCTCCCGGTCGCTTTTTTTTGAAGTTCAATGTCTCGTGGTCCCCACTACCCTAAGCTTCCCGAGGAGGGTGGTTTCCGGAGTTGATTACAATAAAGTACAGCTACTCCTGGCCGTTCTTCAAAAAAATGCACGGCTTCCGCTTGATAAATTTGACGTCTACGTAAATGTCGTCGGGGGAATTTCCATTAAATCCACCGCCGCGGATTTGGGAGTCGTTACTGCAATTTTCTCTTCCATTAAAAACAAACCAGTTTCTGTAAAGTCTGTATTCACGGGTGAAATTGGGTTACTCGGGGAGGTTCGTGCAGTGCCGGGGGAGGATAAACTGATCAAGGAAGCATCTCGCTTCGGCTTTGACAAAGTCTATTCCTCAAAAAATCTTACATCAGTAAGCGCCATCGCCTCCGTTCTTAAATAATCCCTTGCAAATCCGCAACTTGTTCGTTATAATTCACATCAAGTCATTACAAATTATTATTTTATTCAAACAAAAAAAACTATGGCACAAGATAAATTTGATCGTAATAAACCTCATTTAAACATTGGAACCATTGGTCACGTCGATCATGGTAAAACTACATTAACGTCTGCTATTCATACCGTTCTTTCTAAAAAAGGACTTGCAAAGGCTATGAAGTATGAAGAAATCGATAAAGCTCCTGAAGAAAAAGCTCGAGGAGTAACCATTAACATTCATCACTCTGAATACGAAACCATGAAGCGTCATTATGCTCATATTGATGCTCCAGGACACGCTGATTACATTAAGAACATGATTACCGGTGCCGCTCAAATGGACGGTGCAATCTTGGTCGTTTCAGCTCCCGATGGACCTATGCCACAAACCCGAGAACATTTGCTCTTGGCTCAACAGGTCAACGTTCCTGCAATTATCGTTTTCTTAAACAAAACCGATATGGTCAAGGATCCAGAAATTCTTGAACTCGTTGAAATGGAAGTCCGTGAATTGCTCAGTAAGTACGGATATCCAGGAGACACAACTCCTATCATCCGAGGTTCAGCACTTAAAGCTGCCGAAGGTGATCCAGAAGCTGAGAAAGCTATTGAAGAACTTATGGATACCGTTGATAGCTTCATTCCAGAACCAACTCGTGATGTCGACAAACCATTCCTTATGCCTGTCGAAGACGTCTTTACCATTCAAGGTAGAGGAACCGTCGTAACTGGTCGTGTTGAGCGAGGTGTCTTAAAACTAAACGAAGAAGTAGAAATCGTTGGTTTGAAAGAAACACAAAAAACTGTCGTAACTGGTATCGAAATGTTCAAGAAATTACTTGACGAAGCTCGAGCCGGAGACAATGTTGGACTTCTTATTCGAGGAATCGAAAAAGAACAAGTCGAACGTGGACAAGTTATTGCAAAACCAAAATCAATTACCCCTCATACTGAATTCGAGGCTGAAATTTATGTCTTGAAGAAAGAAGAAGGCGGTCGACACAGCCCATTCTTTACCGGATATCGTCCACAGTTCTACATTAGAACAACCGACGTTACTGGTGAAGTAACACTTGATAAATCAATTGAAATGGTTATGCCTGGCGATAACGTAAAAATTAACGCCAAGCTTATCTATCCAGTCGCTCTTGAAGAAGGCTTGAAGTTTGCTATCCGTGAAGGCGGACACACTGTCGGAGCCGGAGTAGTAACGAAAGTTACCAAATAAGTAATTAAACACTATACTGGGGGTGGTTTATCCACCCCATATAGTAATATTGCACATTAACAACGTATATGCCCAAAGGCAAAATTAGAATACGACTTAAGTCGTACGACCATAGGCTCATCGATGAAACCTGTCAAAAACTGGTAGACACTGCTACCAAAACAGGAGCATCCTTTGTTGGACCAATTCCATTGCCTACTAAAAAAGAAGTATACGTCGTTCAAAAAGCAACATTCATCGACAAAGATAGCCGCGAACACTTTGGTCTCAAAATCCATAAACGTCTGATCGACATTGTTAATCCAACCAATCAGACAATCGACTCACTTATGCACCTCGATCTCCCTGCCGGAGTCAACATCGAGGTCAAGATGGGCTAATATTTATTCGTCCCTATTCACATGGCGCATACAACAGAAGATAGTAGATCATTATATATTGTTCATGGTCAAGAAAGTCGCATAGAGTCCCCTTGGAAAATATGTACGTTACCACCTCCAACCAGTGCTGATTTTACCCACATGGATCAACGCTATGCGGGACTGGATCAGGTCAATGAAGGCCTAGCCTTTTTGAAACTATTCGCAGAAGATCCGTCATACGATTTGCATGTTGCACGCGTAAATTTTAATCTAGGAGATAGATTGATCGATATTCGCCATTTAGTGGGTCTTGCACGACATTTTCCTGACAGGCGAATTCGTGTTGACTATAATGTTCTTCTGGGTTTGAACTTCATGAAATATCCTGAGAACGTAATAGAATCTGATCGAAGACGTAGTCCATCTCATACCGCACTTATTTCGCTGGATCAGCTCTACGAGCCTTTTGTAGAAGATCCGCATGTCACTAGAGATCAGGGGATGCTGTATGTTGCATCTAGATTATCTGGACGAGATGTAAATAGCGAACAATACAATGCGCCTTTATTCCAATTTGAGGGGAGTGCTTTAAGGAAATTGCCAATTTCATCAGATGTCTTAATTTTTCCAGATGCTAAGTCAAAAGCTATTCGTGGAGAAAATCGTCTTGAGCACTCAAGTAAATCATTATCTCCTTCAAGTTGGGGTGCGATTTTCGCAAAATTAGATCGGCAAGCGCGCTATGCAATTGTGCGAGGCACCTCGTTTCCATATTACTGTGATGCCGTTATCGAGCAAGCAAGAAGTGCAGGTCTTACCGTTGATGTCGTGGAGACCGACTTAAATGGCATTGTTCGTGCGATTCTATCAACTAAGAAATTTGTAGGTATGGATTCGGGCACTACTCACCTGGCGGATCAGGTCATTAAAGCAGCACAAATTGCCGGGCGCGAAATTGCTTTTCGAGAAATTTTTGCCCCAGTATATACGTACCGAACGTATGGCATATCAGGAGCACAACGACCCACGTTGTGTATTCCTAATTATGAACAAGAATTGTCCGCAACTACGTATGATATAGATCCCCAACTTGCCGCTGATTTTATCATGACTTAACCCCCTGCATTCCCTCCCTTTACTTTCCACCCCACATCATGTATAATTTCCACTAATGACGAATTGGTTGTCATCAAAGGACTTTTAAGACTATTCAGATTGAGTGAGCCTACGTAAAAGGCCCCAATCTGGGGTCTTTTTTTGTGTTATGTATTTCGTGTACTAATATGATCGGTTTTATACTTGGTAAAAAAGGAATTACAAAACGAATGTTTGACGAAAAGGGAAATCAAATTCCTGTCACTCATATAAGCACTAAGCCATGTTATGTGGTGGCTGTTAACAAAAACCCCGCTGGCGAACTTATGTCAGTTAAGCTCGGGTTCTGGCACGCAAAACGCATCGCCAAACCACAGCTTGGGGAACTCACCGCAGCGGGCATAAAAACCCCGCTTCGTTTTTTAAAGGAAATCCGTATTGATAAAAAATTAACCCGCGCTGGTCAATCCGTTGAACTCATTGAAAACAACGGTAAAACTGGCATTAAAATCGGTCAGCAAGAACTCTTTGCTGGAAGCGAAATTACACCTTCACAACTATTTGAACTCGGAAATATTGTTTCAGTTACCGGAACCTCAAAAGGTAAAGGATTTGCTGGTGTTGTAAAACGTCACAAATTCGCCGGAGGACCTCGAACGCATGGTCAGTCAGACCGTGAAAGAGCTCCTGGATCAATTGGAATGGGAACCACACCGGGTCGTGTTTTTAAAGGAAAGCGTATGGCGGGCCGCATGGGTTCCGACCGCACAACTGTGTTTGGTTTATCTGTTGTTGAAACTACCGATGATGAATTATGGGTTAAGGGTTTAGTTCCTGGTCCTAAAGGAACACTTTTGGAAGTCGTCACACTCGACGCTAAGCATGAAGCACCTGTTGAAGAGACTCCAGTTGCAGAGCCAACTCCTGAAGTCGTAGAACCAGCAGTCGAAGAATCATCAGAAGTTACACCTGAAGAAAAAGCATAATTATGGTAGAAAAAAAGATCGTTTCCACTAAAGTAACAAGCAAAGCAGTCAAGCCTGCAACTCCATCTAAAGTTCAAGAAGTGAAGGTCGCCTCAAAAGTAACATCTGCCAAGAGCGTATCCGCTCCACTTTTTGACTTAGCCGGAAAATCTACTGGAACCGTATCGCTTCCAGGCGAATTATTCAATATTCCAAACTCACCACAACTTCTTGCTCAATATGTAAGAGTTTACTTAGCCAACCAACGACAAGGAACCGCTTCTACCAAAACCCGAAGCGAAGTTACTGGTTCAACTCGAAAAATTTATAAGCAAAAAGGAACCGGTCGAGCTCGACACGGTGCCAACAAAGCTCCAATTTTTGTCGGTGGAGGAATCGCTTTTGGTCCACGACCCCAAGATCACACCCTTTCCTTAACTAAAAAACAACGAACCAAAGCACTTCTTATGACCCTTTCTTCACATCTTGCAAACAATTCTTTCTCTGTTGTCGCCAATATGGCCAAAGCAACCGGAAAGACCAAACAAATGAACGCCCTTTTTACCGCTCTTAACGCGCCTAAAGGCACTATGTTCGTATATTCATCAACCATCGGCAACGCGGCAGCAGGTGCTTCAAACTTGCCAACTGTGCACAGCGTCGATGAATCAATCTTAAATGCCTATGACGTCATAAAAGCCAAGCAGGTCATATTTGCCCAAGAAGCCCTTGACCATTTCTTAGAAGTTCGACAAAAAAACAATGAGAATTAACGATATTATTATCCAACCCCACTTAACCGAAAAAGCAGTCGGAAAGTCTAAATTAACGGTATATTCCTTTGAAGTTGCACTTCTTGCTTCAAAAGACAATATCCGCCATGCTATTGAAGAGCTATTTTCAGTAAAAGTCGATCGTGTTCGAACCGTTGTCCGAAAAGGAAAAATCAAACGTGCCGGTAAAAAAATGATTCCAAAACAACGACCTGATCGAAAGATTGCCTATGTTACCGTAAAAGAGGGAACAATCAGCCTATTCCCACAAGCATAATATGAAAACCATCAATAAAGTCATTAATAAAGTCAGTAAAAAAATACAGCGAAATAAAAAGCTGACCGAAATTCTTAAAAAGCATTCCGGTCGTAACTTTACTGGAACTGTTAGTGTTCGTCATCAGGGTGGTCGTCAAAAACGTATGTATCGACATGTCGACTTTAAGCGAGCAGGCGATCTTAAAGGTACCGTTTTGAACATTGAATACGATCCAAACCGAACATCACATATTGCGCTTGTTGACTATGGAAACAAAGATCTTCGCTACATTTTAGCTCCGCATGGTTTGGTTGTTGGAGCAATCGTAGAGTCTGGTTCCGCCGTGGAGCTTGTAGTTGGAAACACACTTCCACTATCATCAATCCCATTAGGTGCAGAAGTTCATAATGTAGAATTATACCCTGGCCAAGGCGGACAAATTGCAAAAAGTGCCGGAACACTCGTTACTATTATTGCCAAAGACGGTCTGTATGCTGATCTTAAACTTCCTTCCAAAGAAATTCGAAAGGTATTATTAACTTGTTTAGCAACCATTGGTCGCATTTCAAACATCGAACGCAAACATGAAGTTATCGGAAAAGCCGGACGAGCACGCCTTATGGGAATTCGTCCAACAATTCGAGGAGTTGCTCAAAATCCACGCTCACATCCACACGGTGGAGGAGAAGGTAAAACCGGAGAAGGAATGCATCCAAAAACTCGACAAGGTAAATCAGCCCGAGGTACTCGAACACGCGATAAGAAAAAATGGAGTTCTAAATTAATCGTCAAACGACGAAAACCATAAACTATGGAATCACTAACATACATTAAATACAACCGAATTTCGCCTAAAAAATTACGATTCATTCTTGACGATGTGAAGAAATTCACGCCTGAACAGGCCATTGTGCGGCTTGAATACAGCCCACTTCGTACTAGCAAATTACTCGCTAAGGCTCTTGGTAGCGCGCTAGCTAATGCATCTGCAGCTTTAAAAATAGACAAAAATTTGTTACAATTCAAGACACTGCTCGTAGAAGAAGGACCACAACTTAAACGAATGCGTCCAGGATCTCGCGGAATGGGTCGAATGTTCAAGCGCAGAAGTAGTCACATTAAGATTGTGTTAGTGGGTAAAGAAGGTGCTGAAGTGACCAAGGTTACCAATACAGAGGTTTCAACACCAGTCGATACAACAGCAGAAGTTACAAGTGCAGCTCCTAAAGTTGCAGCAAAAGCAAAAAAATAATATGGGTCAAAAAGTTCATCCAAAAGGTTTACGGCTCGGAATCACCCAACCGTGGGATTCTCGATGGATGTTTGGAAGCAAACGCATGTTCCGTGAAACCTTGCTCGATGACATTAAAATCCGAGCGGGTCTTATGGAAGCATTTAAGTTTGCTCACGTAACTCGAGTAGAAATCGAACGTGCCATTAACAAAATCGTCATTACTATGCACGCAGTAAAACCAGGCATGCTTATTGGTCGCGGTGGAAAAGGCTTAGAAGACGTTAAAAAGTTTGTAACCGACATTGTTGGTCAATCACGAATTGAAAAAGAAAAAATTAAAATTGATCTTAAAATAGAGCCCGTAAAAAAACCATATTTGAATGCATATTATGTTGCAACTGATATCGCCGGAAAAATTGTTCGAGGGTTGCCACACCGTATCGTCATTCATCACACGCTTGATCGTGTTATGGAATCAGGCGCTAAAGGAGTCAAAATTCAGTTGGGTGGACGTATTAACGGAGCATCAATTTCACGACGAGAAAAATATTATCAAGGAACAGTACCAGTTTCTACCATCCGTGAAGATGTAGATTTTGCGCTGTTCCCAGCCTTAACCAAATCTGGATATGTAGGAGTTAAAGTATGGATTTCTCGAAAAGAAGAAGAATAAACCTATGTTATCACCAAAACGTCAAAAACATCGTAAAACATTTCGGGGAACTTGGAGACGGATTGCCGTAAAAGGGCACGAAGTAAATTTTGGTAGTTTTGGTATAAAATCAGCCGATCAAGGGTGGATTACCGATCGACAAATCGAAGCGTGCCGAGTTATTTTAGCCCGGTCAACACGAAAAGTAGGAAAATTTTGGATTCGCATTTTTCCTGACAAACCATTTACCAAAAAACCACCAGAAGTAACAATGGGATCAGGTAAAGGAGAAGTGTCGCACTTTGTCGCATCAGTCGTTCCGGGTCGCGTAATGTTTGAAGTCGATGGATTAGATGAACTATTAGTAAAAAAATTGCATAAAAATATTTCATCAAAGTTGCCTATTAAAACCATGATGGTTGCCAAATAATATGAAAAAAAACGATATTAAAAAATTGAATGATGAAACAGTCGTTTCATTACAAAAGAAAGCGCAAACGCTTCGAAGCGAACTTGCAACATTGCAAGTAAATGCAAAAAACAATCCTCCCAAGGATACAAATACTGTTAGCAAAAAAAAGAAAGAATTAGCAATTTTATTAACCGTTGCCAACATAAAAGCAACACAAAAGTAATTATATGGCACAAACTGTAGTCGGAAAAGTTGTTTCAACAAAAATGCAAAACACGGTCGTAGTGTCTGTCGAGCGCTCATTTAAAATGCCAATTTATAAAAAAATTATTCGACGACACAAAAAATATAAAGCTCATAATGAAGAATTAGCCATTAACGAAGGTGACACGGTAGAAATCGTGCGATCACGTCCAATTTCAAAGGACAAACATTTTAAAGTATTAAAAGTTATCGAAAAAGCTCAATAACACATGTTGCAATTACGATCAGTCATGACAGTAGCCGATAACACCGGCGCACGGTTGGCCTACATGATAGGTATTCCTGGTCGTGGCAACAAGAAAATTGCAAGTATTGGAGATGTTATTATGATCGTCGTTAAAGAAGCTGATCCACACGCCCAAGTTAAAAAAGGTGACAAGTTCCCAGCAGTAATTGTACGAACGGCCAAAGAAGTAGGTAGAAAAGATGGAAGCTATATTCGATTTGATGAAAATGCATGTGTTATTTTAAATGCACGCGATGCAAAAGATCCCAAGGGAACACGAGTATTTGGACCAGTCGCCCGTGAAGTAAAAGAAGCAGGATTTAACAAAATTGCCAGTTTAGCACCAGAAATTTATTAAAATATATGAAATTACGAAAAGGCGATAACATAATCGTTACCGCAGGAAAAGACAAAGGGAAAAAGGGAAGCGTTGATCGCGTATATCCAAAACAGCACAAAGTGCTTGTGAAGGATGTAAATATGTACAAAAAACATATTAAAAAGACCGATCAAAGCCCTGCCGGAGGCTTGGTAAGCTTGCCTCGTCCACTTGCAAGTGCCAAAGTAGCGCTTGTGTGTCCAAAATGTAAAAAACCAACCCGAATTGGGTATGAAATTGATGGAAAATCCAAATTCCGTCGTTGTAAAAAATGTGGCCAAAGAATTTAACTATGAAATACAAAGATTATTATTTGCAAGAAATCGTTCCGGCACTCAAAAAAGATCTCAAAATCGAGAATATCTTCCAAGTGCCAAAAATGAAAAAAGTTGTTGTTAACGTTGGAGCCGGCGAAGCCGCTACCGATAAGAAAGTACTCGATCGCGTAGCTGCAGATTTAATAGCAATTACCGGCCAAAAACCGGTAATCACTAAAGCTCGTAAATCAATTTCAGCATTCAAAATTCGAAAAGGTTTAGCAATTGGTGCTAAAGTTACCTTGCGAGGCGACAAAATGTACGACTTTGTAGAAAAATTGTTCAAAATTGTGCTTCCACGAATCCGTGATTTCCGTGGTGTTAGCATGAATGGTGTTGACGATCGTGGAACGTTTAATTTGGGCATGACTGATCAAACCCTGTTTCCTGAGATCGAATATGATAAAATAGACAAGATTCGAGGATTACAAATAACAATTGTCACTACTGCTCAGTCTAAAGATGATCTGGTTGCTTTCTTGAAATTGTTAGGATTACCATTTGAAGTGAAGGTTTAATATGGCAAAAAAATCGAGTGTTTTAAAATTTCAACACGAACAAAAATATACAACACGGAATGTAAACCGTTGTCCACTCTGTGGACGTGCACGAGGCTACATTCGCCGATTTGGATTATGTCGCATTTGTTTCAGAACAAAAGCATTACAAGGGGAAATCCCCGGAGTTACAAAAATTTCTTGGTAAATTATGTCACGATCAGCTAAAAAAGGACCATACGTCGACGAAAAATTATTGAAAAAAGTACTTGCCCAAAAGGAAGGTACATCTAGAACGCCAATTCAAACCTGGCGTCGTGAAAGTCAAATTCCACCAGATTTTGTTGGTGTGACATTTGCTGTTCACAATGGTAAAAAATTTATTGATGTATTAGTTTCCGAATCAATGGTCGGTCATCGACTAGGGGAATTTTCACCAACACGAACATTTAAAGGACATGGAAAAGTTACTAAGCGCGTACTTGAAAAGACATAAACCATATGAAAAACCAAGCATCAGATTTACCAATCAGAATTAAAAACGGCTATTTAGCGTTAAAGCAATCAATTGTTGTCGATGACACTAAAATGACCCGTGTTATTCTTGAGCTGTTAAAAGCCGAAGGATACGTTGGTGAATTTGTCAAAAAAGGAGAAGGTACAAAATCATATATTGAAGTTGACTTAATCTATAAAAATAGAACACCCGTTTTATCAGGAGTCAAAATTATTTCAAAACCAGGTCGACGAGTGTATGAGTCAGTCAGAAGCATTAAACCAGTTCTTGGTGGATTGGGAATCGCTATTATCTCTACCCCAGAGGGTATGATAACCGACAAAATGGCTCGTGAAAAGAAAGTCGGCGGAGAAGTGTTATTTTACATGTGGTAAAAATATGTCAAAAGTAGGAAATCAATTAATTACAATTCCAAGTGGCGTAACCATTACGGTTAATCCCACTATGGTTCAAGTTGCCGGTTCGCACGGTCAATTAAGCGTGCCAGTTCCAAGCGTCATTACGGTTACGCAAAATGGGGAAAGTATAACGGTAACACGTTCAAACGAAACCGCGCACACAAAGGCATTGCACGGATTAACTCGAACACTTATTAACAATGCGGTTATCGGAGTCGAAAAAGAATGGGAAAAAAACTTGGAAGTTGTCGGAACCGGATACCGTGTTAAACAAGCCGGTGAAAATTTAACATTTGAAGTAGGATATTCACATAACATTGAATTTAAAAAAGTAGATGGTATTAAATTTGTAGTCGGAGGAAACAATAAAGTAAAAATCGTTGGAATCGATAAACAACAAGTTGGCGAAGTAGCGTATAAAATTAAAGCATTAAAGAAGCCCGATCCATACAAAGGAAAAGGAATTCGCTATGAAGGTGAAGTTATTCGTTTGAAAGCCGGAAAGAAAGCTAAAACAGCATAACCTATGAAAATGACCGCAGCAAATCGTCGTAAAAAAAGAGTTCGATCAAAAATCGTCGGAGTCAGTATATTTCCACGACTTAGTATTTTTAGATCAAACAAACATATTTCTGCCCAGCTTATTATTGATGACAAAGGTCATACAATAGCCGCAGAAAGCGACGTAACAACCAAAACAGAAAAAGCAACTAAAACAGTAAAGGCAAAAGCAGTCGGCCTTGCACTTGGAAAGAAAATCCTTGATTTAAAAATCAAACAAGTGGTATTCGATCGCGGATCATACAAATATGACGGTCGTGTTAAAGCAGTTGCGGAAGGTGTCCGTGAAGCAGGAGTTATAATCTAAACAAACTATGGCATACGAAAAAAAACGAGAATCTAAAGACGGAATCGAAGAAAAAGTACTATTAATCCGCCGAGTTTCTAAGAAAACAACCGGAGGAAACCAAATTAATTTTTCAGCACTTGTCGTGGTTGGAGATCGCGCCGGAAAAGTTGGTGTTGGTTTGGGTCGTGGTTTGGAAGTCCCCCAAGCTATCAGAAAAGCTATTGCATACGGTCGAAAACATATGATCACCGTTCCTATGCGCAATGGAACTATTCCTCATGAAGTCCGAACCAAACATCATGCAGCAGTTCTTATACTTAAACCAGCACCAGTCGGTGTAGGTTTGAAAGTAGGAAGTGTGGTACGATCAATCTTAAGCGTAGCAGGAGTAACCAATGCGTCAGCGAAAATTCTTGGATCCCGAAATCATATTGCTAATGCCTATGTAACTATTAAAGCGCTTGAAAGTTTAAAGAGTCACAAAATTTCTGAAACAAAAAAAGGCGCTAAGAAAGAATCTGTTGCAAGCTCAGTCAAATAATAATTATGAATACCTTACATACATTGCCAAAATTAGTTACTAAAAAAGCCGACATCATCGGACGAGGGTACGGTTCACGCCGTGGTGCCAAGTCAGGTCGAGGAACTACCCGTCATCAGGCAGCGCGTGAGAAGATTAAAGAAGATTACGAAGGTGGACAGAATAAACTAACCAAAAAATTCCCATTGCTTCGTGGAAAATCTCGAAACAAATCAATTCAGCCAATGCGTGTAACTGTTAGCTTAACCGAGCTTTCTAAAATGCCCGCAAAAAGCACCGTTACGATTGAATCCCTCGTTAAAGCCGGGATAATTAGCAAGCAAGATGCTCCTCGCGGTGTTAAAATAGTTAATACCGGAGAAATTACTAAACAGTTGGTCATTCAAGTACCAATTAGTAAAACGGCAGCTAAAAAAATTGCTAATGTATGATTAAAGCGCTTCAAAAAAAATTACAAGCAGTCTGGTCTGATAAAGCAATAAAACGAAAGATTATTTTTACGTTTTTCATAATTGCCTTATTTCGTGTTTTTACGTATCTCCCCGTTCCCGCCGTTGATTTAGCTCGATTGAAAGAGTTGTTTAGCCAAAGCCAATTTTTATCACTTCTTGATATTTTTTCCGGAGGAACACTTGTTAATTTCTCAGTCATGGCTTTAGGGCTTGGACCTTATATTAATGCCTCTATTATTATTCAGCTTTTGACGATTGTATTTCCAAAGCTCGAAGAACTTTCAAAAGAAGGCGAGTCGGGTCGAGCAAAACTCAATCAATATACGCGTTTTCTAACGATTCCAATTACACTTATTCAATCGGTTGGTATGTATGTGCTGCTCCAAAATCAGCAAGTCATTGCTCCGCTCAATTTTCTAGAATTCATATCGTTTATTACTACACTTACTGCGGGAACTTTTATTCTCATGTGGTTTGGAGAGTTAATTTCTGAATACGGATTGGGTAACGGAATTTCCCTTCTTATTTTCAGCGGTATTATTGCACGTGTTGCGGTGCAACTAACTACTCAATCAATTACGGTCGATCAGCAAAATATATTTGGACTCATTGCTATTCTTCTTGTTTCAATAGGGGTAGTTTATGCAGTTGTTTTCATTAATGAAGCCGTCCGTCGTATTCCTATATTCTATGCAAAACGCGTTCGTGGAAACAAAATGTATCAGGGTGCAACGAATTATTTGCCACTTAAATTAAATCAAGCTGGTGTTATTCCAATTATCTTTGCTGTTTCATTTGTTCTGTTTCCCCAAATGATCGGTAATTTTTTGCTTAATGTAAAAAATCCTGCGCTTGCAAATTTTGGCTCATTTTTGGCTACTACGTTTAATCCAAATGGTATTGTATATAACGTCATGTATTTCTTACTTATCGTTGCGTTCACATTTTTTTACACAATTATCGTTTTTAGCCCACAAAAGATTTCAGATGACATTCAAAAAAATGGTGGGTTCATTCCGGGTATTCGACCAGGTTCAAATACAAAGCAATATCTCGAGAAAATTTTATACAGAATTACCTCAGTCGGCGCTATCTTTTTAGGCTTTATTGCTATCTTGCCATCCATTCTTTCCCAAATGACTGGAGTACAAAGTATTGCAGTCGGTGGAACCGGAATTCTTATCGTCGTTTCAGTTGTTCTTGAAACATTTAAAACAATCGAAGCACAGCTAGTAACTAGAAGTTATGACAAATTTATCAATTAATTAGTAACTATGGCAAAAAAAAGTTCACGAATCAAAGTCGGACTTGAATGCACCATCTGTAAAAGCCACAATTACGTGACCGATCGAAATAAGATCAACACAACTGAGAGCTTAAAACTTCTCAAATTTTGCAGCAGGTGTAATAAACGAACCGAGCATAAGGAAAAAAAGAAATTACATTAATCAATGAAACTCGTTCTTATTGGTATCCAAGGAGCCGGAAAATCCACTCAGGGTAATCTATTATCGAGTCAATTAGGAATTCCTTATTTATCTACGGGTCATATATTCCGGGAAATCGCTAAAGAAAAGACTGATATCGCGCGATATATTAAAGAGACGATTAATGCTGGCTCACTAATTCCCGATGATAAAACGCTTCAAATAGTAATTGACTATCTTAATAAGCCTGAATATAAAAAGGGGTTTATTATTGATGGCTTTCCTCGAACAATTGCCCAAGCCGAACATTTCAATAGTCAAGTTGATAAAGTTGTCTACATTAATCTTCCCGATCAAGATGCGCTGTGGCGAATTGCTCATCGTGACGAGTCTGGACGTGCCGATGAAACGTTGCCAGCCATAAAAAAGCGCATTGACCTTTTTCATACGCATACCGCACCCGTTGTAACATTTTTTAAGAAGGAAGGAAAACTAATCGAAGTTGATGGAGCTCAAACGGTTGAAGGGGTAAATGAAGCCGTCCTTAATGGACTCGGAAAAGAAATCGTACATAATCATGTACAGGAATGGAAACAAAAGCAAGATATTATTATTGGAATGGTAAGTTTGCCGGGGGCCGGTAAGAGTGAAGCTGTTAGCTACTTCAAGAGTAAAGATATTCCAACCGTATATTTTGGACAAGTACCTGAGGAAGTTGTCAAACGTGGTCTCCCATCGACTGAGGAGAGTGAGAAGGCGATTCGTAATGAACTTCGACAAAAGTATGGTATGGAAGCGCTCGTAAAACTCAACGAAGAAGCAATTGTAACGGCGCTTGAAAAGAAAAAAATCGTTGTATTGGAAAATATGCGCTCGTTTCAGGAATATACATACTTAAAACAGAAATTTCCTCATATGAAAGTAGTCATTGTCGCTATTTTTGCTTCAAAAGAGATTCGATACGCACGAGTTAAGAATCGTCCAGAGCGATCACAGGTCTCCGGAGAGGCAAGAGACATCAATGAGCTTATCGAAGCAAATGTCGGTCCAACATTCGGCTTTGCCGACTACATGGTAATCAATGAAGGTAGTAAGCAAGATTTATATACGCAGCTTGAATCAATTTATCGAGAAATTTACTTCTCCTAAAACCTTTATTTACCCATGATACACCTAAAAACACCTGAACAAATTGAAGACATGCGCGTTGGTGGAGGCATGTTAGCTGAAGTTCTAGATCAAACGGCGTCCTTCGTAGAGCCTGGTATGACGACTAGAGCTATTGATGATTTTGCAACTAACCTCATCAAGCAATTAGGCGGAGATATTTCATTTAATAAAGTTCCGGGGTTTAAATGGGCTACCTGTTTGTGTGTAAATGAGCAAATCGTTCATACCCCTCCATCAGACCAAATCCTCAAGGCTGGGGATGTTCTTACGATCGACGCAGGAGTATTTTATAAAGGTCTTCATACGGATGCGGCAACTACTATCATTGTAGGAGGCGTAAAAGACTCGGTTAAAGAGAAATTTCTGCAGTCCGGAAAGATGATTCTGAACGAAGCTTTAAAACAAGTCAAACCGGGCAACCGAATTGGGCATATTACTGCCGTTATCGATAATTTGGCTAAAAAGGAAAACATTTACATTATTCGCGATCTAACCGGTCACGGAGTAGGTGTCGATTTACACGAAGATCCCCTTGTTCCGGGCTATATTGAACGTCCACTTGAAAAAACACCTCTTATTAAGCCGGGAATGGTTCTAGCAATCGAAATTATCTATAGTCCTACAAAAGCCCATTACGTGCCTGAAAAGGGCTCAAATTGGAGCTTAATTACGAATAATCATACCATGGCAGCCTGTTTTGAAGATACAATAGCCGTTTTGCAAAATACAGCTTCCATTTTAACCAGAAAGTATGGTAAAATATAGGGTTTATGAAGGAAGAGACGCTGGTTGTATCGGGTGAAGTAACGGAGAATCTACCGAATACGTTATTTCGAGTCAAACTTGATAAAGAATATAACGAGCGCATCATTTTGTGCTATCTATCAGGCAAAATGAGGAAGAATTACATTAAAATTCTTCCGGGGGACCGTGTACGGATTGAAATGTCCAGTTACGATCTCGATAAAGGTAGAATTACATATAGATTATGAAAGTACGATCATCAGTTAAACCAATGTGTGAAAGTTGCGTAGTCGTCAAACGACGTGGTATGTTATATATAACTTGTGCTAAGGATCCAAAGCACAAACAACGACAAGGATAAAATGACACGATTAATAGGAATTAATTTACCCGACAACAAACGCATTGAATATGCGCTAACCTTAATATATGGAATTGGTCCAAATCGTGCAAAAGTAATCTTAAAAGAATGTGGTATTGATCTTTCAACACGAGTCAAAGACATGAATGACGACGATGTGAAGAAATTACAAGATTACATTGAAAAAACATTTAAAGTAGAAGGAGATTTAAAAGAAGAAATTAATGCTAATATTAAACGATATCGAGAAATCGGATCATATCGGGGAGTTCGTCATTCCCGCGGTTTGCCGGTAAATGGACAACGAACCAAATCGAATGCGCGTACCAAACGAGGTAAGCGTAAGACGGTAGGAGCGCTCAAGAAAGAAGATGCAGCAAAAGCAGCAGCTAAATAATACATAACACTATGGTTAAAAAAACAAAAGAAAAACAAGTTGTACGTGAAGGACGCATTTACGTTTCTTCAACATTTAATAACACGGTTTGTACTATTACCGATCAAACGGGTAAACCACTCGCCGTTGGTTCATGTGGCATGTTTGGATTTTCAGGAACGCGAAAATCAACTCCTTACGCAGCGAGCACCACCGTTGCTGCAACACTCAAAAAAGTCGTCGATAATCATCAAATGGCTGGTGTTACCGTTTTCATCAAAGGAATCGGACCAGGCCGTGAAGCATCGCTCAAAGCAATCCGCGCAAGCGGTATCGATGTCGACAAAATTTTAGATATTACCCCTATTCCACACAATGGAGTACGGCCTCCCAAAGAACGACGAGGATAACCAATTATGAGATATACTGGATCAAAAAATAAATTAGCGCGCCGAGAAGGAATTGATTTGGGTCTTAAAACACCTGGTTCAAAAGCTCAGGCATCATTATTGCGACGTTTGAACATCACTCCAGGTCAACATGGAGCTTCACGCAAGAAAAAAGTTACCGATTACGGATCGCAGCTTCGTGAAAAGCAAAAACTCAAAAGAATGTATGGAATTTCTGAAACTCAAATGCAAAACTACTATACTAAGGCTAATCGCATGGAAGGTAACACGGCGGAACTTTTGGTTCAATTTTTGGAACGCCGACTCGATAATGTTGTTTACAAACTTAAACTTGCTCCAACTCGTGCAAGTGCCCGACAATTAGTAAATCACGGTCACGTAACGGTAAATGGTAAAAAAGCATCAATTGCATCATTTCAAATCAATGTTGGCGACGTCGTCAACTTCCGAACACCAAAAACAGCACAAATTCCAGCAATTGCCGAAATTATTGCTAAAAAAGATGATGCCCCAGTTATGTGGATCAAACGAAAAGGCACAAGTGGAAAAATTGAATCAATTCCACCGCTTAGTGATTTCTCAGAAGACGTGGTATTACAGTCAGTTATTGAATTTTATTCTCGATAATTTGTTTTATAAATTTACATTGCCGCAAGGCACAAAAATATGATCACACCAAAATTTGTGACAGAAAAAGCAGACATGTCTGCTGGGTACGGAAAGTTTTTTATTAGTCCACTTCCAGAAGGCTATGGCCAAACGGTCGGAAACTCGCTTCGACGAGTACTCCTTTCTTCAATCGAAGGAGTTGGAATTACGTACATCAAAATCGATGGCGTTAATCATCCATTTTCTACCATTGAAGGTGTTAAGGAATCTGTTCTTGAAGTAATGTTGAATCTTAAATTACTTCGATTCACCGTTGCAGGCAACGGACCATACACCGTTTCATACACCGGAAAAGGTATCGGTAAACTTACCGGAGCCGACTTTAAAGGTGGCGACGTAACTGTAGTAAACGATTCGCAATACATTGCAGAAGTTACTTCAGCCAAAACTAAATTAAACATCGAACTTACGCTTGAAAAGGGCATGGGATACTCGATCGCCGAAGATAAAGAAAAACGCGAATTGGGCGTTATGGCAACCGATTCCATCTTCTCGCCTGTTTCAAAAGTAAATTACAAAGTTGAAGGAGTCCGTGTTGGACGAACCAGTAAATTTGAAAAAGTTACACTGGAAATCTGGACCGACGGAACCATCAAGCCAATCGATGCTCTTGAAGAGGCCTCAACCACCTTGCAAGGATTCTTTGGACACGTGTTATCCGATGCTCAAGATGCTCAGACACAAAGTGACAGCGATGCAGCTCGAGTTGTTCCAACCAAAGAAGTTGATAAAAAAGTGTATCAAACCATTATCGATGAACTCGATCTTCCAACTCGTGTAATCAACGCATTATTGCGAGAAAAGATTGAAACGGTTGAAGATTTGCTTGCTCGTGGCAAAGAAGACCTTGTTGGTCTTAAAGGTGTCGGCCGCAAATCTGTCGATCTAATCGAAAAGGAACTTGAAAAATTAGGTATTCCATTTGTCTAAACTATGTTAAACGGAGTTAAAAAAATAAAATTCAAAGATGGAGCAAACGCTAATCGTAGCTTAATGCGCAAGTGGGTAAATGATTTTATCCGCTATGGCAAGCTTGAAATTAGTGTTGCCCGTGCTAAAGTAGTAAAAGGCGCCATCGATAGACTTGTGCATAAAGCTCAAGAAAACAAAAACTCCGATAACAATATGATGTTACGTGCAATTAGTGATAAAGTACTTATTGCGAAGCTTGTAAACGAAATCGCACCTAAATTTACTGATCGTCAATCAGGTTTCGTAACCATGAAACGACTTGGTCGCCGATTGGGCGATGGAGCAGAAATGGCTCGACTAGAATGGGTCGGTGCAGTAAGTGCAGCTAAGGAGAGCAATGAAGCGACCGATGCTGACGCAGATAAGGGCGCAGATGCAACGAAAAAAGTCACCGCTCCTAAAGCACCAAAAGCGTCCGCCAAAGGCGGAACTAAAAAGTTCGCCAAAACAGCCGTAATGGCAAAACCAACAACCGTTAAAAAACGAGGAGACCGATAATATGACACACTTAACACATTCAACTAAATCAATTAAAGCAGAAGATATTGTATGCGCATGGCATGTCGTCGACGCCAAAGGAAAAATCCTTGGTCGACTTGCAAGTGATATTGCATCATTACTTACTGGCAAGAGTAAAGTTACTTACGTAGATTATCTCGATAGTGGCGATGAAGTCGTTGTTATTAACGCTTCAGAAATCGTCGTTACCGGTAAGAAAGCAACGACCAAAACGTATGACAGTTTCTCCGGATATCCAGGAGGTTTGCGAAAAATTTCATATAGCCAAATGATGGAAAAAAAGCCCGGTGAAATTATTCGTCACGCAGTCTCAGGAATGTTACCAAAAAACAAATTACGTGACCCACGATTAGCACGATTACACGTTTTTGCAGGAAGCGAACATACATTTATTGATAAATTTACCAAATAATATGGCAACTGAAAAAAAAGCACCAAAAGTAGCTGCACCTAAAAAAGAGAAAGAATTAAAGTATTACGAAGCAGTCGGCCGACGTAAAACCGCCGTTGCTCGAGTTCGTTTGCATATTGCATCAACCGCCACACTTAAAAAAGGCGATGTTACCGTAAACAGCAAGCCATTCACTACTTATTTTGCAGCTCTTGGTCAGCAAAATGTTCTTTTGCAACCGTTGAACCTTGTCGAAAGTGTAGATCGATTTGGAATTTCAATCAAAGTCGCTGGTGGAGGTTCTCAAGGACAATTGGAAGCAGTTGTATTGGGAATTGCCCGCGCACTTGAAAAAGTCGATAAAGGTCATCGTGCTATTCTTAAAGAAAACGGTCTTCTTACCCGCGATGCTCGTGAACGTGAACGCCGAAAAGTCGGAACCGGTGGACGTGCCCGACGCCAAAAGCAATCACCAAAGCGATAAGCTCTCTTATACAACCTTGAAGGTTGAACGTGCCTAGCAAAGCCCGGAGGTTGCCAAACATCCTCGTATAAACAATTTTTACTTTGTCACATAGCTCCAAACCCTCATTTATGTGACTTATAAGCCGTTGACAATAAATTTCCAAATTATATAATTCCTGGAATGTTATAATTTTTCCATGGATATGCCAGACATAATTCAAACAAGCCCAAGGATTTTAGGCGGTTTACCAGTAATCAAAGGAACCCGAATACCCTTTCTCGGGTTATAGCTTTGTTCTTACAAGGCTATACATTGCCTGATTTCCACCGAGATTACCCATATCTCAAACTTTCACAGCAAAACCTGTCAGATCTCTTTGGATACTACCAAGTACAACTTGCGACAAAGCCAAAGGCCTAAAAGAAGAAAGAAACTCAGATTGTTGTTGAGCTTTTGCTTTGTGCTAATTAAAAGAATTACCTTCGCATTGTTTCTCATACTTTCATTACTTTTGTGGATTTTTTTTGGACTTATCGCCTAAGAGTTTTCAGATGATATAGATAAATTAGAAGATTCGAATGACGAAATTTCAACTAAAATTGACCAATTGAGCGACGATACAAATGCCATGTGGGAAGAGCGCGTTTTTGAGAAAGAGATGAAAGAAAACTTGGCTTATCATCTGCCTGACGGTTTTAATAGTGTAGTCCAATATACAGGTTTGATCCCATTAGATTTTAATATAGGAATTGCTCGGGTGAGTTTTGTCCATCGCAACAAAAGCTACTCGGTAGATTTTTCATATCAGACTAATAAAGAGGGTTTACGGATTAAGAAAATTTCGAGAGTAATTGAGTTAACGGAATAAAACAAGAAAGCCTCTTGCTTTAACGAGGCGCCATGCGGTACCCCAACACAAGAGGTCTTACTTCTCACCGAGATTATATTAAATACAAAAACAAAAAGTCAATCTCCCGTTCCAACCAAGAATATTGCCTGCCATGGACGATAATTAGAATAAAAATCAGTATCTTGTATAATCGTATCTCCTTTGGTTACGGTGTAATGAAATCGTGATTTGGTTCCCGGTGCTGCCCAGTCAACTTGTTTTTGTGTTCCGCGTTTCATGGTCGGATCATCTTGAAATTTTGGTTCCGGAGCAGAAACTACATCCCAAATGGTCGCGTCCGTGAGTGTTACTTTTCGATTATCCTTTTTCCCATACATCGTAAACGTTACAATTTGATTTGTTTTATCCACCGATGTTTGAATCAATATAGCAGCATCCGTATCATTTTTCACTTTCAAATCTACCGACGGAGAAAAAACAGTTGCATCAAATCCTGGTTTTCGATCGTTTTCGTAATAATGAACTCGATACGCATGGGCATGTCGCTCTACAATAGGCAAACCCGTATTCATAGCAGCTCTAAAAAGTGTAGTCGATACCTGACAAATCCCTCCACCATCTCCTAAAATTGTCTTTCCATCTTTAATAATGTACGCCGGAGCGTATCCGGTTGCCGCAGAAATATCCCCGACCGTTCGTACAAACGAAAAAACCTCACCTTTTGGAATAATAATCCCGTTAAATTTAGAAGTCCCCAATATCACATTATGAATTCTTCCTGGAATTGAACCGGCATAATTCGATGTTGCTTCTCCAATCTTCTCTTCAATGCCAAACGAATTAGCCGATGCAAGTGTTATCTTTGGCTTAGTAATCGCATCAGTTACTTCAATACGTATGGCAGGAGAGTTTTTCGAATTCTGCGCAATTCGCGTAATCTGCTCGCTAATCTGTTGTAACGCCTTTTCACTATTAATATGTACTCCATTTCTTTCAACCTGAAATGCACTTACCCGGCCATTTTCCATAGTAAAAAGAGCGTTTTGCGGATCCCGGTCATACGATTCATGCAGAATTTCCATATGCTGCTTTAATGCAGTTTGATCTACATATAATGGAGTTTTAAATTCAAATTTTCCCAGTCCCAGAATTGCTCGAACTTGCTCGTATCCTTTATTTTTTTTGTCCGGGTGTCTTCCAATTGAATAAGCAGCACGAATAGTAGACTCCGTATCTAAGCCAATATTCAGTGTTTTTGCCGAAAATGTGGCTTCTTTGCCATCGTATTTCACCTGTACGGTAATCTTACGCAAAGCATCCCTTTTGCGCTCAAGCTGCTTTTCAACCTCCACCGGAGTTTTATATGCTACCGACGCACCGTCAATATACACTGTCGGATACATGCGATTTCCCACATCGTGTGCCCGTTTTGCAATATATGCGGTAAAAAGAAGTATAAAAACGACTGAAAAAAGCGCCGCAAAAAACATCGATTTTCCCGCAAAGAATAAGACTTTTTTTGTGTGATGCAACATGTTTGAAATATACGTACCAATCAACTAATATTATACTATGGATCCCAAGAAATCAGGCGACGTCGTCTTTGAAACTATTCCCGAGCCACAAATTCCGTCCGCGGGCGGACCGCCCATAACCGAAGAAATCGATTTATCTGCAGTTGATGAAACACCTACCCCTCCTACTCCTGTCACACAGACCACTACCATTACTACGGAAACAGCAGAGCCTGCTACCCTCGCCGGGCCCAGCCCTCTGAGCGGCGCCCAGCCCGAGCCAATTGACACTACGTTTGACTTAGAAGATCCGCATGAAGGAAGCAATAAAACGAAAATATTCCTAATTATCGGAGCCGTTGTGTTCTTTATAATTATGTTTTTCATTCTTTTTAAGGTAATTACCTCATTTACAGGTGGCAAGAGCGATTCTTCTTCAAAAGAAGTTACCCTTACCTATTGGGGTCTATGGGAAGATAAAGCCACTATCGATCCGCTTATTGCTGAGTATAAAAAGAAGAATCCAAAAGTAACCATTAAATACGAAAAAAAAGATCCTCAAAGCTATCGAGAAAAGCTTCTTGCACGCTCTAAAGATGGTAACGGACCCGATATTTTTCGTTTCCACAACACCTGGCTTCCAACTATAAAAGACGTTGTTGCTCCAGTTCCATCAGCAGTCATGACCGCAACTGAATATGAATCGACTTTTTACCCTATTACTAAAACCGATCTTAAAGTTGGAGATCAATACTATGGAATACCGCTCGAGATTGATGGGCTTGTATTATTGTATAACACCGATCTTTTCAAACAGGCGGGTATTGCCGTTGGTCCCAAAAGCTGGGATGACATTACTGCATACTCATCTAAGCTAACGGTTGTGGGTCCTTCGGGAATCGTTACATCGGGCATTGCTCTGGGGAGCGCTACTAATATTGAACATTTTTCAGAAATCCTCGGACTCATGCTACTGCAAAACGGTGCGTCACTTTCTGATTTAACAACAACCGAAGCTGTCGAAATGCTTGCTGCATATCGTCGATTTGCCCAGCAGCCCGATGGTCGGTGGGATGAAAATATGCCCAACTCAATCTCTGCATTCATTCAAGGTAAAGTGGCAATGATTTTTGTACCTTCTTGGCAAATTCTGGCAATCAAAAAAGCCGCACCTGATTTACATTTTAAAGTAACCACATTCCCCGTCGTTCCCGGACAAAAACAAATAACGCTTGCCAGTTATTGGGTTGAAGGGGTAAGTAAGTATAAGCCTGCCGCAAATCAGACCGAAGCGTGGAAATTCCTAAAGTTCTTATCTCAAAAAGAAAGTCTTACAAAACTGTATGAAAATGCCTCAAAAACACGTCTTTTTGGTGAACCCTACTCGCGTGTCGACATGCGCCCCCTTCTTGAACAAGACCCCTATGTCGGTGCTGTAGTGCAGCAGGCAGCCTTTATGCAATCTATGCCTGTTGTTTCACGTACATTTGATAATGGTTTAAATGATGCAATTGTGCAATACTTAAAGAATGCAGTGAATGATACTGGCAAGGGAGTGATTGACAGTGAAGCATTTGGCACTGCAAATCAGGGGATACAAGAGGTATTAAAGCGTTTTGATATTAAATAATATGTTCGACTTTTTAAAAAAAACCAAAAAAGATCCAAATCGCGAAACGTACATGGGGCTCATTTTGAAAGAAAATGAAGGGGAAGTTATTTTGCTTGAAGCTAATAGTGAAACGCGCATCATTCATCCGCTCGATCAAAAAAAGTTCACATTTACCGATGCTTGGGAACATTTAGACGCCGATGTTGATCAAACGCTGTTTGAGCTTGAAAAGAGGAGTAATGTTGAAATCGAAAAAACAGTGCTGTTTGTGTATTCGCACTTTGTAGATCAAGAAAAAAAGACAATACGTAATCCATATAAAGGAAAAATTAAGGCTCTGGCCGATGAACTGGGTCTTACGCTTATGGGGTTCGTAGAGTTTCATGAAGCCTTAGGAATCTATTTTCATTCCGTCGAACAAACACCTCTTTCTGCAATAGTGATTGAACTCGATGGCCCCGCGGTAAGTATTTTTGTATATAAAGGCGGCAAGATCGACCATGCGCAAACAATTGCACACACATCTGATCTGATAGGTGACCTAGAGAGAGTTTTTGCACAGCTAAAAGATTCTTCCTACTTACCTGCGCGCATAATTCTGTACGATTCTACTGATTTACAAGAAATCTCAAGCAAGCTTATGGCACATGCGTGGGATGAAAAGCTCTTTATCCAAATTCCAAAAGTGGAAGTGATTGCTGCTGAAAAATTACAAAGCGCGCTATATAGTTGCTTTGCAAAACAGGTTTTTGAAGAAGTGGGAACTCCTCGGGTGGCAGTAGCAGGAGCTGCCGGAGGTGCGGGAAGGGGAATTGGGGAAGATGATGAAGAGGAAGCTAATACAACCTCACAGGTTGAACAGGCACTACCAACCTCGAAGGTTGATGAAACTAATGATGATTCCACTAATACAAATGAAGAAATTTCTGAATCCAATACTGAAGTCGACGCGGATGATCCGGTGTATGACGAGGATGTCGAAGAGGTCTCCTCCAAGAGCGCTGTGAGTGAAGCATCTGGATTCGTGATAGGCAAGGATATTGCGCAAGGTGCAGTTGCTCAGAGTGTTATGTCCGCGCAGAGTGAACGGTCGGTCGAGACAGTTCAGGCTCCAAATACATCTCCCTCTAGACCTGCTGTATACGCGGTCGATCACTCGGATTCCGAGGAGGATTTTTCGCCAAAAGCACCCAAAAAACCCTTAAAACTTCCGTCATTTTCGTTGCCACAAATTTCGTTGAATGGTTTAAACTTTTCCTTTATGAAGTCTAAAGGAGTTATTTTCGCGCTCATCGCCCTAGTACTTCTTGCTATCGTGGGAGGAGTATTCGCATCTACATATTATCTTCATAAAGCTCAAATAACGCTCTTGTACCGAACCCCCAAAATAACCAAAGAAATCACTATGAATGACGTTCGTACCAAAGATCAGTCAAAAACGATCGAAGTTTCCGATAACGTTGCCGCAACAGGTAAAAAAACGGTTGGTGAAAAAGCAAAAGGAAGTATTCAAATCTTCAATGTCGAGAAAGCGGAAAGAAGCTTAAAAAAGGGAACAGAAGTCAAGACCGAAGGTGGAATCGTGTTTACGCTTGATTCCGATGCAAAAGTCGCCTCAGCATCCTCCTCAACAACAAGTGGGGGAGATGTAACTATTACAACCGGAAAGCAAAAAGTCGCAGTTACAGCCGCCGCGCTAGGTACAGAGGGTAACATTGGCAAAGATACGAAACTCACGTTCAGTGGAATTTCCAGCGAAAGCCTTAAAGCCGCCGCTGATGGTGCCTTTACAGGAGGAACCAAGCGCGACATAACAACCGTTTCCCGTGATGATATCGACAAACTTGACAAAAAGGTAAAAGCCGCCGCCAAGAATCAGGTTAAAACAGAATCAAGTATCACTCAATTGGCTGTTGTAACGCTCTCAAACGAGGATTATTCTCATGAAGTGGGTCAAGAGGGTGCGGAGGTTTCCATAAAAGCCCAAGCAACCGTCACCATTCCCCAGTCGGATGAAGCGGCGATTAAGAGCGAAATCGCCCGCAAATTAGCCAGTGATGTTGAAAGCGGATATGCACTTACCAAAGAATCTATTCAGTACGTAGTTACAAAAGCCAGTGACAAGGGCGGAAAAGTAAATGTTACGCTCAAGGTGAGCGCGACTCCTCAATATGTCCTTAATAGAGAAAGATTTTTGCTTGATGTAAAAGGAAAATCCACGCAGGTTGTAACAGACATTGCCAAATCTGATTATCAGGCTGCCGATAGTACGATCGAGGTAAATACGTTTATTCCATTCCTAAAATCCCGCCTACCATTCTTTAATAAGAATATTCAGACAGAAGTACGAAGTATGTAATCCTGTATAATTAACCCATGCCCCTGTATAGCTACAAAAAAGTCTATTATTCCCGCAAAAAGGCCATTTTAGGTGTTATCTCGTATATCTCTCTCACCGTAGGATCGCTCTTTCTATTCTGGTCGTTTTATCCGGTCATTTCATTCGAAGTTTATAATCGTCTTTTTGAGAACCAAAAATTCTTCTCAGCTGTTTCCGCTACGAATACAACAGCCCTTGCCAATGCAAATTCCACGCGTGGAAATAACAACATTTTCTCCACAAACCTTTCCGATTACACTAAAGCAGGTATTTGGTTTCCTACGCTTAAACAGAATCCAGATGAGCCTATTGTTGTAGCTAAAAACATTAAACAATACTCTTTGTCTATACCTCGCTTGAATATTACTGATGCCAAAGTAATTGTTGGTGGGGAAGACCTTAAAAAAGGCCTTGTTCACTACATTCCTCGTTCAATTCCCGGGGAAGTAGGTAATATTTCCATTTTTGGCCATTCATCACTGCCGCAACTATACAGTGTAAAAGATTATGCAACTATCTTTACGTATCTTCCTTCACTTAAGCGAGGTGATAAAGTATATGTAGCGTACGATGACGCGACTTACGAATATGATGTGGCTGAAACTTTTATTGTCACTCCCGAAGAAGTCTCGATTCTTGACCAAAAATATGATGATTCTTACTTAACGCTTGTCACCTGTGTTCCCCCAGGCACTGCATGGAGTCGCTACGTAGTTCGTGCAAAACTTGCCAAAATTTAATCCCCGCTCAGCTTGTTTTATCCTATAAAATATGGTACAATTCACGCCTGAATCATGGGTACCAAGCAAAAAATTTATCGGCTCCTTTCCAATCCTACTAAGCCTTTCATTCAAGGTCTTTTTTATATCATGTTGTTCCTCATTTTTATTGGTGATTTTGTCATCGATTCCTGCCTGTGGATCATAAAAATGCTTGGCAAAAGCCTGAAAATAATTTCACTTCCCCATAAATTAGTCCCGCCAAAATTTATTTACTTTTTTTATGGCATTCTTGCAACACTTCTTCTTGTTTTTATGTTTCAAAGCTATCGGTTTGTTGCCGCACTGCCTCGACCTTCCCAAATTGGCACTATAAATTATCCTGTTTCAACTAAAATAACCGACCGCAACGATAATTTGCTCTTTGAAATTTATCATGATCAAAATCGAACCCCGGTAGCCATAAAAGATCTTCCTAAATATGTAACTCAGGCTACTATTGCAGTTGAAGACAAGGATTTTTACTCTCACCAGGGAATTTCACCAATCGGAGGAGTTGTTCGAGCAATGAAAGAGACAATTACAGAAAAAAAACTCCAAGGAGGATCAACCATTACGCAACAATTGGTAAAAACCGCTCTCTTGACTCCTGAACGCACCATAGAACGTAAGGTGAAAGAGGCGATTTTAGCCTTATGGACAGAACAAACCTACTCAAAAGATCGAATTCTTGAAATGTACTTGAATCAAGTCGCATATGGAGGTTCATCGTACGGAATCCAAGAAGCTTCCAGAACGTACTTTGGAAAAGATGCAAAAAAACTTTCAATCGCTCAAGCCGCATTCTTGGCAGGCTTACCACAAGCCCCTTCGGTATATTCACCATATGTAAATCCCGATCTTGCGCTACGTCGACGTAATGAGGTGTTAAAAAGAATGTACGCCCAAAAATTCATTAACAAGGCCTCGTATGATCAAGCTGTAAAATCTCCCATTGATGTACAACCTAATACCCATTTCATACGCGCACCACATTTTGTGTTTTACGTAAAATCGCTTCTTGAAAAAGAATACGGAATTCGAATGGTCGAAGAGGGTGGTCTTACGGTGAAAACAACGCTAAGCCTGGCGACTCAAGAAAAAACCGAGAAAATTTTAGCCGACGAAGTTGCACGAATTGGTTACTTGAATGTTTCAAATGGAGCTGCACTCGTAACAGCTCCCCAAACCGGCGATGTTCTGGCTATGGTAGGTTCGGTTGACTATTACAAAGAACCATTTGGAGCTTTTAACGTAACTACTGCATTGCGCCAACCCGGGTCATCTATAAAGCCGCTTATGTACGCGCTGGCGCTTGAAAGAGAGTTCACTGCGGCCACACTTCTTGATGATTCTCCTGCTTCGTTTGCTCAACCTGGTGCTGCTCCGTACGTACCGGTAAACTACGATGGGCGATTTCATGGAAAAGTTCCGCTTCGACTTGCCCTAGCAAATTCATACAACTTAACCGCAGTAAAAACGCTCAATGCTCTTGGAGTAAATAATTTCATCGATCATGCCCAAGACATGGGAATTTCATCGTGGACTGACCGTAGTCGTTTCGGACTCTCGCTCACTCTTGGTGGAGGAGAAGTTACGATGACCGACATGGCGACTGCTTTTGGAGTATTTGCAAACGGGGGGAAACGAGTCGACCTCGATCCGGTCCTTTCAATTCATGACTACACGGGTAAAAAGATTTATGAAAAAAATTCAGAGCGTTCTGTATTCCAAGCTATTCCAGAAACGGTTGCCTACATTATTTCCGATATTCTATCCGACAATGTAGCCCGTCAGTCTGCATTCGGTGCCCGTTCAAGTCTTGAAATTCCGGGTAAAAAAGTTGCGGTAAAAACCGGAACAACCAACGACAAACGCGACAACTGGACAGTCGGCTATAATCCTCAATATGTAACCACCGTATGGGTAGGGAATAACAATAATGCCCCTATGAATCCGTTGCTAACATCAGGAATAACTGGAGCAGCCCCAATTTTTAATCGAGTAATGAGTATGATTCTGACCGACAATCCGCTTAAATTTTCTGCTCAAACTGAAAATTTTGCGCAGCCTGTAGATATAGTAAGGCGAGACTGTTTTTATAAAAAAGGTGAAGTATTTATTTCAGGAACCGAAAATAAAGTGAATTGTATGCAGTCCGGGTTAAGCCCAACTCCAACTCTACGCCGGATGAATTAATTGCTGAAATATTCCTGAGGAATTACCAGAAGCGAAACTGCTGAAACTGTTTTTTCATCGTCCGTGCTTGTTACTACATAATGAATAGTGTCGCCAGCCTTAATTTTTGCTAATGTTGTTCGTTCAATTTCTAGTGTTTTACTATCCATAATTTTTGGTTTAATTTTGCCGCTAATATCGATAGTCAATTCTGTTTTATCAGTTGAAACAATATCCATACTTACTGCATCTGTGTCTACTGCCGTAATTTGACCCGATCCAACAATGTAGGGAGTATCTTTATAAATACCATTTGCGGTTACCGTACTCTCTACAAGCGGCCCGGAAACAAATATATAATCTCCTTTTTCCAAGTCAGAAAGTTCAATTTCAGCCTTGGAAGTCCCCTTTATCTGATTAAAGCTTGTTACCGTATCATCAATCGCAATCTTATAAACTTTGTTGGCTTCTCCGGTAATTTCGATCGTATCTTTTCCAATAGAATTAATCGTTCCCGCAATAACGGTTCCTCCCTTTTTCAATTCTGAAACTTTATCTGCAATTTTTTCTTTCAAATTCTGCACTTCTTTATCAAGTGCACTAGCTTTGGTGGGAGTTACCTCTTTAACTGTGGGGGATTGTGCATAAGCTTGTAAGGAGAGGATTGCGCCTGCAATTAAAAACATAACGCTGGTTACAATAATTCTTTTTTTATTCACTGCCGAGTTGATAAATTTTTAATGTTTTACTAGTCGAATCTTTTCCATTATACGCGGTAATTCGAATTACATTTTCGCCAAGAGCCAAGGGAAACGTAGCCTCAAAGCTTTCTTCCTCATTTTTAATTATCTGATCACCGGCGGATGAGGCTATAACGATAAGTGATCCTTTAGGAGCCGATCCTTTAATATCAATTTCGTCGCTTTCGCTCGTGCTATTAGTTGCTGGTGAGTTAATTTTCAGCGTAAATGCTTCATGTTGCAGAATAGCAACCGTAGGACTGACGGCCGGAGTAATGACTTTATTGTCCGAAGACCCTGATGATTTTGAGTTCGAAATGAGCAATATGGCGATGGTGACCCCAGCACCAATTCCTAAAGTCATCGCAATAAGAGATTCCTTTTTCATAAAGCTCAACTATATTACTCCAATCGGTGCTTATTGTCAAATCGCGCCAAAAAACGATTTTGTCTAATACTATTGACACTTTGTAAGTAGGAGAGTATACTCTCGACCTATATGGCAGATGATCGAACGCCTCCGGGCAGACTTAAACAGGTAGATGCGGGATGGCCTGAAGGAGTCATGGTACGAAGTCCTGAAGAATGTGCAGATGCCTTTGTTACCCGAATTCTAACTGGTCAACCAGATCCTGATTTGGATTTTCAAGGTGATATTAGAAATGCAAAAATCCCTCAGTACCTGTTTAGTGCTCATGTCGCGCAAGCTCCTGATAGGTTTGATCAAATAGCAGATGCAATACAAAGGCCTGAAATTACGGAAGCTGAACTAGTGGAAAGGACTACTGTTGAACTTACTCCTTTTATAAAACCTAATGTTCTTGGTTTAGTACTAACGAGGGCAGTAAGCTATCATGGTAATACAGACCAAACACGCGCTTTGTTATCAGCGGTAGCTACGCATCCAGGTATTCACCTTGACGATACTTACGTAACCATCAATGCATTGCCTACATCTCGACGTATTTATGATGATTCAGAAGGCTTTCGAGTAAGAAGAAAGGATCAAAACGCACTTTTAGGCGTGATTGCAGATGCCCATATGTCAATGCGTGATCGTAGAGTTACTTCAACAGACGATAGCTTCAACCAGTTGGTCGATAGACACCTAGAAAGGCGAGCAATCGAATTGATGACTGAAGTAATGATGATAGCAAGAGAAGATTTCGAGCACAGTTATATGCCTGATCCCGAACTTCTCGATGTTGTAAGGCGCATCAAGCCTCTCATTACTACACCTGAAGCTAAGCTGCGATATAGATATGAGCTAATACGCATTCTAAAATTAGAAGAGATGCAAGCCCTTCTTCCAGCATACCTTGCTGCTATGGAGGATCTTGGTTAAGATCTCCACTTTCACGCACAAAACTGGTAAAATATCTTCATGACTCATCAAGAACTACGAAAATTATGGACTGAATTCTGGGAATCCCGAGGGCACAAGTTGGTGCCGCCGGCTCCGTTAGTGTTGCAAAACGATCCAACTACGCTTTTTACAAGCTCTGGCATGCAACCGCTTGTACCGTACTTGCTTGGAGAGTCTCACCCTCTAGGAACCCGTCTATACAACATTCAACCCAGTTTCCGTGCGCAAGATATTGAAGAGGTTGGAAATAATCGTCACACAACATTCTTTGAAATGATGGGGAACTGGTCACTGGGTGATTATTTTAAGAAAGAACAAATTCCCTGGATTTGGGAATTTTTTACTGAAGTTCTGAAGATTCCAAAAGAGAAGCTTTATGTAACGATTTATGAAGGTGGCAGTGGAGTGGAGCATGATGACGAGACCAAAGCGCTCTGGCACGGTCTGGGAGTCGCCCAAGATCATATTCGAGAATATCCTGCTGCAAAAAACTGGTGGTCTCGTTCTGGCCCTCCTGATAATATGCCAGTGGGTGAAATTGGTGGTCCTGATAGTGAAATGTTTTATGACTTTGGAACCCCTCATGATAAAGAATTTGGAGAAGAATGTCATCCAAACTGCGATTGTGGACGATTTATGGAAATCGGGAATTCAGTTTTTATTCAATATAAAAAAGCGGAATTGGGAGAGCTTGAAGAACTTTCTCAGCAAAATGTAGATTATGGTGGGGGATTTGAGCGGATCTTGGCGGCGGTTTCTAATGATCCCGATATCTTTAAGACAAATGTGTTTAATGAGGTTATTGCGCAAGTAGAGCAGATAAGTGGAAAAAAGTATGAAGAAAATGCAACAGAAATGAGAGTTGTAGCTGATCATATTCGAGCTGCTGTTATGATCATTATTTCAGGTGTCGTTCCTTCTAATAAAGAGCAAGGATACATGTTGCGACGGCTGTTGCGTCGGGCCGGTGTTAAGCTTCGGCAGCTGGCGGGAGAATTACGTGCGGAGGATGTTTCCACTATGGCACTAAGCGTCCTAGATACTTACGAAGGATATGCAGGGGTTAACAAGAGTGAACATGCGGATCTTGTTCAAAAAGTTATTACCGACGAAATTACTAAATTTGCCAAAAGCCTCGATAACGGTCTTAAGTATTTCAAAAAAGTTTCCAAAGTTGATGAAAAAATTGCATTTGACTTATTCCAGAATTACGGTTTTCCGTTTGAAATTACGCAGGAGCTTGTTGCTCAACAAGGCTACTCTCTCGATGCAACGGTCTATGGAGAGTTATTCGCCGCTCACCAAAATCAATCACGCACTGCTTCAGCAGGAACATTCAAAGGGGGATTGGCTGATAGTTCAGAGCAAGTGCTCAAATACCACACTGCTACCCACCTCCTTCACCAGGCTCTCAGAGATGTACTCGGTTCATCAGTACGCCAGGAAGGCTCTAACATCACGGGTGAGCGACTCCGGTTCGATTTCTTTGTGGAATCCAAGCCTACTGATGAAATGTTCAAAAAAGTTGAACAGATTGTAAATGACAAAATTGCTCAGAAATTACCCGTAAGCTTCAAAATACTTCCTAAAAAGGACGCAGAAAAGATTGGAGCTATGTACTTTTTTAAAGAAAAATATGCGGATGACGTAAAAGTATATTTCGTTGGTGGGTCTGCGGACCGTCCTGTCGACTCATATTCCAAAGAATTTTGCGGAGGTCCGCATGTGCAAAATACATCAGAA
>CAYQYZ010000005.1:0-71581 GCA_964422025.1 uncultured Gammaproteobacteria bacterium
CCCCGGCGCCGACCTATACGCCGAGGCCCAGCTACACGCCGCTGGCGACGAACACGGCTCTGCCCAGCCCGGAACCGACCGATCCCGGCCCTTACCCGCCGCCACCGACACCAACGGAAAATCCTTGTCCGTGGTACAATCCCTGGTGCAAGACGCCCACGCCGACACCGACGGAGTGTCCGACGGAAACGCCCACGCCGACCCGCACCCCGCGGCCGACGAGGACAACCACGTCTACACCCGAGCCGACCGACACGCCCGAGCCGACCGCCACGCATGAGGTGACTGTCTGCATTAAGGGAGATGATTGGCCCCAAACGCAACTGCAAGCGCAAACCACCTTTGGTGGATACGCGAGCTGGTGGCGTAAGATTATGCAGGCAGACGGCACACACGCGTGGAATCTCGAGACCTCGGTCTTCCCAGACGAGGCTCACAAGTTTCACTTCGGTAATTGTCTTGTTGAAGGTTTCGCGGGAGATCCTAAGCAGTTTGTCTCATTGGGAGGCGACCTGTGGACCTTCATCAAGAACGAAGGCCTGTCCTACGGTTTTACCGTCTGGAACGAAACGAGAGTTTCGGAGGCCATCAGACTTTTCTGTGACGGATTCGCTAAGATCCAAGGCCGCATCGGTTGGACGATCAAGGAATTCGGATTCCCCCGCCCGCAGCAATGCAACGGCGTGGTCGTCCCGCTCCTAAACCAGATCAGCATCAAGGTCCAGCCGCGCCGACCAATCAAAGTCGTACCTCGCGTACGACCCGCCGCCCCTGTGGTAGTTCAACCACAGCCTGTACGCGCGACCCCGTGGATCCAGATCGCCCCCAACGGTGATCAGCCTCCAATGGTCGTTCCGCCCACGCCCGAGCCCACGCTCGAGCCCATCCCGACTGCGGAGCCGATCTATGCTTTCGCCCCAGGCTCGTTCACTTATGACGACCTGGTTGTGATCCTTACGGGGACCACATACGATGCTAACGACAACGCCTACGGTGTTGGCGAAGATCCGGCCTGTCGCATGACGGGTTATCGGGGCAACGGCACTCGAATGATCGTACCGCACCACGTGTGGTTGCGATACAAAGAGTGCAGTTACCTGCCGCCGCGCTAGATTCTTAGCGCTACTCATTCGAACGAATGAGAGAAAGGACTAGAGTAACCTAGTAGACCCAATCTGCGATTGCAGTAAGCAATGGCCACACGTTTGCCATCCGCCCGCTGTTTTCGCAGTTTTGCCCGAAGGGGAACTTAGCTTGACTGGCTTTTGCAGTCTTCTTTGTTCCTCTTCGGGTCGTACCTTTAACGATAATCGTAAGATTGTAGTTAAAGGCACTATATGAAAACATTATTAAACAAATTTAATCGGCCCGATTCTATTCTGGTTGTCACCAGCTATCCTTCCCGTGGGAATGGAGTCAGTGACCGTACGGCTGTTGCCTGGCACAGTAAGCGCATTCTGCGTGAACTTGCCAAACAAGGAAGTCATATAATTGTTTTGGCTGAAAAAACCGGAAATGCCGCTTTTGACGATGTAATTTCTCGCGATGGTAAAAACATTATCGTTCTTCGAACGTGGCAAAAAGGATCAATTACTTCTATGGCTCAAATTGCCAAAGCTGCTTTAAAATTCGATCAAGTGCATCAGGTATTGTTCCAATTCGAATTCAATGTGTTTGGTGGAATTGCACCCGTTGCCGCTGTTCCTGCTTTGCTTACATTCCTGCGACTTATTGGTAAAACAATTACGTTTGAATTGCATCAAGTAATTACTGATATTTCACGCATTTCAAATCATATTAATATCAAGAATGTGTATGCGTTAAAAGGGTTTAATATCGCGCTTCATTTGTTTTACAAAGCGATTGGGGCCTTAAGCAAGCAAATCGTAGTATTAGAAACACAGCTAAAGCAACAGTTAGGTGCGTATATTGATGCGGCTAAAATTAATGTCGTTCCACTCGCGGTAGCTTCCACAAAAACACTCACCAAGGCTAATGCTCGCAAAGTATTGGGAATTTCCAAAAAAGATTTCGTTATTGTAAGCTTCGGGTTTGTAAACTGGTACAAAGGATCTGACTGGATTACCAAAACTATTTCACGCACGAAATCGCGCGGTATTAAGTTGCTTTTGGCCGGCGGAGAAAGTTCAACTCTTAAAAACAAGGCGTATTATCAAAAATTTTATAAAGATACCGTTCGAGTCGCTACAAAGAGCAATAAAGTTATTCATACCGATTTTATTCCTGAAAAGTACATTAATCGATACTTTGCTGCCAGTGATGTGGTGGTGTTTCCATATCGCGTATTTATGTCGTCTTCAGGACCACTTACACATGCCTTGATGCACCAAAAACCAGTATTGTTTTCGACTAATTTGCAACAATATTTTCAAAATGACGATGTACGTGTAGCTTTGCAAAAAAGTGATCTTAAATATACGGATATTATGTTTGATTTAGATAGTCGAAATTTTATGCAGAAAATTAAGCTGGTGCGCAAGAGTCCGGAATCGTTTGTGGAATTTTCACGATTGCTTGGTCAAAGCCGACTCATTTCCGATGTCGCCAAGCGCTATACAAAAATTCTAACCAGCACGCCTCCTACATTATTTCCGTTATTTAAAATTCTATTTACGGACAAATAAGTAGCGTCATCCTGAGCGACCGGAGGGAGTCGAAGGATCTCAAAAACATGTTTACCCTAATAAAAAAATATCAATACCAATTCCTCCTAGTTCTCATCTTGGCTTTCATTGGCTTGGTAAATTACCGTTTTGGAACCTATTTAACCGGCTGGGATAATTTGCAAACTGAACTTGCTCCTGGATTAGCGGTAAAGAGAGCTGTTTTTGCCGTGTGGCAGGAATATCAGAGCTTTGGGCTCGTAGGAGGTATGGCACATGCGAGTGACTTATTGAGAGCGATTGGCGTGTGGGCATTATCATTTATAATGCCACAGAGCCTAATTCGATATGTGGTTCATATAGGAATGCTGGCTGTTGGAGCACTTGGTATATTTAAGCTATTGAGTCAAACAGAGAGCGACACGAGTCATCCTGAGCCCTTCGATTACTCTCAGGGTAAACTCCGCGAAGGATCTCCGCTACCTTTCCTCGGATCACTCTTTTACATCCTTAACTTCGCCACCATTCAACTCTTTTTCCTTCCCTTTGAGCCGTTCTCAATCTTTTTTGCTTCCCTGCCCTGGCTATTATGGATATTTTTACGCACTTTACTAAACCACAGTAAATTAACGCTTAAAGCCGCTACACCACTCTTTTTAATCAATCTATTAGCGACCCCAAGCTTTTATGTGCAAACGCTGTTTGTCGTATATATGCTCGTATTGGGAGTGATTGGAGTTTGGAAGTTTCGAGCCCGAACGCTCTTTATTGCCTTCGCACTCATTATCACTGCCAACCTTTTCTGGATTCTTCCCCAAGCGTACTTTCTAATAAATGGAGGATCCCAAACGGTCGCTAATGCCAAAATCAATCAGCTTGCCACGCAAGATGTTCAGATGCAAAACAAAGCTCGAGGAGATATTTCTTCATTCGCCACGTTTAAAAGCTTTTATTACGACTTAAATGGAACCGATCAAAAACCTCTGTTTGAACCCTGGCACAAACACCTAGAAAATCCCGTCGTCCAGATTGCTTCATGGAGTATTTTTGCAATCATCCTGCTCGGAATAACTCGTAAGAGCGCGTATAGAGCTCCTTTTGTAGGAATATGGCTACTCTGTGCATTCGCACTACTCTCAAACACACCGGTAATTTCTCAGTTACACGACCTTATTACCCGAAATGGTTTGATCGCTCAAATTTTTCGAGCGCCATTTACCAAATTCGCCGTGCCCTGGGCACTGATTTCAAGCTACTTTTTTATGAATGGAGTCTCTGTCATTCTGAACGCAGTGAAGAATCTAGGTGTTAAGCGCTCACACCCAGATTCTTCGGCTTCGCCTCAGAATGACAAAGTGCGACAATCAGTAGGATCCATACTCTTAACAATAATCTCTTTGACGCTAATAGCCATCGTCTCTTTCCCCGTTTTCACCGGGAACTTATTCTCAGATCATGTACGCGTAAAAATTCCTACTGACTATTTCCAAACAATGGAGTATTTCGGTACGCTTCCTAAGGAGAATCGTATTGCCCTGTTGCCCCAAGATTCATTTTGGGGATGGTATCACTATTCCTGGGGATATTCCGGATCTGGGTTTTTATGGTATGGAATCGAACAACCCATTGTGTCGCCCACGTTTGATGTGTGGAGTGCACATAGCGAGAGTTACTTTTGGGAAATGAAGCAGGCACTGGCTCTAGGAGAAGCCTCAAAGATAACTGCCGTGCTAAAAAAATACAATATTCACTACGTGCTTGTTGATGAGAGCGTGCTTGCATCATCTACGCACCAGAAGGCATTTTTAGCCGACAAAATTAAGGAAGCTTTAGCCAGTAATGAATCAGTACAACTTGAAAAGACATTTGGCACGATCTCGATCTACAAAGTGAAAAACGCCGCTCCCTTTGTAACCCGTATACAGAGCCTACCTGTGGTTGGACCCGACAGAGCGATTACGAACGATGATTCTGCGTATGCTTCTCTAGGAGATTACCGAAGTCCTCTCTTAGCAGATAAGGAGAATTATGACTTCTACTTCCCGTTCTTAGATCTGTTTAGCCAAAAAAAAATATACCCACCCACGTGGAAACTTACTGAAAATCCTAATACATTTTCGTTGACAACGCAATTACCGTTTAATACAAATAAATACTCTCTGTTTTCGAGCGCCGACACATCCTTACTCCAGGGAGCTACGCAAGAGCGTTCATTGGCGGTTTCATTCCAAAAAAACTCATACGTAACGATCGATACCACCGGCGCCAAGCCTGAACAATGCCAAAAGCTCACCGTATGCGTTGCCTATTCCCTGCCCGACATTGCCCACGATCAAGCATATATTGTAAAAATTCATAATGAGAATATTGCTGGTCAGCGATTATTCTTTTACGCACAAAATATAACCACCGGAAGCACGGTAATCGAAGACCGTTTGAGTGCGGATGTGCAGTACTTTATTCTGCCTTCAGGTAATCATTTTAGCAAAGGATATACCTTCGGTTTCCAGAATGACTCCCATGTGGGTCTTGAAAGCGAAAACGCCCTGATAAGCATACGCGTATACCATTTGCCGCTTGAACAACTAAAGGCTCTGTATTTTGCTCCTGCAGGCAAAGACGGCACAAGTACATTTGTATATAACCAGGCATACGATAGTGGCTGGAAAGCTTACCTAAATGGGCAGGAATTGGAAAATCACGTGAAAGTGAATAACTGGGCCAACGGATGGGTTATTCCGTCAGGCACTAAAGGAAATGTTCGAGTGTTTTTCTGGCCACAATTATTGGAATATGTTGGATTTGCAGCTATTGCCGTCATCGGAGTTAGTATAATAATAAAGAAAATATGAAAATAATTCATGCCCCCAATACTGTTTTAGCCACGCCATCACGGCCAGTTAAAAAAATCGATGCAAAAATAAGAACATTAGTTGATGAAATGGTGACCACGCTTCTGGCCCAGCACGACCCGGAAGGAGTCGGCCTTGCAGCACCACAAATTAATCTGGGAATTCAGCTATTTATTATTAAAAAAGATAAAAAAGCACCCGTAAAAACGTTTATTAATCCAAAGATTGTCTCTTCTACACAGGTCGCACAGAGCGAAACTGCCAAAAAGCCGAAAAAAGATGAAACGTCGCGCCTGGAAGGCTGTTTATCGATTCCCCGCATTTGGGGAAAGGTAGTTCGCTCAAAAAAGGTCGTATTGGAGTATACAGATTTGGAAAATAAAACCCAAACCGAAACGTTTTCCGGCTTTGAAGCAACTATTATTGAGCATGAAATGGATCACTTGAACGGAATTTTATTCACGAGGCGAGTTCTTGAACAAGGACATATTCTATATCGTGAAGAAGATGGCGAACTGGTTACTTTCTAGAGATATATTTGTCAACCTCCGAGGTTGTACATGCCTATTCAACCTGGTAGGTTGTTTTTGGATTGTTTTAAAAGGCTAATCGTGGAACCAAGAGGTTATAGAAGTAATTCACTGCCGGATCAAGCACAATGTCAAGCATTGACCGGTTTCCCATAAGCGGTAAAATGAACGCGAGCAAAAATAACATGCCATATCTTTCAAGTGAATACCATTCTTTTGCCTGATCTTCCGGAATAATTCCCGCAACGACTTTGAAACCATCAAGTGGAGCAAATGGGAGTAAATTAAAGAGTCCTAACACTAAATTTATTTGCACAAAAAAAGGCAGCACCAGAATCGCCAACGACGATAAAAATCCCGCATCCACACCCATCAATACTCGAAGCAACACCGCCCCCACAATAGCCATAATAAAATTCGATAATGGGCCTACTAAAGAAATTATCGCGCTGTCTTTTCGAGGATTTTTTAAATTATACGGGTCAAATGGAACCGGTTTTCCCCATCCAAAGCCAACCAGGAGTATCATAAGTGACCCGATAGGATCAATGTGGGCAAGTGGATTGAGCGTAAGTCGCCCCATTAATCGAGCCGTTGGATCACCAAGCTCTTCTGCAGCTCGTGCGTGGGCATATTCGTGAACGGCAAGCGTTATAAGTAGCACGCCTACAAAAATTATGAATGACAGTGGGTTTTGAAAAAGGGTGGAAAGTAACATTTCATTGATTTACGTGGGTAATTATGTTATTATACAGTAATCAGATTATGAATAACATTTGTTTCATTTGCGCAAAAGGCACTGTCATGGGACGTTCCCATACTCATCATCGTGGTGTAGCCGGAGGACGCTGGAAAAAACGTGCTGTTAAAACCCAACGAGCATTCAAACCTAACCTTCAACGGGTAAGTATTTTAGTGGAAGATGTCAAACTATCAGTCAAAATGTGTACAAAATGTATTAAACGAGTCAAAAAAGACGTTGCCGAAGAAAAGAAACCAATCGTTATGTTAGCGCATATTAAAGCTCCTGCTCCTAAGTCTTCTGAAGTCACCCCAAACGTCATTTCAGCGTAACTAATTACTGACTGATTTTCCTGCAGGTGCGTAAAGTGCTCGTACTGCTTTAGCGCAATCAAGCGCCGTAGTCTGTGCAGAGCTCGCGCAATCCTCCCCATCCTTGAATGTTCCATCACGCAATCGATCCTTAATTTCATCGACGCTCAGTTTTGAAGCAATGGTAGGTGCTGGCGTTGATGTGGGTCCGACCGGAGATGTTGTTGGAACAATCGAATCAACGGTCGAGTTTCCCTTAGTACTACATGAATGAACTTCTTCAGTTGGTTCCCCACCTGCTCCTACCTGAACATCATATGACGTTCCCGGAGTAAGCAAGCTCAACGTAATTTCATGTGAGCTTCCCGAACTTCCTTGTTGTGGAGTATTCTCTTCAAGGCTAATCAGATTATTCACCGTTCCTGCAGGACGGTAATACGCGACTCCTTTGTCAGATGACGTATCATCCCAGGTTACGAGCAGTGCATTCTCACCAGTCGGTTCACAGTTGAAGTTTGAAACATTCAAATCGGCTGCTTTTCCAAATCGCTGACTTACCAACGAGAATCCAAACCATACCACCGCGGCTGAAATGACCAAACCAACCCCGACCGCTGCCCATTTAATTAGTTTTTCGTTGTTCATAATTTCAAAAGCACCTTACTTACCAAGCCAATGGCAACCAGTATAGCACCCGGAACTGCAAATTTCATAAGCTCATCAATAATACCTGTTTTGGGAAGTTGGGTAGGAAGATCACCTGTTCCGCCAATAGTTCCTGAAGGTGTAGCAGTAGGCGCTCCGCCCAGGCCAGTTCCAGCAGTAATAACCGCAACGCCGTTGTCAGGGCACTGAATTACATCGGTAGCATCGGCATTATTTTTAGCTACATTAGAATCACTTGCCGTTTCCCCGGGAGTACATGCATACATTACATTGGTTGTCGCATTTCCTTTCACTTTAAACGTACACGTAGCCATAGTTCCCTTACCCGTTACCGGGCTTCCGGGGTCTTCTACAATTCCTGCAATATAAATTTGGCCCGGTGTTCCAAAATCTTTTCGGGCAACTTTTAGAAATGTGCCGTCAACACAAGTTTCTACTTCAAGCGTATTTTTATCGTAGCGAATTTGTGCATCCACTGCAAGAATTTCATCGGAGCCTGCGTTAACCACGATACCCAATTCAATCGGCGATCCAACGGCAGCGCTTGCACTAGTTGGATCAAATAAAAGTGTGGCAGCATGAACTGAAGTATGGGATCCCGAAACTAAAAATGATCCGACCATCAGTAAAAATGCAGTTATGAGTTTTGTACTTGTGCATCGTGAAATTCTCATAGGTATATATTTATCGGACGGTAACAGTTACCCCTTCTACAGAGCTCAAGACGCTTTCACTCGTGATACTCATTAAATTTGAATGACGGGTTTCGCCCAAAATGAATTTAGGAGTAATAGTCACCGTTCCCGGAGCAGTAGCTGTAAGCATGATCGTTGCAATTTGACTATCAGCAAGCGTTGTTGGTGTGTTTGACGCCAAATCTTTCAAGCTTGTTAAGTACACGCCACCTTCGCGTGGCGTTGGGTGCATGTCAAAATCTTCAATGCTTGACTGCGCACTTGCAAATTGGGCTCCTCCGGTAATATCAACATCCAAATCGTATCCTACAATATTCTGGCCGTCTGAATCAGCAAAAACTTCAACTTCAATCTGATCGCCAACGGAAAATTCTCGAGCATCGTTTGCAATATGCATAAAAAAGGTTCCCTTATATTTAGATTGCAAAGGTACAGGAGCATCGGCTGATGAGTCTTGATTAATAGTCTTCGTATCAACGGTGGTTTGCGTACCAGAATTGCCCGTTCGATACGTTACAAAGATAACTCCAATGAGAATAATAACCAAAATAAAAATGAGCGATAAAATGCCGGTCATAAAAAGCCGACCGTGATAATTTTCTTGCATAGTTTGATTATGAAAAATTTTGCCTTAAATGTCAATGCTTACTCATCCGTCTTTATCAAAATTGCCCCGACTACTAAACCCCAGTCGGTACCATTACATGCACCATCATAATTTACATCGCAATGATCAATATCGGCTTGATTCGTACTACCAATACTATTTCTAACCGACAGTAAGTCGAATGAATTTACCACTCCGTTCTGATCAATATCTCCACTCATCATACTGATTCCGGTAAAGTCAAGTTCGTTTATTCCATTTGTTAATGGAATGGTGGAACTGCCTCGACGATATTCACCTGTTTGCGCTTCCAAAGGCGTTTTATGACACACTCTACGACGACTATGAAGCGGGCCTTTGATTGATATGCAATAGTTTCCAGCAACAATTGTTGGGAATGATGCCGTACCGATAACGACTCCTTGCGCGTTTGCACTAAATTGTACTAGCTGAGTAACAGGTTCTGGTAAATTGTCTCCAGTAATACCGACCTGAATTGGAATTGATCCACCGCTTCTGCCAAATGCACGATCAACTCCTTGGAAATGAAGCGCCAAATCAAGAATCGTACCCTTTCCAGCAGTAACCGTTGCGGGCACATTGCTTGAACATTGGATAATGTCGGCCACCGAGGCACCTGCTTTAAATATATTAGAATCAGTTGTTACTCCTGGGACACAGGTAAAGGTAATGTTGGAAGTTCCATTGCCTATAACTTTAAAAACGAGCTGTCCCAAAATACCCGATCCAGAAACAGGGCTTGCCACATCTACCGTAGCAGAAACACTTACTATGCCACGCCTTGAAGCATCCTTTTTTATTGCCATGTAACTTCCATCAATAAAATCAACTGCTTCAAGCATATCGGGGTCATACGATATTTTTGCGTCAGCAGTTGCAACTTGATCTTGTCCGGTAGCAAGCACTAAGTCGAGTCGTATTGTTTGGCCAATATCCGTAGTAACTGCGGAAGGATTTAATTGAAAATATGCTCCTGATTTGGCAAAAACCGTTGGAACTGCAGGCGGTACTGTTGGATTAGTATTTACGCCTCCTTGTGCCGCGGTTGGAGCTACGGTAGCCTGAGCACCCGCAGTAGGCTGTGTAACAGTAGGTTGTGTTTGACCAACCGTTGGTTGTGTTCCACCAGCACAAATAGGAGTTGATCGACTCTTTCCTGCTCCACAGCGATCTTGATCAAGTTCAGTCGCTTGCATAGCAGCAGCAACATTTGCACATTCGGACGATGATGCTCCATATAGTTCTCCACATGCTTGATTTACTTTATTATTAAAATCAAAAAATCCTGAACTTTGACGCAAATACGTTGTATTTGCTTTATAAATAACTGCTAAACTCTTTTCTTTACCTATTCCGTTGATTGTACAGCCATTAAACGTACCTCCAGCAGTCATTAAATTAAATGCTTTATTAGTAGGTCCGTTTATTTTATGTTCTTCTCCGGTACATGAAAAGCGTGAATCGAAAATGCGTTCAGGCTGTCCAAATCGACTCGGATTAGCAATATCGCGAATTGTTCCGGCACGACTCGTTTCGCCCATTGTCCAGTTTGCGGGATCTACGCCATATGCAAACATATCGGAAATGCTCTCATTCAAGCCGCGAGCTTGATATTGTGTTCGCAATGGCCCAAGTCCCGATGTGTGTTGTGTAACTCCATGCATGAGCTCATGAGCCCAAATATCTTTTCCAATATAATTTGCACTTGCCGACATTGCCGTTCCATCCCACTGTGCATTTGCCACAGGAGCGTATACATATCCGATAAGAGCTCCCCCATGATTATCAATACCATCGCGAGCAAATGAATTAAAGAAAAAATTATAAACATCTCCCAGAATATCGTAAGAAGCATCGATATTCGACTCTCCTACCGGACCTTGTGATTCTGATCTGGTCACTGAACCACGTGAAGTTACTCGACCGTATGAATCTTGTGAACAACCAACTGTTTTACAGTTGTATACTTTGCGATTTATCGCTTCATAAATCTGATCACCATCAGCCAAAATTGCACCTGTATCGAGCGAAACCAAATATAAATGTCGAAATGTATGATACGCAACATTATTACCATCACATGTCATAACTTCAAGCACAACATTATTTGTTTCATTACTCGAAATACCTAATATTTTTTCATTGTAAATTTTTTGAGAAACTGGTGTATCGCTACAGACAACTGGCGTAGCTGCAGGAGTAGTCACACTCATATCTACGCTCGCTTGCTCTAGTGCCTTTTCAATGCCTTGTTGCTCGGTTAGCGTAACTTTCGAAACACTGCTTGATAATGTATAATCGCCCTCTACTCCTACAACTTTATCAGTGCCAGCAACATCAAACCGTACCGTTGAGCCAAATACGGGAATATTGTTTACTTTTTGTGAGTAATAGTAATGTTTAATTTCTTGTTTATTTTTGAACATTTTATCATTGAGTGTGCGAGATAAAACAGAATTTTGCCTAAAGTTAGCCGGAAGCACTCGCTGTTTTGTTCCATCTGTTGAAACACCTTGTACTTGAGTGTTATTTGAAAGCGCGGATGCGTCAATGAGCGGATTTTTATCCATGAATTCAAATACAGCCGCTTCACCAGTTGCTGTTGCGTCGTACAATACTTGCGTTCCGTTTTCAGTATTTGAGCGTAAATCAACGCTTACAGACTCTTCCGAAACTTCTACTTCCGAGAGCGGTGAGAGAGTCTGAATTCCAATTTCAACCGGCGTTTGGGCTTGTGACTTTTGGCGAGTACGGGAATCGCGCAGCGACGTAAGGACCATGAGCATTAATACGCCGAGCATCAACGAGGCGATAATGAGCAATTCTTTTTTTTCGACTTGTATGTGTTGTTGTGGTTCTTCCATATTACTTTTTTCCAATAATTATAATCGCTGCCGATTCATTCGCATCTTCAAGTCGATACACTGTGGTTCCAATGTTTTTTTCACGCTCTGCTAATCCTACAAACCCACCATTTTTATACGTCAACATTTCGGTCTTTCCATTTTCTTCCACGGCGATCCGAACAAGGCTCTGACAATCATTACACGTTGCTGGGGGAATACTCACTTCAATGAGCGTGAATGTTTTACCTTCAAATTCAGTTGGCTTGTTAAGTGTGAGGGAGAGTTTTTTACCAACGACGAGTGTCAAATCACTCACCGTTCCCAGAACATCCTTTGTTTTATCCGAAAGCATGTTTGAATCGGTCGTTGCGTCAAGTTCATACTGAAAATTCATGAGCGTTGTTCCTTCCTTTTTTGTTTTAAAGCGAAGAGTTGCCAATATGGCATCGGTTAAGGGAGCTGCGCTACTTGTGAGCTTCAAGCTTGCGGTCAGAGAAATTTGATTTGTTTTTTGGGTCGTAAAAAAATCGAAATCATTCATTTCACTTTTGGCACCTACGAATTCGAGAATAGATGGATCGTAATTAATGACCGCATCATATCCGCCTACGGGAACTTCTTTGGAATCACCGCTTAGAATAATCGAAATTTCCTGATTCGGCACAAATGTTGTTGTTCTGGAATCAGTTTCGAGCTTCATTCTGCCAGGGTGAGTAGCGGCAACTAACGGATTGAGTGCATTTTTTGGCACTTCAGGCAGCGCATGTAGTTGCATATACATATATATTAGCGACAGGGCAAGCGCGCCCAAAAACATGGTTCCCGTTAGCGCCCATACTCGTTTTGTAATATGCATAGTGTTAATCGTCAACTTTTACTGATAATGATGAAAGAGCCAATCCCCAGTCTGTTCCATTGGTTGTCGTATCTTGATTTAGATCCGAAACCATATTGGTTTGTGCATCACTTTCTCCTAACTTCGTACGGATTTTTACTAAATCCTGTGAATTACAAATACCATCTTGCACGGGCAAATCGCAGCTCATTTGATAGATTTTACTAAAATCAAACGAATTTTCTCCGGCATTAAGTGTAATGGCGCCTCGTTCACCTTTATATGTTCCCGGTGATGTTTCTGTCGGATTCGTATCACATATTTTCTTTTGCAATTGAAAGCCACCTTTGACAGTAATACAAAATCCGGTACCAGGCGTTACAGTAAGTCCTACCGAACCCACATAGAATCCAGAATCATCAGGAGTAAATAACGCAGTTTGAGAAACTGCGCTTTGTTGCCCTGTTGCTTGTACGCCAATCTTGAATTGAATACCCCGTGTTTGTCGAGGTTTTGCTTGAATACCTTGCAAGCGCAATTTAAGTCGAACCTGCACATTTCCCGAATTTCCCCCGCCTCCACCGCTTCCACCGCTTCCTACCGTAAATGCAAACGAGTCTTTAGCTATCGAATAGCCACTTGGGGCCTGAGGTCCAACTACTTCATACTCAGTAATCGAGATTGTTCCGGTAGCGTTACTAACCCCTTTAAGTGTAATAGGCATAGTAACTGAGCTTAAGAGGGTGGGAGCGGTACACAGCTGAGATAATCGCAGAATTCGCGTCGTAGTATCCCAACTGTTTACTACTGTTGTACATCCTGAATTATCTACAGCATCAAGCGGTACAGGAGCAAATGGACTGGTCGTTGAGCCTCCTCCTCCTGGTGCTCCTGCCCCTCCACCAGGATTTGCTGTCGATGAGTTTCCTCCTCCTCCTGGTGCTCCGGGGGCACCTGCCCCTCCACCATTATTCGCTGACGACCCTGGGGTTGCAACAGCGGTTGGCGCAGGCGCACCCGTAGTTGGTGCCGGATTGCTTCCAGAAAGTATTACGTCTACCCCCGGATCAACCTTCATTTTTACATCAAAACCCGAAACTTTTTGGTCACCTGTGAATCCATCAATAAGTAAATCTGTTGTAATTTGTTGCCCTACTGTTAATTGTCCTGAAGCAGGTGAAAAATGGGCTCGAATACCGGTTGGAGCACTCGTTGGATTTGTTCCGCCAGAAGCACAGGTATAACTTCCTTCTTCGATCGAATCCAGTGTATAAGTTTTCCCGGAACCAACGATTTCACTTCCAACGGCTGCAATACTAAATGTTCCTGCCCCAGCACCTTCGCAGCGCAATGTAACCGGAACTGAAATACCAACGGGTAAATCAGCATCGGCTTTTAGAACTCCGTAAGAAATTTTTTCAGTACTTTTGGTTAACTCGGTAAAAAAACCCGGCTGTGTGCCCGATACACTTCCAAGCACCATCGGTTCCCGTGAACTTTGCACCTTAACGGCACCGGTAGTTTTAAACACTAACGTAAACGCAGAAATTTTCTCGGCATTAGCGAATGAAACAGTAATGTCTTTAGTTCCAGAAATAGAACCTGCTTTTTCGGTAACCCGAATAGGCATGCTCGTTGTAGTTGCTCGTGATCGTAAAACATACGTGTGAATTGCCATTGCAAATACAACAGTACTTACAAACACAAAAATTCCCAATACTAATAATTTAAATTTCATCGTAAATTCCATAGTTTATTTATAGTGAACACTTTCCCCACACGCCATTACTTCCTTGTCTTCCCTTTTCAAAATCGACAAGCGATACCTTTCCATCTCCTGTAACATCGGATGTTTTTGTGGTCGCTCGGCCGGTAAATTCGCTTATAAAGAGCGTTAAATCAGCGCAATCTGCAAGTCCATTACAATCAAAGTCACCTTGTGAAGCGGTTGTACACGTTCTTCCCTGTTCAGGTGAGCGAGGAGATTCAGGTGAGCGAGGAGATTCAGGCGAACGAGGAGACTCGGGTGAGCCGGCTGACCCAGGCGTAAGTACACACAGCCCAGCGGTACATTCCATTTTCGCACCACTCGGTGGACACGCTTCGCCCGCTCTACACATACCTTTTGCAATAGCGAAATCTATACAGTCCTGAGGTACGGCACATGAATGGTCGCCTGAAGATGCACCAGGCGTGATTGACGATGGAGTCGAAGGAGGAATTTGTGCACGGGAAACAACATTTGCGGTCTTTTGAACTGCTACATACCCAACAGCAGAAAAGCCCGTTAATACGGCTATAACCGACAATGCCACCAACATTTTTCCCTGAGATTCCATATGGTATCTTCAGTGTATTATGCGGGTGGCATTAATGTCAAGTTTTACTTAAGTTCCACTTTAGCTCCTGCTTCTTCGAGCTTAGCCTTAGCGGCTTGTGCTTCTTCTTTCTTAGCTTGAGTCAAAATGGTTTGAGGTGCGCTTTCAACTAATTTCTTCGCATCCATAAGCCCTAAGTCGGGTTTAAGTTCGCGAACAGCTTTAATCGCTCCTAGTTTATTAGCTCCTCCATCGGTTAGAACAACGTCAAAATTTGTTTTTTCTTCCTCTGCTTCTCCGGCTGGAGCACCAGCTGCTGGTCCTGCCATCATCATAGGAGCGGCGGTTACACCGAATACATCCTCAAGGTGTTTGGCAAGTTCTGAAAGTTCCAACGCGTTCAAACCTTTTATATCTTCTGCAATTTTTTCAATATTTTTTTCTGCCATACATGTCACCACCTTTCGTGTAAATGCTAATCGTATTAGCTTTTGTTTGCTGCTGCCTGAATAACTTGTATTAATTTTTGAGTGTTAAAGTTAAGGCTTCGTACCAAGCTGGTATGTGAGCTTCGTAGTGAAAGAATGATCTTGACAACCAATTCTTCTTTGCTTGGAAGCTGTGCCAATTTCATTAAATCGTCTTTTCCATATGTTTTGCTTTCAATGATTCCCGCTTTGAAACCTACCGTATCGTGCGCTTTTGCAAACTTGTAGAATGCACTTAAGGCTGCGGTCCAATCCAATGGGAGGGTAATAACGGCTGAAGAGCCTTTTAAATCAGCGGTTTCGAGTAATTCAGTGTGTTTGAGTTTTTGGGCAGTGACTTTGAAAAGTGAGTTTTTGACGACCGTCATGCTGCTTCCGGCGGCTCGCAAGTCGCGACGCAATTCTTCCAAATCTTTATGCGAAGTTTTAGCGAAACCGATAACAACAAAATTCTTAGATTCGTTCAATGTGGAATATAACGAGGATACAAAATCGATTTTAGCTTTATTTGGCATGATGTTTCTCTCGCAGTGGACTTAACTGTTGCCACTGGTCTATGAGAATAGAAGTATTATAACGAACGGTGAAGAAATTTACAAGTACATTGTCATTCTGAATCTCGCAGAGAGAGATGAAGAATCTCCGTCAAATTTAATAAGAATTTAATAATTGGGTGATATTATGCGAGGATGGGCCGGTCGCTGGTGCGACTTCCGGACTGTCAATTCGGGTAGCGGGGGTTCGATTCCCCTCCGGTCCACACCCTTTTATAACTTGACATTTAGGAGTAAAAGAGGTATTATTATGATGACAGTCCGGGAGTCAAGCACTAGTGGTGCTATCCGTCAAAGAATCCACCTTCGGGTGGGTTTTTTGTTTCTCAAATCACTCGAAAGATCTTCAAGAACAAAAACGTGAATAAATAAAATAACAACACCTGAGGTAGTGAGAGATATAAGGTCGCACATAACGCTACAATCGACACTACAAAAAACGCCTGATTATGTATTGATGGCACGAGTCCCTTCACTATTATAATGAGGAGCAAGAGCGTCAGTAGCTTATCCGCATCAAACCACACCGGCGACCACCCCACAAAACGCGCCACAAATAAAATTGCTGCCGCAAACATCAAAAACAGCTCTTTTGAATCAAAATAAAATGGTCCAACAAACATATTCTAATAGTATAGTACATTCTTACTTTTTTCACCCGTAGCCATCAAATTCCCCTCTCTGCGCACCGAGCACCCCTTCTTTAGCGCCTCATATTCTTCTTGACATCAACAACTACATACTTTATAATTCCCACCATGTCGATATCAAACAAAAGTAATAACAAGGTATCACTTACCGACTTACCAGATCTGTTAACAATCCGCGAAGTTGCCGATATTTTGCGCGTTTCCCCGCTTACTATTAAGCGTTGGGGCAAACGAGGCAAACTTCCTGCTATTCGAATTAATTCCCGCGGCGACCGCCGCTACAAAAAAGAAGTCATCCAACGATTGTTGGGAGTTGAGATTGAGGAATAATCTCTCAAGTCATTCAGATCTACCTTTGTCATTCTGAACGCAGCGAAGAATCTCCGTAATTACTGAGAAGCAACCGATAAACTCTGAATTTTTTGTTGCAATGCTTTGATTTCTTGATTATCTTGATGCTTGCCCGATAAAATTTCCCTCAAGTCTTCATGCGCAACTTGATACGCCTGTTGCATCATATCATTTGATAATTGTCGCGTACCAGCGGAGACTTCTTCCATAAATTGTTCGTATTTGATAATAGCGAGGTCGTCAAATAATGTAGAATACTGTTCGGTAATAATTTTAATAACATCTGACTTGCGCACTTCGTCATACTTTGGATATTCTAAAAGAAGCGCATCCCTCACAGCAGGTTTATTTTGGAATATGATTTTGATTTTTTCTTCAATAGTAAAAGGCTTCATGGTGTTGGTGTCGCTGGTACTTGAGCAGGTTCTGTATTTCCGTACGATTGCTCCAGTCTCCTTCTTCTAAGTCTATCTACTTCTTGCGCCATTAATGCAGCTTTTTGTATGCGCTCTCTATTAATCTTTGTATTCGTTTTATAATAGTCTTCTGGCGCCATTCCAGCGGCTTCCGCCCATCCTGCTAATATTCTGAGCTGTAAATCTGCTACATCACGATAATAAAAATTATACTGCTCTAAAACCTGCGCATCTGATTCTTTCGGCTTAGGAGTTGTAGCATCGGGCTTAATTTGAGTAACATCTTGTAAATATCTTTGTATATCTTGTGGGACTAATCCCAAATCAGCAGTACCAACCACGCTCTCATGTATCGAATCCCACATAAATTGCAGGTCTTGGGCAGATATTGCGGCTTGTGTCAATGCCATAAGACTTGCTCTATCAGTAATAGCTCCGGGGTGTCTCAAATTATAAAGTTCCTTGAATCTTTCAGGAGAAAGGAGCTTAGTAACTTCTGCTAGTTTCGCTGGAGCTATAATTGCTTCCCGACCAAATAATCCCTGGATTGCTTGTAAATGGGCTTGAGGCCAATTATCATAAAATTTTATTGCAGGAAGCTGCAATAAACCAGCCTTAACAAGATCTAACCGCTCACTAAATTCCCTTCGCTTATCCGAAGTTAACATGCTATTTCGATATTCTATCCAGGCTTCCTTTGTAATCTGAGCAAATTTATCCGGGTCAGCTGCGCGATTAATCTGCTTTGTTAAATCATCAATTTTCTTTTGAATTTCTTCCGGCGACTCAGCAGGATATCCACCCGACGAAATTCTGCCATTAAGACGAGTAATTTCGTCTTTAGCGTCCTTTCTGGACTTAACACGAGCAATCTTCGCATCATCCCAATCTTCAGGTCCGTTTCTAATCCTTTCTAATGCAGCCCGCTTTTTTACTAATTCTTCACCTATTTCTCCCATTCTAATATCTATGTCGGGCACAGTAATGGAAATCAAGATGCCCTCCTTCTTTTGGAGCTCTTTCTCCTTTGCTTTTATTTGGCGACTAATTTCTTTAGCTGCCAATTCAGTAACAGAAGTACTAGGAGCCGTCGCGCCTTTTGGAGGATTGGATGCTTTAATTTGAACTAAATTATCATTAAGCTTAGCTAATTCCGCTCGCAGCCGAGTCAGAGTGGCTGCAGGAGCTTCGTATTTTGCTTTTTCAGCTTCTAAAGCAGTGATTTCTCCTTCAAGGGTTTTCTTTTCAGAGGGCCAAGTGTCATAAGCAGCAAAGTCAGCCGTAGTATCAGCACCGCTATCTTCAACTTCTTTCACTCTCTTGTCTGCTTCTTTTTTTTGTTTTTCTAGCTCTTTTTTCTCATTTGCTCTTTCAAGATTTTCTTCCTCAATTTTTTTAAGCTTTTCAATTCGTTCCTTCTCTAACTTGATAGTCGCTTCACTTTTTGGTTTTTCCAAATCTGCAATCCTGTTTTGGACCTGTTCGGTTACGCTAGTGTCTCCAGTTCTTTTTACTTCTTCTCGTTCGGCTTTTACTCGAAGGTTATATGCTGTCACAGCATCAGCAGCTGCTTCAGAAATTGCAAGCCGAACATCTTCAGCATCTGCGCCTGGTGCCAAACCCCTAATTGCTTCTCGCTCTCGGAGTGTATGACCTGGTTGAATTTGAGTTGTATCGCGGAAATTGATTTTAATTAGTGAAATATCGAGCCCTGTTGAGGTATAAAAGTCAACCCGTGCTCGAGTCAATGTCTTAAGTTTATTACGCATGAAGGTTGTCATTGATTCATTGGAGTTATTCGGATTAGAACGACTTCCATAATTTTCTCCATCTTCTAAGCCGAGCGATTGAAGATAAATTATTTGAGCATCTGAAAGACCAGTAAAGTCAGCCACTTGACCGGCTGGTGGAGGAAAATCAACATTGTAATCGCTTGCTTTATTTGTTGCATTCTTAACCTGTCTTGAATGCACTTCGGATATATAGCGCGATCTTTCACTTGCGGTTAGGTGCTGTAAAATAGCTGGACGAACCGCTCCCGGAAATTGGTCGATAATTTCGTTTATTTTCTCCGGCAATGTAATTGCTTTATTGCCGATGATTCTTCTTACAATGTTGCCGGTAATTGTATTTATAGGCGTAGTACCCCTGTATCGATCTACTTTTGGACCACCCGCGATCTCGTCTGGCGTTGGAGTATCTATATTTGGATCCAATATATCAGTAGCAGTAATATCTACTTGCAAGGCCTCTTGAAGAGTGCGTAAACTAAAATCATGCATTTTTACTATTAATTCTAGATTTTTATTATCTTTATTAAAATCGGCGGCAACACGTCTAATCAAAGGCAACAATTCTTCTTCAGGTATTGTACTTATCGGTCTTTGTCCAGCAACAGTCTCAACCTGTTTACGCATCGTATCTACAAATTGAGCTTGCCATGGCTCCATACGCGCAGGAGAGATATTATAGTACGTCGAAAAAAAGTCAACAACCTGCAGCTCATCTGTTTGTTCGGTGGTAGATTTAAGCTCAAATGTTTTTGTACCCACGATACTTCCCTCATGAAGATCCACTGACAGTCTTTGTTCACCTTTGCTCTCAGTAGTTGGCACACTAGAAACTTCCTGGGGTGCAGGTTGTGGATCGCCAGCCAAAGTATTTATATCAACAGACATAGTAAAAAAACTTTATAGCTTCATATTACTTGTAACTATTTTTAAATTCAAGTATTATGAAATGCATGGATAACCCTGAAACTAGCGGAGTACCGGTAGATGTTGCCGCAGCTCCCGTTATCGCCGTTGAACCTGCTCTTGATTCTGGAGCTGCTTCCCAGATCGAACTACCAGATGCTGACGATATTCCACAACCAGACGATGCTCCGCCATCCCCTTCGGCCACACCTGTCGATGCCGAGGCAGCTGCACAAGCGGCAAAAGATGCTGAAAAAAGTGATCGAGAAAAACAACTTCGTACAGGCATGTCGCGTGCTTCAAATGCGACATTAAACAGGAAAACGCGCGAAACAGTGGATCATCTTGCTACGCTCGATGTAGCAGGAAAAAAAGAGTATTTAGAAAAAAATCCTCATGCCAAAATTCTAAGCGAAATTGATTATTTACGCAATTTATCGGCCGAGCGTTTACTCAAAGAAGGACCTGTGGCATTAGATAAATCGGATCCTCCCTATGTATTTAATGGCAAAACACTTGGTTCAATAACAGCGGTAGACGGTTCTAATTTTACTTGCACCATATCGGGATCAACAGAAACCATCCCGTTAACGCGTGATCAACTAGTTGCTATTGCGATTGGAACTAATATCACTGATGTTATAGCAAATTTTCCAGATGGATCACCCCAACGCAAGTTAATCCAAACATATTTCGACACAAGTGCACCAGGAACAGAATTGACTAAAGAACAAATTGACAACCTCCCCGATCTAATCACCGAAGTCGCTTCTGCGAATGGCCAATTTACAACCGGCGATCTTGTGAAGACACTCGAAACCCATATAGTTCCTATTGAAATTCCAGCTGACGCTTCAGCTGAAGATCAAGCTCGACTTACCGAGCAAAATGCTCAGCGAGCCCTACAACTAGAAACTGCACGAACGGAGCTGCAAAAAATAATTCTTCCTACGGGTGAAGATATTAGACATACCTTCGATACAGTTGGATTAACGAGCGAAAATGCTCATAAACAAGTTGCAGCAATACGTGAACGGATTCCTGAATTAAAAAAAGAAATTGACGCTGCTCAAAGTGGAGAGATTAGAGACAAGCTTAAAGCGCAACTTGACACAATTGAGGCGCAATCTCAAGTTTACAATGAAATGTTAAAGTTGTTCAATGATGGTTCAATTGATGCCTTTGTCGAAAGCCAAGAGGAGGGCAATGTTCCACCAGATCTAGGAAAAAAGATTGTTGGTCATGCAATTAAAAACGAGATTGATGCATTGGCGTATATAGTATCACCAGAAACATCAGTAAAAGCTACCGCCGAACAGAAAACTAAGGCCCGCTTGGATCGAGAAAAAAATGACAAAATCCTCAAAGGTGTTGGAATTGCCGCCGCCCTCGCCGCCCTACTCCTCGCCCTCGGGATCTCACAAGGGACAAAAGCGTAAAAAAACTCAGGAAATACTTCAAATAGGAGTCTTCACTCTATTGTAGAGCCTTACTTCTGTGGAAAATCTGGAACTGAAGGCATGTCGCTTATTGGTGCAACGGGTTCTGGAGTTACAGCTGGTTCACTACTCCATGCCGGTGCTACGGGAGCGGAAGCCGGTTGGTTGGCCCATGTTGATGGCTCTGGAACTGCAGGTGCAGGAGTTACTACTGGAGCAATGGGTTCTGGATTTACAGCAGGAGCAGTAAACTCGCTGGGGGCAGAAACTGGTTCAACAGCGGCTGGCTCAACGGCTGGAGTCGACGGCATACCATTTTGTGATAGCGTATCCATAATTCCTTTTAACTCATCATCATGAGCTGGCTCGACGGGTGTAACAGGAGCAGCAGGTTCATTATTCCAGGCTGGTGCCGAAGGCTCGACTGGCGCTGTTAAAGGCTCGACTGGAGTAACGGGTTCCGTTGTTGCTGGTTCATTGTTCCATGCGGGTGCAGCTGGCATTTCAGATTGTACAGGGGTGAGTGGTTCGACTGGTGTAGGTGGGGTTACCGAAGCAACTGGTGGCATTACGGGTGCTGCGGCTGGCATAGCTGCGTTTTGATCTACTTGTGCAATATTTTGATCTAGTTTTTGTTCTCCTGTTGGCCATTGTGTTGGAGCAGGTACCGAATCTTGCACAATCGGTGCAACCGGAGCAACTTCAGGCTGTACTGAAAGTCCAAGTGCCTGTTCAAATTCTTCTTGAGTAAATCCTTTTACTACTTTCTGGTCTGCGCCTTCGCCAACTACCATAACCGGAACGCCTGAAAAGTTGTCCGAAATAGCCAACATGGCTGAAAGTGCTGTTCTATCGTGCTCAACGTCTTTATTTTCAAATGGAATATTGTGCGCAGTTAAGAAGTCTTTAGCCTGCTTACAAAAATCTGATTCTGTGTCATTAATTGTATAGAGTATTACATTCATATATATATTGTAGATTCAAACTTACGAATCCTACTATCACTATAAAAGAATCAATAATATGTTGTCAAGGAGGAAATATGGAGAACCTTCGACAAGCTCAGGGTGACATAAGATATGGGGTACGGGGGTACCGTATATTAGGCACAAAAAGCCGCATCAGATATATTTAAAAACGGCGCGAGATATCTGTTTGGAGACGAGTTGAAGCGTGAAGCAACTCTTCACTCGAGTCGACAAACACGATATCGAGCGGAGTTATCAAATATATCCATTTTCCCACTTGACATTGTTTGCAATACTTTTCTACAATCAATTAATATGACAAATCTATCAAGCACGATCAAACAAGACCTTGCCGAGTTCAACAAACTCGACCAAAACCGAAAAATGGCCGTAATTGCCATTATTTTCGGCCTTTTCATTATTAGTATTATTGTCGGAGCAAACGTAACCAAAAAATCCGACACCGATACACAAACAGCCACTCCAACAACCGGTGCGCTTGAAAATGCAAAACCATCAACAACCATTGCCCTATCCCCTGCTAAGCAGACTATTAAAGTAGGAGAGGCAACAAAAATTGACGTCATGCTTTCTAAACTACCCGTAACTGCTGCTGATGTAATATTGACTTACGACGCAAAACAGGTTACCGTTTCAGCCCTTACGAATGGAACCGTGTTCCCCCGAGTAATTGGCATGAAGAATGAAACCGGAAAAATTACCTACAATGGCTCACTTTCTGAAGAAAGCCCAACCGATCGAAAAGAAGGGGTCATTTTCAGCTTCACCGTGACACCAAAAGCGGGTGCCAAATCAGTCGTAATTGACTTTGATCATACCAAAACGCTTACTGCGATCAACGGCGAAAACACGCTGGGTAGCACAGTCGGAGGAATTTACACCATACAATGAATATATCGCAATTAAAAAATTGGAAACAACGCGGAGAAGTTGCCACCCTATTTACGGTGGCGGCTTTGGTGTTAATGGCCGCAGGCACTTTGTTGGGTTCAGCGCGCGTTGTTCAAGATAATGTTTTAAAACTGGGAAGCTTTGCGTACGACAATACATATCGCGCACATTTCTATAAAGGCCCAACATTCGAAGAAAAAGATCGTATCCCAGGCCAACCAAATTCAGGATACACATTAATTCGAGGATCACTTTGTTTTACTGGTACTAGGATTCCTTCACAATTACAACAATTCTGGGTTCACACTCCTCAAGACCCAAATCGAGGATATCCACAAAAGGCATGTGACAATACTAATACCGATACCAAAGATGATTGTATTGTACATGAAGGAAGAACCGTTAAATACATCGCTCCACAAACTTCACGTCCGTATTGTGATAGCCCCGATGTAGGAAAAGCAAACTGGAGAGCCTGGGATTTTACGTTAAAATTACAAGCACCATATTCTAAGGATTTGTGTTCAGGGTTATTTGTAAGCTCAAGCTCAAGTTTTGTTTCTCGTGATCCAATTGAAATCGACATGAATGCATGGCATCGTTATTTGGGTCAACATGGTGTTGATTGTGGACCAACCCCAACCGTGCCAGTAAATCCAACAAATACACCAATCCCAACTGACCAACCACCAGTTACAGAGCAGCCTACTATTAAGGTACCAACCGCTAGACCAACCATTGACAATCGTATTACTGCAGGACCTACCGTAAGAATTAGTATTCGACCTACCGATAAGCCACGATGCCCTGATCCTAAAAGACCATGTCCTTCTATCACTCCTGTTGGTGAATGTAGAACAGACATAACGTGCTCATCGAAATCAAAACCATGTCCGTCCGGATATTCATGCCTATTCTTAAATGAAGATCTAAATGCCGATAATCCAGGCACATGTGTGAGTAACGACCGAAAATGTAATCCAACAACAACGCCAACGCCTCCACGAGCTACAATTTCCCCGCAACCTTCATGTAATGATTGTGTTTCACAAGGAAAAGCATACCGATGTACCGGAGATGTAGCATTCCCAGGCCAATCACCTGCCGTTTACTGTAGTAATACCGACACTGGTCGTCCGGCTTCATGCCAACTCTGTACACCAGTTTCAGTTACCAGCAGTCCTGAACAAGCAAAGATTCGCGGAGATATTATTGTAAATTCATGTAAAAAACCAGATAGCGTTGATACGAGAATTTGTAGTAAAACAAATCCATCCACCTGTTTGCGCGGAAATACCCCAGTAACATTCATCGGTCAAGACCCTACAAATCCTAATAAATGGGTATATTCCTATGAACATACTGTCGCTCCTATTGATGGCACCACTTCATACGAGCCTATTGAGCGAGGTCTTTTATACGCCGAGATGCAAGCATATGCACATTACAGCGTAAACGGACTTATTACTGACTATGGCATCGTGACATATCCACCATTCCAAGCCAATCAGAAACCAAAGGTTGGTTATACAACAATTCCAGCAAGTGATAGTGAGTCTATAATTAACTATGAAGTTCTACAGAATAGTATTGTATGTCCACCGGTGAGTCCAAGTGTTAAACCGTCGGAAGCACCAACAGCTATTCCTTCACCGAGCATGTGTAAATTTAGCGCAACACTTGAAGTACGTGATGAAGCAACTAACTTACCAATCCCTGTTTCACAAATGGGCGATGTAAATAAATGGGGAGTAGCAAATGACAAGCAAACAAACAAACCAAACACCCTATTTAGCATTTCAGGTGATGTAGTAAACGGCGAACGCGTATCGCGTTACAATCTTAAAACTGACACTTTGACGTTTAGACCACAAGATTCAAAAGCCCTATATCAGGAAGGAGATAAGGCACAAGCAGGATTGTATATTGATACAAATAAATGGAAAATTACCCGAAAAATTCCATGTAACGGTAATGGGTGTCCTATTCCTAACGAACCGGGTAACAATCCAATACTTGACCAATATGGATCAACAACAACGGGGTTCAAGATGAACTGTGATCAGTCAAGCAGTTATGGTTGGTACGTACAAAAACTTCCTCCAACCAGCCCAGAAAATCCTGGACAACCAGGTCAACCCGCTGGCCAATGTGTATTGCGTGACCCAGTGAATGCAGTCAAGTGTTCACCTAAGAATGTAAAAGCCGTTCGAAAGTCAACAAGCACCGTTGCAGTTAGCTGGACTGCACCAGATGCATCATGCAACTTTACCCCTGGCTCAAATGGTGATTTCTATCGAATTGATTTGATCGACATGACTGAAAATCCACGCTCAGTAATTACCACCTGTGATAAAATCACCAATACCAGTAAAGAATGCACTCTTTCCCCAACCTATCATCCAAATAGCTCAGGTCAAAAAGGAACATTCCAGGCTGGTCATGACTACGTTGCAAGTGTATATGCATTCAAAGAAATTCCTGGCTCTGTCGATATGTGTGTAAGCAATAATGGAAATGCTTCTTTTGACCGACCTGCAAAAGACAACGGATCAGGCGATGCTCCTGAACCAACAACCGCTCCAATCGGTGGAAGTGATAGTAATGGTAACGAATTATTAACTAGACAACTTGATTGGATGGTTAATAATGTAGGCGTGTGTTGGGCTGGATGGAGCCATGGTAAGTGTAGCTTGGCATACAATGGAACAAATAAATGGGCGCAAAGCATAACTGATGGTCGTTTCAAATGTTTTGCTCCATATGGAGCAGATAAAGCTGTGCCCGGTCAGGAAACGGTGGTAATTGGACTCATGGATGGAGTGGAACAAATTAACGGTGTTCAAACAAAACGAGTTGACTGTATAGGAAATAAAGAGAACGCGTGCATTGCTGCAAAAGATACAAAAGTTTCTCAATGTGAATCGGATCTTTCAGTCGCTAACACAACAAATGGGCAACCTATTAACCTAAAGCCAAATGAATGTTGGTCGTTGGATGCGAATTTAGGAGTCACAAAATTACCATCGTGTCCCGTAGATCCAAAAGATGTTTCAAATCAACCGCCGCGACGAGTTCCTGGCGAACCACAACCTACTGCTAAACCCGGAGAAACACAACCCCAACCAGGGCCTGGTCAAACTACTCCAAAAGGTCCAGGGTCAGGCATAATAACCACTATCAGTGATAATGAAAGTGCTTTGAATGCAGACGCAACTATTGCTGCCTCCTATCGCACAACAAGCAGTGCTGAAAATATCCCCGCCACTATTGTTCCAAACGAAGATGGCTCGGTCACATATTCGGTTCCAAATTTCGATTCTGAACAGGATGAATACTTTATCGATATATATATAAACTACGCACTACCTGAAACTCCTTTAAAAACTCAGCGCGCCACTGCAAAACTACACATAAATAAAAACGAATACAACAATACCGGTGTTTGGGACACGGAAATCATATTGGATCCAGCTAACGATCCTGAATTTGATTCCACAATACCTACCCCTCAACCAGGAGATACATGGATGAAACCTACTGATGACAAGAAATATGTGCGTAGTTGTGTGAGTAATGAGAGACTATGTATCAGCGAAGGCGGAACTGTTTTTAGAGGCACAACGAATCTAACATGCGCAAACCGTAATGCAGTAAAATGTTTATTCCCAATAATAGCTCCACGAGATTCAACACCAAGGACTCCTGCTCCAAGAACACCAGCACCGGATGCTAAACCATGGCTAGGACTCACTAATGATAAGCAAAGGTACAGAAGATGCTTGGCAGATGTCGGTGTTTGTAAGTCAAGGGCTGGTAAAGTGATTACAAGCACTGGTTGGAAATGTGAAACAGAATCCTTGACAAAATGCGAAATTCCAATCAGCAAAAGTACTATCATTATTGACGGAATAACAAATTTCAAAGGTGACGATAGACGCGATGCAATAGTTGTTCTTGATATCAGAACACTTGCCTCGGGTAGGGTTATTGATACAGATTCTTATGATGAAGATGATTTCCGCGGTTCATTGAATATGGCAAGCTTCACAAACACAATTCCTGTCAAAGATCATTTAGATTATCAAGTCGACTTTAAAGTAGTGAACAAGAGAACACGAGAAAAAGTTACTGGGTATGAATTTAAAAGCGTAGGAGGCCAAATGACGTGCAATGGGAAAACATGTACATCAAGTAAGGGCGGAGGGTACATAAAAGTAGAAATAAATAAAACTGAGGCTGATAGCTCATCAGTTCTTTCTTCCATATCTTTGAATAATGCTAGTGACCAAGCTATCACTTCCTTTTCTATAGCCTCATGCGATTCGTCCAATAAATGTACGTCAAACACAGTTCCCATAGGACTCGCCGCTGGAGCAAATACAAAATTCAAGCCAACATTCTCAGTACCTAGTACCACTCGACGATTGAGCTGTGTGGTTACGTTTGGCAATGGAACACGCAAACAATGCACTCCACAACTGGTCACCGGAAGTAATGGATTGCAATTTACTATTACTGCACAAGCAAATAATACGGTTAGTACAACCGTTCTCTCCCCACTTAAAACTGCCGACACTAATCGTGACTGTAAAGTGACAAGTGCCGATGCAGTAGGTTTGAGAGATCTGGACGGTAATGGAAGTGTAAATGCGGCCGACACGTCACTTTTCTTCAGCTACATTGGCCAGAATGCGTGCAACTGAGATTCTTCGCTCACGCTCAGAATGACCGTCTACTCATCGCTTGACTAATACAAAGCGTTTATCTTAGAATGAATCTATGTACTCTGCCAAGCGCAATTCCGGTGAAATTTTGTCTACCCTCCTTATCGTTTCTGCCCTTGTTATTACGTTTGGAAGCTTGCTGGGAGCCGGTAGCCGAATCTTAAAGAGTGATGCTTACGCGCCCGTGCCTCGAATCGAGCGTACTGAAGAGAAAACCACACTTAAAGTTCTTGTTGATCCTACATTTACACAGTTAACGATTACAGGTGGCTTGTGTTTTGGAGCAGGACTCGGAAGCGGTATTGAAAAAACAACATTCTGGGCAAGCAATGATCCTCCAGGAAAAAATGTCATTTCTAATGTACTTGCGCAAACATTTAATGGCGGTTCCGGAGATTACCCTGCACCCTGTATTAGACCCGACTTTGAAGGAGACGCAATATTAACGAACAAAAATGCGACTTCTGCTCGAAATTTCGCGCTAACAGCCAAAATGAGTCAGCCTCTAACCGATGCGTGTGTCGATGTATATTTGCATTTATACAGTAATCGACAAGGTCGCTGGCCAAATTTTAGAAGATTTAAGGTAAATAAGAATGGAATTTGTTTGCCATCGACTCCTACTGCGCAAGCAACGACTATTCCAACAGTGACTGGTGGACCAACCACTCAGCCAACCGTTACGGGAGCACCTACAGTTGGACCAACCACCCGACCAACGATTCGCCCAACTGGAGGATTAACCGTTGTTCCTACAGCGCGAGTAACCCAAGAACCAACATTGCAACCAGGTAAGCCCGGTGCTTGTTGGCAACCATGTACGCAGCCAGGAAATAAGTGTGAACCCGGACTACAGTGTTTAACCAAAACATGTCTTCCCGGAACTCCAAATTGTGAAGATGGAACGGTGTGTTTGTCGCTTGGATTTCCTACTGACCCACGCTGTGTCAGACCAATTACACCAACAGCACAACCAACTAGAATGCCATGTAGTAACCCCACCAATACTGGAGGATGTGTACGGTTGACGATTACGCCAAAACCAACCGACGCAGCTTGTGTGCAAAATGCTCCCGGCTGGCTTGATAACGATCGTACCCGATTCATAAATTCTACGTGGGCTAAAAAGCATGCTTACGCTGATTGTCCAAGCGATAATAATGGTGGATGGCCAACATCGGCACTTGATTGTTTGATCGATGATCAGGCTTCGGGACCATCGGCCGCCGATAAACGCATTGTGAACGATCCGGCGTCACTGTACTACAAACATTTAACACCGACTGATCTGTTTACGATCATTCCCCTCGGTTCTGTACGCTCACTTACCCAAGCTGTTGACGATGAGGTTAAGCGAGTCATTCGAGAAGCAATTGTAAATGCCGTTAAGAAAAATCCAGAACGTTTTTCTGATATTTCATTCGATAGCATAAATGCCGGCATGGAAGGCGGACGCGATGGTGTTACTATGCGTTCCATTTCGCTGTGGGTTCACCCAGTTGTTGAAACTATTATTACCGACGCTATTGGAATACGAGAACGTGCACGTCTCTTTGTAGAGCCGTATATCGAAGGTGCTATTGGAACAGATATCTCTACTGACGACGCCGAAATGCTCTACGCAGCAGCACTGAATAATTGTGGTGCAAGTGCCCAAGGCGGCGTTCAAAGCGGCCTGGGTGTTCGCAAGGTATTTGGAGAGTACACAGCAGTTGTACAAAACTGGACCGATGGGGCCACAGCAGACGATATTTTCTCCGAGTACCGAGACTGTAACATTCATATCGTTCGAACCATGATGTGTGAACCCACAACAACCCCCGTAAAACCAACCGGATCGGAAAAACCACATATTTCTGGGAAAATTACCGTAAGAAGCTGTAAAGAACCTGAAAGCATGCGCGTTTCGCGCTGTGAAAAAGGCGGAACCCGAGCGGATTGTAAGGATTTAGTACAAGAAGATCTGAGCAAAACCACCCCAGCTGACAACCGCATTTGGGTAAATGAAGATGAAAGCGATCCAGAAAATGACCTGTTCGTATTCAACTACCGTTTGGTGACTGACAGCCAGAATGCAGCCATAGAGGAAGGTGAAGAATATCAGCTACCTAATAGTTCGATGAAGAATGACCTAACCGCCTATTATTCCGAACATCATGCAGACACCGTAATAGCCACTGGCGAGCGCGACTTTATTATAAATGTTCCAGCGAGTGAATGCGGACCGGTTCCAACCGTCGAACCAACAGATGCTCCGAGTTGTATTTTTAACCCGGTCGCGTACGTAAAGATCCGAGAAAATGGGCAAGATACCCTGTTCCCTGAAGTTGGAAATGATGCCGAAGAATGGAGTACCACAAACGACAAACGACTTAAGAAGTATGGAGATGAGGTATTCTACCGAGCTCCGTTTGATGAAGACGGTCAACTACAACCATGTGGACCTGACGGGTGTGATTTGACCGGAGAAAAATACTGCTGTGTTGATGACAATAATACGCCTGCCGACTCGTACAATCTACGCAAAAAACCATACGACATTGCTAGTGTGTTCTTGTACTATCCAAAAGACAAATTCAGAATTGTCGCTAAATGCGATCATACAGGAAAGTGTACAGAAATAGGAGAAGGAGATAGTCAAGCCGCTGCTCGACGAGTCGATAAACTTCCCGTTGGCTGTGGTCAGGAATATTCATATGGCTGGGTAGTAGAGCGAAAGCCGCAAGCCATGTGTACGCTTACCGACCGATGTGCGCCTTCGATCGAGGACATTAAGCGTGACGATATTTCTGCTTCATCAGTCAAGCTTCGTTGGAATCAGCCTGAAGATGTTGATTGTAAATTCAATTCGTATGACTTAGATATCGTAGAGCCAACTGACGGTGGAATAGTTGTGTGTTCACTTCACGATATTGATCCAAGCGAAACTGAGGGTCGATGTAACCTACGATATAATCGTCCGACTGATGAGAGTCGCAAAGATGCGCTTACCAAAAATACGTGGCTCCGCGACGTTCCTTACGCCGTTAATTTATATGCACGCGATGATGAAGTTCCTGACTGTCGTTCAGAAGCTGGGCAAATCGAATTCACTCGTGACAGCGGATCAAATGATGCTGAATTTAACACATTCGCCCTCAATTTGTACGACGTCGACGAATTCGAAGAAGGTGGCGATAGCAATTTATGTTGGTCTGTCGCAAATAATGACGGTAAGCGCAATATCCGATCAGAACTTCCAGGCTCATTCTCATGCGCTGGCGATGTAGATCGAGATTCTAAAGGAAATGTACAGCGAGTATCAGTTTGTTACCACAATAAAAAAGGTGATCCAGCCAAAATTCGATGGCAGATGAGTCGATGTGAAGCAACAGATGACAATTGTCAGCAAGATCCATTCGGCGCTAACGGTGACCGAACGGGCGATGATGGTTTGGAAACAGTAGCAGACGGTAATGCGAGCGTAGTAACCTGGGAAGTTTCTAAGTTTAAACCGAATGATCCGATTGTTTCATGGAAAACTGATTTAGATGAATGCCCACGCGACTTTGAAGGAATTGATCCGTCAAACGGAATTAGTCGCCAGGTCATTCCCCCATTCCCACCAAGTAAAACGATTGCTCCACAAGGAGTTGCACCGGTTGGATTTGCTGCAGCATTCCCTGATTACCAAAAAACCGATGACGGCAAATTGCTCCTTAATGGCATTTACCTTAATGATATAACCATCGATCCATTATCGACTGATTCTGAAGGTAATATGGTGATTGCACAAGAAGAAGACTATCGTATTTCATTCATGCCAAAGTATGACAATCAGCTATTAATCGACATTTTAGCTGCGCCATTTGAAGAAGTTCGTGTCCGTGCAGAATCTCACTTGTTACAACTATTAGGATCCGAAGAGGCTGACGCATGTTGGTTAAATACTGTTGAATCTACAACCGATACCGCCAATCCTGCTGAGGCTGGTAAAAATTACATGCTATCATTCTGCGAATACCGCCTAGGAGCTGATATTAACGACGATGGCGTTATAAATGGTATAGACTTCGGCATATATGCATTTGCGGTCAATACCGAAGGCTACACGGGCCCTGCGGACATAAATAGTGATGGAGTAGTAGATGCTCGAGATGGATCAATAATCGCCGACAACTTCGGAAGGAAAACGAAATAAGATTCCTGTCATTTTGAATAGCACTGTCATTCTGAGCTCCGCCAGCTGGCGGAAGCGAAGAATCTCCGTATATACTCCGCTCGAGATCATGATTCTCAGCTTGAAGCAGGAATAGTAATTAAGAAGACCTATATAGAAAGCAAATCAAGCGCTTTTGAAAATAGTGACTGTTCTCGCCCACAGGGATTCATTGTGGTAGCCGACATACAAAAATCTATATTAATCGGAACTGGAACTACTGCAAATAAGTACTGTTCAGATCGCCCCTTCAATTTATAAATCACTTCGGACGGTGTATTAATCACCTGAATCGGTGCTCGTACATCGCTAATAACATTAAGGTCCATCACATAGTCGGCAACTCGCTTAGGTAAATATGACAATGCTTTAAAGCCCGTTGGGGTATTGATCAAAAATTCCATTCGCGATAAATTCACCGCGATTTTACCATCAGTAGGCGTTACAATTGCGACAATATCTCCTTTAGTAATACTGAATGACCCATCTCCTAACGAAGCTAGCTTAATATTATTAAAGCCCAACCACTGATTCAATGCCGAAATTGTTTCCGTGGCATCTGTTTCTTGCACTCGTGAGTTTATGTCCGACGTATATACTTGCTGATAAGCTATGCCGTCCGGTTTTGTTATGTCATTTGAAACCGGTTCACTTCTTGAAAAAAAAGCGAGCAGTCGGTCGACAGATGAGGTCGTAGTACTTGTATTCGCTGTAGACTGGCCTGTTTGTGCCGTAATAACGGTTGTGGTAACTACTTCTGTTTTGGGAGTAAGTTCTTGTGTTGTCGTTGTAACTCCTCCAGGAGTATTTTCTACCACTACCGTTACTGTTTTACCGCCTATATCGATTTCAGTTGTTGGCGTTCCGCCAGGAATTCCGACACCCGGTACATATACTGGCTCATCAGGCACTATAAATGTTGGTGTTGGAATAGGATTCTGCACCGTTTGTGTGGGTTCGATAGGTATTGCAGTTACCAGTGCAACTGTAGGCTGCATGGTAGGTGCGATACTTGGCACAATAGAAATGGGAATAATTGCCTGAGTAGGTTGCGGTTCAGTTTTTCCTGGAATCTCACCGCTGCCTGTTTCTAAACCCAAAACACGTGGTCGGCTGTGGTTATACCACACGGTGGCAGCGAGCATAAAGAGAATTAAAGAATAAAGAACTACATTTGGAATCTGTTTTTTACTGCGTTTAATTTTTGCATGCTTGCGATATTTGCGCATATATTAGTATTACATGAATTACTAATAAGAGTCAATACTTATCGCTCTCGGTCATCCTGAACTTGTTTCAGGATCTCACTGTTAACTCTGTATAATACTCATATGGATTCCATAAAAACAGTGCTTACAAAATACAATCCAAAGGTTGATAAATACGTTTCTCGGGAATTTCAATCGTACGGCGTTCATTTAGCAGCAAAGTTGGAAGATGAAAAGCACAAAAGCTTATACATAAAAATGTCAAAAACAGTCCCCCGCCCTATTCTAGAAAAAGCCTTGAGCTTTGTAATCGATTCCGGTGCCCGAAAAAAGGGTGCGCTGTTTATGTGGAAGCTGAAAGAACTGGGGGCAGTTGGGAAAAAATCTGTGTAAACACCTTTTCTATTGTGACAAACTCTTCGGACGTGAAATTTTGCAGCGTATATTCCACACCCGCTACCCTGTTTTCCGAATCTCGGTTTTCAATTCCAATCCGAACCCGGGTAAAATCCTTTGTGCCCAGTTCGCGCTCTATAGAAAGTATTCCATTGTGCCCATACGGACCTTTTCCGTGTTGAATCTTGAATTCACCGAGCTTTATATCTAAATCATCGTGCACAATTATAAGGTCGTTTGAATCGACTTTATAAAAGTTCATTGCCTGACGAACTTCTATACCTGAATCGTTCATAAAACATTTGAGTTTTAAGGCTTTCCACCCAGACTTGTCATTCAGAGCAACATTGTCATGCTGAACTTGTTTCAGCATCTCCTCCGCCCTATCCACCAACATAACTCCCACATTATGACGAGTCTTTTCATATTTTTCTCCGGGATTTCCCAGGCCAATCAGTAGCTTCATGTGTACAGTATAATATATAAACACAGCCAGGGTGGCGGAATTGGCATACGCGCACGGTTCAGAACCGTGTCTCAGCAATGAGGTGAGGGTTCAAGTCCCTCCCCTGGCACATACGACATAGTCCATCTGATTGACAACACCTGCCTAATTTAGCTATCATAGGTATGAATGAGCATAAAATTTGTACCCAATAAGACATCGACAATTATCATTCTTTTCTCTCTAGTTCTCTTGATCGTAGGAATTACCATTGCAGTACGATCGGCTCAGATACAGAGATCAAACGCTGCGCCAAACTGTCCGTTTTCAATTACGGCTCGTGTGGTTCGAGCTGATAATCTTCCCTTGGATGGAACGGAACAGGCCAATGGGAATGATGGCATTAATTTGGGTATTATAAATAACAAGTCGGGTCATCTGGGTCGGCAGGTAGAAGAAATGAATGAAAAAGGAGAATATTCTTTTTCAACAAACAACTACACTTTTTATCCTTATAAAAATCATGACAATGCCTATATTTATTTAACCGATCTTAATACCGACAACTGGCAAGTTACCGGCGCATTTTGCAAACAGCGCGGAAATTCAACGGTTGGATGCGATAGAAATCCCATACTTGTATCTCCTCGACCACTCGTTGCATCACATGCTACCGTTGATCGTAATAGCTGGACTGACCCTGAAATAGGACCTATACATATAACCTGTGATGTTGATATAGAATATGGGTGGATTATTGAACCAATTGAAAGTACGCAAAAACAAATTCCGCAAAATCAAACAAAAAATACTATTCCATATTCATATATATTGAAAGACTTAGCAGGATACGCTGCTATGGACACCCCAACTACCGGAGGATTGAGTTCAAACACAAAAGTTCTCACGGTTAAAGATTACACTGATAAAGGAACTGATTCGTTACGCGAGCTCGTAAAAAGCGATGAACCCAAAATTGTTATTTTTGAAAAAGATGGTGAAATCAAACTTAGGAGCCAAGTGTTTGTTGGATCAAACACTTCCATACTGGGGTTGAAAAAAAAGATAACGATCAAAAATAGAGGGCTCCTCATTAAAAATGAAAGCAATGTTATCGTGGCAGGTTTGGAATTTACCGATGGAAAGGGTGATGCGATAGAAATCCGCAACAGTCATCATGTATGGATTGATCATATTACTGCGCAAAAATATTCTGATGGTCTTATTGATATTGTAAGTGCAAGTCACAACGTTACTGTTTCTCGATCAAAGTTAACTAATCATGAAAAAGTCATGCTTATTGGCAATAGCAGTACCGATACCCAGGTAAGTAAAGTGACGCTGTGGGGAAATTATTTTAGCAATTTTGGTCAACGGAGCCCTCGTGTACGATACGGTACGGTCGATATGTACAATAATGTCATTGAAAATTGGACCAATAGTGGCATTCGATCTACGCTCGGTGCTATAGTAAACGTACAAAATAACATATTCATTCCTGGTGATGCTGAAAAGTTGTTACCACGTTTTGCTGAAAATTTTAAAGACGAGCCTTACGATGAACCGGGAAATATTATTATGCAAGGAAATTTCAGTCCAAATCCAACGCTACAGAACGTGGTTAATACCTCAAAATTCATTAACGCAGCCGTAAAATATACTCGCCCCTACCCCGCATATCCACCTAGTATGCAAAAATCTTCCCGACTCCCCTTTTCAGCAAATACGAAACTTATGAAGCAGATTACAACATCCGCAGGCAGACAACCCACCGGCGACACAAAAATTGATTGATCACATATCACTTTCTCAAAACGTATTGTACTCCATGCGTGTATTAGTATAAAAGCCCTTCTCCTCTTTTCAAGACCAAACTACTTTAACACACCAGATTGATATATTTTAATAAATGCCTGCCATGCCGTTTTTTGATCTTGTTTTACAAAGCTATTTATTGTCCTTGCTTGTTCAAAATATGCTCTTTTTTGAGCATTATCAAGAACGCGCCAATCTTCACCCAATTTTTTGCCAATCTGCTTTATACGCTCACGATTTTCTTTTATTGCTTGTAAAGAGTATGCAAGTGTTGTTGTGAGATCATAAATCCTAGAAGCGTCTTGAGTATTCATTGAAGCTAAATTAGTATAAAATCGATTTTCGAATGCTTCTTGTCGTCGAGTACGATTATCTTTTCGTTGTTGCTCAAAGGAAACGGGATTAGAAGTAGCTTGGTCTATTGTCTTAAAGTAAGCTTTTGTTGCGTACTTTGTTACAGTCCCTAGCCCAGTACTAGCTGAGGACCCTAGTGCGGCATTGAGAACATTTCCAGACACTGCTTTTGTAGCCGAAAGCGATGAGTTCATTTCCATTGGCTCATTGCTAATCACGGAATCTATTGCCGCTACCGAAAAATCTGTAGCATAACTCCCAACCGACCGCATAACTACTTTCGACGCGGTTGTAGTAGCAATTTGTCCTATTTTTGCAGAAATTCCTGACCCGATTGCCCCGCTAGCTGCCGAAAAAAATACACTTTTCAAACTAATTTGACTGAAGTCCCTGCCTTGAACAAGCGTTTGGAAGCCAATATCTAGAGCTGCCCCCGCAATAGCTCCAACAATACACGTTGGGCAATTACCACTTGGATCATTTAGCATTATAGGATTCCCTGAGACGTACGTATATCGAGTAGGACCTTCCACAGAGTCAGGTTGAATAAAAACACCTGTTTGCGGGTTATAAAATCGGGCGTTGTAATTATAAACCGAGGAGTCATTTGAAACCTTTCGTTGACCAGTATATTGCCTGGCTGATTGGACCAATGAAAGCGGAACAAATGACGACCCATACGGATAATACGATGGAATACTCGCTACTTTTCCATTTTCATTAAGGACAAATTTAGTTGAAGAAAGATAATCTTGAATGAGAACTTTTTTAGTCACTTTATTATTTTTCTTTTCGACCTGTATTATTGTTTTATTCACGGGAACTCGAAAGCGGGTTGTGCGAGATTGAGCAAAGGAAGATGATGGAAAAAAAAGAGTAAGTATGAGTATGACGATAAAGCTTATATATATGTTTTTCATACCTTTACCCGCATTCATTGCGGTTGTGCAAAATTGCTCCCAATCCCAAAAATTTTCGGTTTTTTTTCTAATAAGGTGTTATAAGGTACCAGATATGCGTCATTAACTTTTGGATTAGTGAACGTAAACTGTAAATGCTCCATCATTTCACTCATCGGTGCATCAAAATATAGTAATAATCCATTCCCATCTCCTGTATACCAGTTTCGTGCGCCTTGAAGATCTGTGGTGTACCATCTCGGGCTACCTCCCCCCATACCCTCACTTGCAAGTTCCATAAACTTGGCTTTGTAACGATCGTCGACCTTGCCAAAAATTGCTCTATCCAACCTCGAAGAAATTTTACTTAGCCCTCTTCTAAGCCTCGACATGCTATGATTCCATGGCAATGCACTGTAGTCTGGCCACATTGCGCTAAATGCAGCAGCAGCTTGTTCTGTTGCCGGCTCCAAAAATTCTGAATTTACTGCTTTACCTTCAATACCCCTATAAAAACGCATCATGCCCTCTTCAAGGGGTGATACGGCTGAACTAAATGTAAAACCACCTGCGTCTGTAACAAGCTGGCCCGCATGAAACTCACTCAACAAATCTTGCATAGCATTCATACTGCGCGCTGATCGACCCAATCCGCCTTTTATCGCTCCTCCAATCCTCATCCCATCTCCCGGATCGGGACTCATCATTCCCATGGCAAATATACCCGCTGCTGCTCCACCTGATAGTGAAGCATATGCAGAATTAACTGATTCTGATCCTGATGTACTACCGGTAACTTTGTCCCCTATCCATGCGGCAACGCCCCCTATCCCCCCCGAAGCGGCTTCCGCTGCAGCCATAACCGTTCCAACTGATCCTAAACCCTCTTCTCCCATAAAATCTTCTCCTTCTGCTCCACCACACTGACCGACGGCTTTCCACAAAAAAGCAAGTGACTTGTCTTGTTGGCATAAGTCGTGTCCGGAAGGATCCGTGGCCTGAACTGGATTACCTGCTACGTAAGAATATCTTCCGGGGCCCCGAACTGAGTCGGGTTGGATAAATAACGCACTTGTGGGGTTGTAGTATCGGGCGTTGTAATTATAGACTGATGAGTCGTCCGACACTTTCCTCTGACCAGTGTATTGCTTATTAGCTACGTCGATGGAAGTTTGCTCTATCGATGACCCATATGGATAATATGAAGGGTATGTAGACATCTCTCCTGACTCGCTAATAACTGCTTTCGTTGATGAAAGGTAATCTTTAATAAAAAACTTCTCGGCTACCGTATTGTCTTTCTTCTCGATCTGAATCGTGGCTTTTCCCACTGGAATTTGCAAGCGGGTGGTATGAGTTTGGGCAAAAATACGAGAAGGATAGAGAAAAAGAAGAGAAATTATAAGTAGTATAAAGGTGTATTTCATACAATATTAGGTTTATTTGCCGGAATTATTCAATCCCTGTGCTAATGGAAGCAAAAAGATATGTTTTAACACCCCATCTATATGATTCGCTCGATAAAAACTTACTACTTTTTTTGCAAAGATATGATTTATATTCATATCATTGGGCCAAAATTTTTGGGCCTGCGGAAAATAATTTAGGTGCAAAACGCTCCATTTCTTCAAATGGAATTCCGTATACATCGGGAACACGAGGATCCAAAACTTCTTTATAATGTCTTGCCATTTGCGAGATTGGAGCATCAATATATAGCACTATCCCACCTTCTGCATATAAATCTCGAGCAACTGCATATGAACTAGTATAATGCTTATCCTGCCCACCCATAACTTGAGTTACTAATCGTTTAAACTGAGAGCTTGAATGTCTATCATATAATCCAAATATTAATCTATCAATCTTTTCACCTCCGGGTAATATTTCACGCAAACGTGTTCTAAAATGACCAGCTGGAATAAGTGCTTTATTTATTCTATTATTATTGTGTGCCCTATATGCAGCCCATTGCTCAGCCGTTCCTGGACCTCGGAATTCAGCGTGGATAGCTTCTTTTTTTACACCTCTAAAAAACCGCCCATAACCTTCTTTTAGACCTTGTGGGACGTCAACACTATATGCAAATCCATCAGCATATTGAATGCTTTTTCGTTCGCTAAATCGCGCTAACATTTTCCCCATTCTTCCACCATCTCCCGGATCGGGACTCATCATTCCCATGGCAAATATACCCGCTGCTGCTCCACCTGATAGTGAAGCATATGCAGAATTAACTGATTCTGATCCTGATGTACTACCGGTAACTTTGTCCCCTATCCATGCGGCAACGCCCCCTATCCCCCCCGAAGCGGCTTCCGCTGCAGCCATAACCGTTCCAACTGATCCTAAACCCTCTTCTCCCATAAAATCTTCTCCTTCATCGCTTCCACATTGTCCCAGTGCATTCCAAAGGAATGCAAGATTCTTATCTTGTTGACATACATCATGTCCACTCGGATCAGTACCCTGGACTGGATTCCCAGAAACGTATGAGTATCTTCCTGGACCTCGAACTGAGTCGGGTTGGATGAATAATGCGCTAGTTGGGTTGTAATATCGGGCGTTGTAATTATAGATTGATGAGTCGTCGGAGACTTTTTTCTGGCCGGTGTATTGCTTATTGGCTACGTCGACAGAGGTTTGCTCTATCGATGAACCATATGGATAATATGAAGGGTACGTAGATACATCTCCTGCTTCGGTAATAACTACTTTTGTTGATGAGAGGTAGTCGTGCATAAGAAGTTTTTGTGTCAAAAGAGAATCTTTTTTTTCGAGCTGCATCGTTGCGCTGCCTAATGCGATTGTTAAACGAGATTTTCTAGTAGTACTTGATTGTGCGACGGCTTTTGGAGGCGCAAATCCCACAATGGATATCGAATAAACGATGAGGACTAATTGAGAGATATATCTAAAAACAGAGTTATTCTTCCGAGTATTCATCTTCGTAGGCTCCAAAATAGTAAACTTGCTTTGAAGGCTTAGAAGTGGCTGGCTTAAATTCTTCTTGAAGCACTAAGGTACCGGCGTAATCGTAGTAGAAGTAAATGGTTTTTATAAAATCTGCCGAATCACATGCTACTCCGCTTGTTTTCTTGATCTTCATTGAAATAAGTTGGTTCAAACGGTTGTAGGTGTAACATTGCTTGTTGTCTTCAAGCATGGCGCCCAGGGCGTTGTAACGGAAATTGGTGGTGCCTTGTGGAGCCGGTGCAGGAGCACCACGTGGTTCATCGGCGATTCCCCGATCTGCAGGCAAGAATCGTCGAAAGAAAGCCTCAATTGGATTAAGCTTATCTTCTTTCACGATCCACCCATATTCATATCTTTTATTACATCCAATTTGTATATTTCGAATTTCGGTCACTGGAACGCCCCGTTCACGCAAGCCTCCAACTTCCTCAGTATCCGGTGGACAACCGTCGGCACCGGCCATATTTGTACAATACTTTCTATCTACTATGTACTTCTTTTTCCCTACTGTGAAATCATTAAGCGTTATATTTGCTCGGGCTACGAGCGGCTGAATTTTGCCCGTAAATCCTTTTTCGCCCACTTTGTATGCATATGGAAGTTCATTTTTTTCATCAACACAACATAATTCTTTATCTTTCATGTCGCATCCACCCGGTGGACATGCTTTTAAGAAACCATCGGTAAATGTGCTCCAGAATTCTTTTTTAGAGCTGTCGACATCGTATTTGGCTTTGCGCTTGTCGTTGATCGTTACAAAATTCTCAGCTTCGGTAGTGGTAAGTGATCTAAGTGAACCTTTATCATCGAGCTTAATTGCCGCGATTGGCTCAAACATACAACTCATTGGCGGCGGCACCGTTGTTGGAATTGGTGTTAAAAATATTCCCGCCGTAATTTTTGCCGTAGGAAGCGGAATACCTATTGGTTTTTTAGTTGGCGTTGGCGTTTTGCTTGGAGTCGGAGATGCTTTCAACTTGCTTGTAGGAGATGGACCATCGGGCGAAGCTGTAGGAATTCTATTTGGTGATTCGACAGATGTAGGAACGAGTGTTGGTGATGATTGTGCAACCGTTGGAGTAGGCGATGGTTCAGATACAACCGGCATAGAAATTGATTTTGGTGCAAAGAATGGGAATGTGTTGTTGTATGCATATGTAATAGGCTCATTTTCGTTTTTAGCCGTAATTCGACCAAATGGGTCGTATGAATAGGAGGTGTTAAATTTGCTTGAATCAGCTTTTACTAAACGGGCAAATGAATCATAGGTGTACGTATAATCAGTTCTATCCTCTTTTCCATCTTTGAACGAAATCTCTGTTAACGGTGAAAGCTGTGCGAATGTATCGTAGTTGAGCTGTTGAAAGAAGTAGGGTTGTAATGTATCTCCTGTTTTTTTAGCAAATCCAATTTGGTCAATACGACCCAAGGCGTCATGTGGTGTTCGCGAAACATAGGTATTAGCTCCTAGTACAAACTGAGATTCGTAAACATTCCCAAATTTATCAAAGATTGTGTTAAGCGCGAGGTTTTTGCCGTTGAGCGTTGATGTTTGAGCTACACCTTCTTCATCGTAACTTGCGGTATATACATGATTATCGGGGTATTCTACTTTGTTAATTTGCGACAGTGAGTTGTAGCCGTTTGTGGTGGCATATGTTTTATCGCCAATGGTCTTTTTAACCGTTTTTTGACGACCTTGATTGTCGTAGGTGAATTCATCCTTACCCATGTGGTGAGTAATAGAGACGAGCTTGCCCAAGGCATACGGAGCGGAATCGTACACGTAGTCAATATTCGATTTAGTTTCTGAAACCTTATTGAATAGTTCGCCCGTACCATTAACATATGATGTTTTGATTAATCGACCTAAAATGTCATATTCCGAACGAGTTTCTTGATCCGCTCGAGTTAAACTCATCACGTTCCCAAGTACATCGTAGGTAAATGAGCTTTTGCCCAATGAAGGCTCATCCGAAGAGATGATTCGTCCACCTTTGTCGTATTTAACGAGTGTTGTGGCTACGCTTCCACCATCAAGATTTTTGAGCGATTTATACGTTGTAGTTGTTGGTTTATCGAGCATTGCCTGACCATACACATTTTGGGTCAACGAGTGTTGATCGCCCGCAGGATCAATTACCAAAGCATCCGAGGGCCTTCCAAGGTTATCAGTAGTAGCAACTGTTACAACTCCTTTGGGGTTAACCGCTTTTTGTGCATTTACATAATATGCTGTTCTACTAACCAATTCCGTTTTATTTTCCAAATCAAGAACAGTCGATTGAACCGGGCGGTTAAGTCCGTCGAACACAGATCGAGATACTACCGTATGCGGGATTGTTGTGAGAGCAGGAGGCGTAGAGCGAATAACTGTTTTGTAATTTTCGGTCGTAACTTTAGGAAGCGTTACTGCATCGGCTTCTTGCAATTGGAATTGCTCAAGCTGCTGGCCAGCAGCATTATACACCGCATCTGAAACCAATCGTTTTGGTGCGCCCATTACTTTCTTGGAAAGGACCTGTGTCTGTCTTACTTTACCCATACCATCGTAGAATGTGTCGGAAGCTACATAGTGGAAACCATCATTCGTTTGGGAAACGAGCGAAAGTTGACGTGTTGCCAAGCCGGCGTCGCCTCGATCATCAAATTGAGTGTTTATTGACTGTGGATATTCGAACGTTTTAGTTGGATCAGCCGGGTGTGGACCAAATGAAGCGACCATACGACCCAATGGATCAAATTCTACCCGCGAGGCACTAAATACTTCGGGATTTTTGCTTATCTGGGCAAAACTCTTTCGGGGGGCTTGTAATAAATAGTCATAATCTTCTAGCCGAGTTTTGTGTCCGAGTGCATTTTCACTCCATTGAACCAACGTATGATAGTAGTCGTCATACTTTGTTTGCGAAAGTAGTGTAATTTGATCGGCAATATCTTTAAATGTGTCGCCTTTTACTGAGGTTAAATTAGGTTTTGGACCATACATTTTTATCGGGCCTCCACGACGTTGATCGATTGTGTCATTATCCGGATTCGTATCTTGATCAGCGGGGTTGTTGGAGAGACGCAGGTATTCGGTTCCACCATACGCAACGATTGGATCATCATGCTTATTATCATGATTAGCATCAGTTTCAATAAATGACTTCGTTTGGGTAACAAGCCCCAAGACCGGTTTTTGTTCCCAAATTTTAATATCGGGTTGATTAATATAGAAACGGTCGTACCACATTTCTGACCTTCCGTATTGGCAGGCAAAGTTACCAGGCGCACAATCTTTTTGATCGGATGAGTATGTTACGTACGCTAAATTATTGAGCCAATTTGGATTACCTGTTAAGTAGTAGCCAAAAGAGTAACGATTGTCTTTTGGATCTTTATCATTCTTTTTTTCATCAACTTCACCATATGAAACGCTTTGAAGTAGGTTTCCGAATAAATCATAGGCTAAATTTTCTGATTTGACTGTTTTTGTATTCACTGGTGTTTCTTTCAAGTTGGCAAGTACTCCAGTTTTATTAAATTCAGGATTAGCAGGTTCGGTTACTGTGGAAATAGTATCTTTTGCATATACAAAATACGGTTGGTTCATGCCAATCCCATTACATTTCTTACTTGTTACATCAAGCTTATCTTCCTTAATAGTTCCCTGATTTGCCGCGTTCCATTCAAGTGTTCGGTAGTTATAATGAACTTCTTTTCGAGAAGCCTCAATCTCTCCTCCGCCCGGAAGCTGATTGTATACGATTTCTAAACTTGGTCGACCTTTGTTCATATGAGGTTCAAAACACGCAAACCCTGGCTCGGTAGTTTCTTCACATTCGCCATTTACGCAATGTCGTTTAATAGGCTTATTAGCTACAATTTCGCCATTAAATTGGAAAAATTGCGTTTTTGAATGCGATAAAACTTTTTGAGAATCAAAGTCATACGACTTAATCTCAACCTGGGAATGACCTAAGAATTCCCGCCCCGTGCGTGATTCCCCTCGGATTCTTTCAGCAAATCCCCATGAAGATTCGTTTCCATTGGCGTCTTTGTAGTCATATGTTTCTCTAAAGGACTTATTAGGTGTCGATGTTTTATCAACAACTTTCTTTTCGATAACCCGTAATCGTCGAGGGCCACGTGTCATGTCGCCTGCCCCATTTACGAGTGGATACGTAAATGGTTGATAGGCATATTTCGTTTCTCCACCATAGCCATTTATTATTGATGAAAGATAAATTGTTGAACCTGAAGGTCCATCTTCAAATCCGTAGGCTTTATATTGAAATGTTACCGGTGGCGTTTTTGTTTTTGTCGAATCGGCGTCAGTTCCATATTCCTGAATTGAAGAAAGAAGTGATGATTTCCATTCATTACGTCCACCTGCTGGTTCCATAGCCTTATCGTCATTTATATATCCCAATTCATACCGACGAACCGTGTGAAATTTGTCATCAGCTTGTAGCTTTGTTTGCACGTCGATTTTTGACAACCGTTGCATACTGGTAAATTGTCTATCAGAAATATCTGATCGATTTTCGCGAGTCAATAGAACTCTATGCTTCCCATCATTCCAGGTAATTTCTCGCAGATATGAATCTACTGTTGCATACGCTAATCGATTCTCCCAACCTTTTGAATAAAACTCGCCGTAATATTTTTGATAGCTATCGTAGCTATAATCGATTGCTCGTCCGTCGCTTGTTTCCATTCGTCGTAATAACCATTTCGTTGTTAAAAGTACTGGCTTATCTTTGGTAAAACGACCCGGAACACGTTGGCCGTCACTGTTTTTCCAATTGTCGCATGGATTACCCGAAGTGCCACCAGTACATAAATCGGCTATGTCAAATTCATTGTAAATACCGCCATTATTCGTAATTGCATGATGAACAGCATCGTATGTTTCCTCATCCCCTCCCGATACTTTTCGCTTATCTTTTGTCTTTAATAACGCACGTCCGTGTATTCCACCATCAGCACTTATTTTATCTTGTAATTTCTTTTCACCAAAATAGTATTTACTTCCATCTGACGCAGTAATCACCCATTCACCCGAATCTACTAATTTATAATCAGATCCAGGCATCATAATACCGTCGATACTTGGTTGTATATCAGCCCCATTTCCAAGCGTTGTGGCTTCACTTGCTGGTGCAGGAGGTAGATGATCAATTTTTACAAATCCTTCGGGAATTGAAACCCATCGGCGTGTTTTATTATTATATTTCAGCTCAACCGAGAGCCCCGAAGGTAAATTAAGCAAAAATCGATGATGAATGTCGCCTTTGATTACATATACATCTTTTTCTTGTCGCGTGTCGCGAACGATAGATCCTCCGCCGCCAAGATTAAAGCCATACCCAGCATAAAATGGTACGTACGATGTTACACTTTTGTAAGCGTACGCATTAACTTGACTACCATCTGAATCGCGTTGACCGGCAATATATTTATCATCATATGGTAATGCGTCGTCGACTGATCCCGATGAGTAACTGAGTGAAAGTGCTGGTGCAATTCCCCCTGGTCCGGCAGGAACGGCAATTGGATAATCAAACCCCGCTGAACCGGTATATGGCGATACGGTGCCCAATACTGAAGGAATGACTGTTTTACCTGAGTCTGCGCCTTTGCTACCAGTTCCTTCTCCTCCGGCTGATGCCCCTCCTGAAGTAGTGGTTGTTTGAGTGGTTGCTAGCGCTGTTGCTTGAGTAGTATTTTGAGCTCGTGAAGCGGCCGACTGATTAAATGCTTTATCTTCTTTAACATACTGAGGAACTGGCAGGAGCGATTCATTTGCTACAACTAAATCTTCTGAATATCGTCGCTTATTTTCCGCGTTTGCAAGTATTTCTGTTTTTTTTGCCGCAATATTAACATTTAAATTTTCCAGCTGAAACGATCGTTCGAGCGCATTTACCGAGTTCCCAAATTGGCCACCCGCTACAACTTTTGAAGTGCCATAACGTTTTATGGTAAGCGCTGCATCGACCGCATTAATATGTCCATCGCTATTTTTATCAGCAACTTCAAGAGCATTAAAATATGAAAGCACCGAGTAGCCAGCAGGAACTAACACGGTCTTGGCGAAGATAAAGTATCGAACGCCAATAACTGTAGCGATAGTCGTAATGACCAGGAGTCCAAGAAGTAGTATATTTTTTTTAAGGAGTGTGGATTGCATTATTGAATGTATGGTGAATTAGTACACATACATTCATTGTAGGGATTATTTAGATAAAATCAAGTAGATTTTTGACTTAGTTTTCGTCCGCTTTTGTTGGCGTAGCTTTTTCGGTTGGACCGGCTTTTCCGGTTGGAGCTGCTTGAGAAACATTGATTGTTCCGACTTCAATGATTTTGTCTTCTGATGGTCGATACAAAATTACTTTTTTAGATTTTACAAAGATCAACAATTTGTCACCATTTTGAGCATTCTTAAAAAAGCTTTGGGTGGCAAGTTTTGACTTGTCTGAAACGGTTGCAAGCGTTGGTGATTCATCTTTAGGAAGTTCAATAAGCTTTTCGACCATTCCTACAACTTTTGCATCAGCGGCGGCAGCGGCCGTACTTCCTGGTTTAGATTGCGCACTCATTAATGCTTTTTGAACATCTGTATACTGCATGTAAAAATAACCAGCCGCACCAAGTGCAACAACCACAACAAGAGCTAAAAGAGGTGTTAAATATTTATTCATATCTTCATATATTACATATGCATTTTTCTATTGTCAAGCATATATATATTTGCTATCCTAATTCCATGGCCCACTATCACGAACACGTAAAACGATCCGTTGCAAAGGCACTCACGTTTAGAAGTATTATTATCGTGTCAGACGTTATTATTGTGTACGCCATTACCAACCGTATAGATCTTACGCTTGGAGTACTGTTTTTTTCTAATGTTTCAAGCACCACCATTTACTTTTTCCACGAACGTTTTTGGAATACAGTGAAATGGGGAAAGAGTCATAATGGACATGGATCCAAAAAGAAACGATGACTTATACTGAGCGTATTTCTTCTATGAACTCATCAGTCAAAGGCTTTAAGAGGCTTTCAGTGCATACAGTAAGCCCATCTGCCGGTCGTGCGCCGCCAAAGGCTCTGCCGACGGAGCGCAGACAGGGAAATTTATGAAATTAATCTTTGAATGTATGATTGATTACTTCAACCGCGCGCGCGAAAACGGTTTTTCGTCTCTCTTGCTCTCGCTTAGGAGCACCCTTGAGACGATTTGCAATTTGTTGTGAACTTAAACCTTTGTAAACTTCACCATAAGCTGTTAAAACTAAATTATCCCCTTCTCGTCGTATTGCAATTTCTCCTGGTTTGCCAAGAGGTTCATGTTCGGTTTGTAAAAGTAATAAAATTGTTGTTGGCGTAGTCGGCTTTCCTTGTTCGTTGAGTGCGCGACATACGGTCATTGCTTGTAAAACACTAGTGACGGGTTCCGTTCCATGATCCACATATGCGTCTTTTGCAAGTTTCTTTAAATTTCGTAATTCTTTTTTATTCCATGCATGCAGCATATGGCGATATCTATCAGTCTGAGCCATATGATCTCTTACCGCTTCTATTCCTTGCATACTCTCATCCCCTGTTAGTGTTTCTAAAAAAAAGTCTCGTTCTAGTAAATAATTCAGTTTCATACGTATCAGTGTTTCTTTGGCTCGATTCATTGCTGTATCAATACGTTTTCGCTTAAAATCCAGCAATTCATTCCTATATACAACTGCTCCTCCTGCGGCAGCTAAGCCGACCGTCAACACTGCTCCTACAATAAAATCATCTTCATAGGGTACAATGCGCCCTTTGGGAAGTTCAACTGATTGTGGTGTAGGGGATGGTACTATCTCCAATAGTTCTGGAGTAGCTGTTGGCACTTCAATTACAACATGCGTAGGCTCCTTTGGAGTATCACGAATAACCCCACTTTTTTGTCCATTCGCCGAAGTCACTTCTTGATCGTATGGCTGTTCCTCGGTAATAGGCTTGTGATATATCCAGTCTTCTCCGTATGCATCGCGCAGATCTTGAACCAGCTCATCTTCACGCATTTGATCAAGACTCGACTGACCCATTCCCGGTTTTCCTGTTTGCGCAACTGGTTTTTCTAAAATCGCATGGGTTCCGGGAACATGATGCGGCGCGTCAAAAGTAAATTGAGCTCCATTTGGAGCACCAAAATCGCCCCAAAGGGCAGTATCAGGCATGTTAATAGACGTTGTTATTTCTCGGGACATAGGCAGTAGTATACCATGATACTATAGGGAAGTAAATAGGACGGTGCCTATATCGGATCTTTTTTTAGCTTCAATTGAAATCCTACATAAGTTACAAGAATATGGAGAATAAAGAAAATGAGGATTGTTTGCGTGTACTCAACAATAGAAAGTGCAATGAGAGGGAAAATAAATATAGCTGCTCCCACAATATAATCAATCTGATCGTACGGAAACCAACTTTTTCCCGATTCGATGCCTAGTTGCCGTTTAAAAAAACTCTCTACCGCGTCACCAATAAGCGCTCCTGCGCCCAGGAGAGTACCAAGCATGAAAGTGCTCTGTGTGGGATAGTGCAGCAAACTTACCGTCTGTATAAATTCTGATGATAGAAAAAGCTGTTTTTGTACATATACCGTAGCAATTCCCAATAAAATTCCAGAAATAAGTCCCCGGATTGTTTTATGGTCTCCCAATAATCTTTTTCCCCGATATTGTACGTAAAAATCCATGGGGAAATCGAGCGTTTTTAGCCACGGAATTTTGCTGGCAAAAATAGGTGCCATATTCGCAATTCCTGCGGGTAAAAAGAGCCATATGAGAGCTAGAATATTCATACGTTTTTAAAAGGTAATGCCGGTAACGTAATATATTTATCGCTGTTACGTAAAAAAGTAACTGCTTTGGGCAAAACTTCGATAGACAACAACTCATCTTCGCGTTCCGGATCGCCATCTACTTGAATAAGCGACTCGCCTTTAATAGCAATTTTTGACGCTTTAAAATGCACCTTGCCTGATTCACTGTAAAACGGATGTTTAAACCCCCGCAAACGCAAATTCGTTATATACGTATATCGGCTTGAAAAAAGCGTGCAATCGAGCAATCCATCATTCAAAGCAGCAGCCGGCGATGTAAGAAAATTTTTTCCGATAATGGGACAGTTGGCGATGACTAAACTCGATGATTCGATGGTCATATGTACTTTATCGTCGATAATGAGAGTTAGTTGTTTCTTCTTGTGCTCAATGAATCCACGTATTGCAGAAAGTACATACGAACGAATACCAATATATTTATTATTTGCCCGCAAATGTACTATGCGCGCATCAAAACCAACACTAATATTAAATACGCCTATCGGGTGATTTTTGAGCGATGTTTTCATGAGATCAATGGTAATAGGGGTCCCCTGTTGCAAAACATATACTGCTTTTTCAAGCGTTTCAACACCAAGACAATATGCGAGCGCATTTCCAAAGCCAAACGGAATAATTGCAAGCTGTGGTTTATGCTTCATGCTTAAAACTGCCTGACAAACGATATTTATAGTACCGTCTCCGCCGATTATGACTACCCGCGCCGGATTATCTTTTATAAGATAATCCTTCACGTCTGTAATTTTTGTAATATCAACTGGAGTTTGTGGGAGTATGCCTGGATATTGCTTGTGTGCGCGATTCCAGCTACGCATAGCATTTCCTTCGTTTGAAAATGGATTGATTAAAAAAAGCGTTTTGGGGTTATTCATGGATAAAGTTTTTTTTAAGCATATTTATTTTTGGGCATAACAGCGAGTACATTGGAGCGTATTTTGTATGTAATTGCGCGTTTGCTAATTGACTCACGAGGGTCTGTTTAGTAATTTTATCAGAAACTGTCGCAAAACTATTCCCCACTCCTGCGCGGCAATGGGCGTCACTACTGGCAGTGGTAACAAGGGAGTGTTGGTGCGCGAGTTCCTGTACTTCCCTGTTTTTATTCGTAAACAATCCCCTACCATTAAATACTTCGACAATATCCACATACTCTACTAGTGAGCTTAAACTGGCTACGGACAGCCCGCTACGCATCGTTTCAAACGGATGTGGAATATACACGAGTCCTTTTTGCTTTTTAATCTGTGTAATGGTTTCGCGGGCCGACAAATGGGGCTCAATTTTTTCAGAAAGAAACAGGCCAATAATTTCACCTTCAGTCGTCATGATCTCTTCCCCGACAATTATCGCTTCCCCAAGGGTTTTATGCGCCTCTTGAGCAAACGCAATTTCGTTATGATCGGTAATGGCAATGTAATCCAATGTTCGGACAGAGAGTAAACGCGAATAATCAGAAATCGACAAACCTCCGTCGGGCGATAGTGTAGAATGAGTATGTAAATCAACGTTATACGACATATGCTTTCTCAGTATAAACCAGCCATAGAAAAAAGAGTGACCCAATTTGCCGGGAACATTCCCCTGAGTCCAAATACGGTAACACTGCTCGGAGTTGTGCCTGCCTTATTATTCGTATATTTTTTGAATGCGGGAAATTATGCAGCCGCACTCGTGGTTTATTTAGGAAGCTTTTTGGATTTCATTGATGGTGCCATTGCCCGTTCACAAGGAAAAACAAGTAAGTTTGGCGGATTTTTGGATTCGGTTGTTGATCGCGGAGTAGATTTTATGCTCATATGCGCATTCGGATTTGCAGGTTTGGTCCGCTGGGAAATTATTGTACCCCTCGCGCTTGTTTCATTTTTAATTAGCTACGCACGATCGCGCGGAGAGCTTGCAAGCGGTGGCAGCGTTATATTTAATGTAGGGATCGTGGAACGAACGGAGCGGCTGATTACAATATATGTAGGATTTATTTTGTTCTTACTCTTTCCATTAGTTCGTATTCAAACAATGAATGTGTTGGAGATTGTTTTTGTGATTTTACTTATCCTTTCCGGATTCACCGTGTGGCAGCGAGTGAAATATGCGTACGAAAAATTACAGTAAATGTGTGGGCGGAGGAGGTGGGATTTGAACCCACGTGAGTATTTCTACTCAGGGGATTAGCAATCCCCCGCAATGGACCAGCTATGCGACTCCTCCAGATGTGGCAAACTGCAGATATTATAGCATGAAACATTTCCTAAACAGTGGCTAACCCAACGATTTTAGATGTTGGTATATTTTTTCAACAGTACGTTTATTAATAGCATGATGTGGACCCTTGTGTGAGAGTAATGCTCCTGAAAACGTTTTAGGAATATGCATAAGCTCGTGAATAATTACCTTTATTTTTTCCGTTTCAGGGAGCTTATCGTAATAATGTGATAGGACTTCGATAACATATGTTGGTGGAATACCTGCAGCCTCATGGAAAATGCGAGCTGTTCCCCATACGCGAGCATAGGCACGCGCCTTACTGTAGTTACTGCGAACCGTGTGAATGTTTTGCAATTTAATATGTGGCATTGGAAGTGAGCCGACTACTTCATGCACGATTTCCATAACGTCGGGTGCGGGCTCAAATTCCATCTTCATTACTTTCTTTTTCTTTCTTCCAAAAATCATGTCCTTAATCATAGCATATTTTTCATTTTTCGCTCAAAATCATCTGGATAAAACCACATCTGAGTATTACTAACTAGCTCATTTATTAGGTGTTTAGCTATGATTTTCTGTTGTAACTTTTTGAACAGCAATTCGAGTAGTGAGCTGAGTGGATTGAGTCGAACTCGGGAGTAATGAGCGGTTTGGGGAGCTATTTGCGGTCGTGTCATATTTGGGAGAAACGTATATACCCATGAATTAGCTTCTAAGAATCGTTCGTATATGCTGTTTTTAACAATTTGCGGTTTCATATGGGCGATTTCGTGCGCAATATATAGGGTACGCTTATGATCTGGAACGGCCAAATCACTACCATCGAAAAATAGATTCAAACATACTTTTCCGGGAGCATTTTTTACGCCTCGTTTGCGACGAAGGCCTAGGAGTGTTGCGAGGAGAAGGAGTAATATGCGCACTGTCCATACTTGTCCGGGGGCACTAATAACAAAAAAATCCACATCATCATTTTTGCCCGAATTTTTCATTGCAAGCGATCCTGAAAGTCCGATCAAATATACTGGGGCAAGGTATCTTGCAACCGATAGGAATAAATTCACTGCAGCAAGTTTTTCATCGGCAGATTTAATTTTTCGCTCAATCTCGTGGAGGGTTATACCCTGGGGGGGCAGTGTATAGAAGCTTGTCCCAGCAACATCTTCTGTTAAAATACGCTTTTCAGCTACGGCCGTGCGTAGTATAAGATCCATGTGACGACGTGAGACTTTGTATGGATATGCAATATAGATGTCATCTAGGGTAGCTGCATACCGAAAGAAAGCATAGTATTTTAGAACGCGAATAAGTCCAGTAAGTTCATCAGGCTGAAGTGGCATACACTATTATATACCTCTTAATATACGGCGCGAGATATCTGATTTGCCAGCTTTGTCAACCTCCGAGGTGGAACGTGCCTAGACAACCTTCGAGGTTGTACGTGCGTATTCAACCTACCAGGTTGTTTTATATGATGAGGATTAGGATATCGAGCGGAGTATGCGGAGATTCTTCGCCTTCGGCTCAGAATGACAATCTTTCTTTCCCTACCAACCACATGAACTTCACCAACCGCAGTTGTCGCCAAATTCTTCTGGGCTGGCGCACAAGCCGGAATAACCACTCAAATCCGGCCTTCTGTATCCACTTGGGTGCACGGGCAATATTTCCCGATAAAAAGTCAAAAGCTCCCCCAACCCCCATTACTACCATTCCAGCAAATAGCTTGCTATGACGTTCTATCCATAATTCTTGGGCTGGGGAGCCGTAGGCCACGAATACCATATGTGGCTTTGTAGCAGCAACTATAGAAGCAATCTCAGCTTCTTCCACATCCGTTGGTCGTGCGATATTAGCAATTCCTGTTGTGCCTGTAAATTCAATGCCTGAAAAAGCTTCCTTTTGGCACTCAATTACCTTGTCTGCTACTTTATCACCTCCACCGATTAGTAGTACTCGTAAGCGTCTGTTGTGAGCCTCTTTGAGCAAGTCCGACATCAAATCAACCCCACTGTACCGGTCACCAACGGGAATTGAGCACAGTTTTGCAGCAACGATAACTCCTATACCATCAAGAATACGCATTTGGGCCTCTGTGGCGACCTTTTTAAACTCCCAATTAGTCGTTGTGAGCACAAAATTCTCGGGATTTAACGATACTACATGGAAAAATCTTTTGGTTTCAAAAATGTTTTTAATAATTTTCTCTCGGATAGCGCTTTTTGACTCGGTTGGAATTGGTATCCCGAGGAGATGATTTTTAGATTGCATAAAGTTTATTTGTATAGGTTTATATTAAACACAAGGGCTTCCTGATATTTGGGTACTTTGTTCAACTTATTTGAACACTATTGTTTTACTTTTATCTTGTCTTAAAAGGTTGATACTACTATTAACTTAATATGAAGGATTTTTCAACCTTACATATATATTATACTCTACGGCTATTTCCAGTTTACTCATTTACACCTCTATCCGAGCGCTTTTAAAACGCCTTCAAGGACGTTGCTTTCTTATAAGCTATCTTACAGCATCTCTAAAGCTATCTAGGTTCTCAATTGCCATTCCAACCCCTCGAATTACGCAAAATAATGGCTCTTCGGCGACAAAAGCAGCTACTCCAATTTTATTTGTAAAGTATTTGTCAATGTTGTGTAAAAGTGACGTTCCTCCGGAAAGCACGATTCCACGATCGACAATGTCGGAAGCTAGTTCCGGCGGCGTTTGGGAGAGAACTTCTTTCACTCCATCAAGGATATTTTTGAGCGGTTTTTGAAGTGCTTCTGAAAGATCAGCCTCGCTAATATCAACAATCCGTGGCAAACCCGACTGAAAGTCGCGACCGCGGACTTCATACATACGAGTATCTTTTGCTTCGTCTAGGTATGCATTCCCTATTTTCATTTTCACTTCTTCAGCAGTTCGTTCCCCGATAATCAGATTGTGCGTTTTACGCAGATGATTAATAATTGCTTCGTCGATCTTGGTGCCGGCTCCTCGGACGCTTTTATACACCACGAGCTGACCAAGGGATATAATGGCGATTTCAGCCGTACCACCGCCCAAGTTAATAATCATATTGCCCGAAGCCTGAGAAATAGGCACCTTGGCTCCTATGGCCGCAGCCAGAGGCTCTTCCATAAGATATACTTCAGATGCCCCAGCATTTTTACAGGCACTTACCACCGCTCGCTTTTCAACTTGCGTCGATCCTCCGGGAATTGAAATCATCAAATCAATGCCGCCCCAGCTGGTACCACCAATGGCTTTCTTAATAAAGTAGCTTATCATGGCCTCAGTCACTGTGTAATCAGCAATAACGCCTTCCCTAAGCGGGCGAGCAGCTACAATGGTTCCTGGAGTTCGGCCCAGCATTTCACGCGCATCTTCGCCTACTGCCAAAATTTGTTTGCTTTGCAGCGAATACGCAACAACCGTGGGCTCATTCAGAACGATTCCTTTTCCCACTACATATACTAATGTGTTTGCGGTCCCTAAATCGATGCCAATTTTCTTGCGAAAGTTCATAAAACGTTAGATGATATCTTATGATACATTTATATTATAATAAGATAGGTTAAAAAGAGCTAATTTAGACCATTATACCATGCCGGAATGGGTATTTTTAGCGAACTATGGACAATACTTAAAGCATGCGAATCATATTCAACCTAGTACGGCGCGAGATATCTGTTTGGAGACGAGTTGAAGCGTGAAGCAACTCTTCACTCGAGTCGACAAACACGATATCGAGCGGAGTAAAGGATGGAGATTCTTCGCTGCGCTCAGAATGACACTATGATACAATTAGTACATGTTCTCGAAAGTTGTGATACGGTTTATTTTAGCCATCGTCTTCGGCATCGCCTTTATTCTTATTGTCGGTTATGCCCGTGGGTATCGTCTTAATTTCGGCAAACAAGAAGTTACTTCTACGGGAATTTTAGTTGCTACTTCTTCACCGGACGCTGCCAAGATATATATTAATGGAGAATTATACGGTGTAACGAATTCCAATATTACCCTCCCCCCGGGCGATTACCATGTAGAGCTTAAAAAAGAAGGGTATTCCACATGGGGTACTGATTTAAAGTTGAAAGGAGAACTGGTTATGCGAGCAGACGGCATTTTGTTTCCCCAAAACCCTTCACTCTCGCCGCTTACCTCACTTGGGATAGTAAAAGCTTTCTATTACGAGAAATCAAATAATGTCATTTTACTTGCCGACTCCGGAGAAGCCACCGATGTTCCGGCTGAGCTTGCAAAAGATGGCATATACTTCCTCGATAACGCTCGACGCCAACTTTCACTCTTCAACCCACTTAAGTTGCTTGTGGCTAAGAAATTATTTCCCGCAGGGGTTGATTTTGCTAATGCTACAATTTCAATGTCACCTGACCAAAAAGAGATGCTGTTTGAAGTAGGGACTCGAACCTATTTGCTCTCAACAACCGAAGAGACTACCGATCTTATTGATGTAACTCGGTCCCGAGAAGCCGTGCTCGCTGTATGGAAAACAAAGCGGGAAGCAGACTTGAAAAAGGTGCTAGAAACGTTCAAAAAGCCATTCCCACTAATCGCAAGTACATCATTTGACATCATTAGCTTCTCGCCCGACGAAATCAAAATTTTGTACGTTGCTAAGCAAGATGTGAGTATTCCGAAGATCTTGAACCCCGGCTTGGTTTCCATAAATCAACGTCCACAGACACGCGACATTAAAGTCGGGCATGTGTATATTTATGACAAAAAGGAAGACACGAATTATGAACTGACCCCGCCCCAATCGATTGCTGATCTAATAACAAACGTTCCGGTCAATCTGATTCCTTCACCGGCTACAACAATTGCGGTACCTTTGGATCTGGGAACGAGCCAAAATATAACCGCGCTTGCTTCGAAATTAATCTGGTACCCCGATAGCAAGCATATCATTATGAGAGAAACAAACAAAATTACGATTGTTGACTACGACAATTCAAATAAACAGACAGTGTATTCAGGTCCAATCGTAAGCGATTTCATTAGCATAACAACCGATGGTCGCCTGCTTATTTTAGCCAATTTGAACCCTCAAACGAATAAACTTCCGGACGTGTACGCAGTGGGAATTCGATAATTATTCAACCTCACGCTTTGCGAATATCAAGAGTCTTTGGAGTGTGGTTCCCGGAGGCCAACATGTTTGAAGCGTTAAGAATTCCCCATCGGTCTTGCGCGTTAGGTACTCAACTTCTGAAGGATCAACTACTTGTTGCCCAACAACTTTGTATGTAAAACGCTTGCCCTTATAAAAAACATTTACTTCGTCGTCATTCCTAAGCTTGTAAAGTAGATAGAAGACCGCATTGTACTGAGAGACGTTCCAGAAATAATCGGTTGAATGAGCAAACAAGAATATGTGCCCGTTTTCTCCCGGGAAACTACTGTTGGCCGCATGAGCCACTCCCCTCTTTAATACTTCCAGGTATTCTTCTTCATCAGCAGCATTCACGTTCGGTAAAATTCTTGCATTTGCTGCAATTGCTGGAATAACAATGCTAAAGTCCGGATCTTTCGGTTGAATAAGCTGCACCTTGTTATTACGAACCAGATCCGCAAGTTTTCCTTTGGCTGAAAGGTCTCGAGCTTCTGGTGAATCGGACAGCAAGTACTGTTTGCCGCTCAATTTATCGAAATAATACGCAATTTCTCCTCGAACAGGCTCGTAAAAAGTCTTTATCATAGTAAAGAGCGAGAAAAGTATGAGGAAATTTCCAATTGTACGCAGCGTGAGCACCCGCAAAAAATCAGGGTGTTTATGAGGATATTGCATGAGAATTAGTATACAGGATTTGCAGGAAAAAATTCGATTTTGGTGTGATATAATAAACCGATAATAATATGCCTAATCCGAACGAATCTTTTAAAAATGCCTCTATGGAAGTGCTCGCGCGCGAAATGAGTAACGCTTATCCCTGGTATCCTTTAAGACCTATAGATAGGCAACCAGGTTTATTTGAAGCTCACCCTCGATTACTAGGAGCATCTGAGATTGACGATGTAATTAATTCGATAGTATCGAAAGATTTACGAAATGGAGTTTTTGCAAACGATTTGAGAGAACGAAATCAAAGTATGATTGACGCTTCTGGAGGAAATATATCTATCGTGCTTGATGGAAGATCCGGAAGTATTTATGAGGGCTCAGCCCCAACAGAAGGATATTTAGGAGACGTCGTGGAAGGTGCGAGCGTTATTAGCGCGCTATCAGATTTAGGTGCAAATGTTACTGTTTTTACCCCTCATATTGGTACCATAACTTCTGACGAGTCTCGAGGAATCCATGTAGAAGGCCTCCCTATTGATATGCCACATCAGCCTCATTATCCTTGGACTCCACAGACATTGAAGTTCATACATGACACAAATCCCGATTCGGCAATTTTCTTTCCACTAAACGCAGCTTTGCCAAACTTAATATCTACCAATGATCGTGGTGAAATACTGAATATAAGAGATTTACAAGAAATAAGATTGGCCATATTTGGAAAGACAGGAGTATTTGACGCCGATCAAGAACGACTTCGAACGATAATAAAAGAATCGGTATGGTCGAAAAGGGGCTTGCACCAACTACAAGCCTTGCAAGTTTCGCTACATCTTCTTGGATTTGATTTAGATGCTCACGTGCAAACTCTGCCCGAGTCCTATCTTCGCCCGAGTCCTCAAGCTCAGCAACACGCCAGAGCTCTTAGTCAAGAACTTTTTAGAGATAGAACCTCGTCAGAAGACGGAGTTCCCTTATTTGTTCACATTGGAGTTGCTACTGGAAGCCATAAAGTGGACTCGAAATATTATCCAATGAAGCACTGGAAGGAAGTGATGGGACAATTAAGCACAGAAGGACTCCCAATAAGCGGCACCATTTTCTTTATTCCAAGTGATAAAAAACAAGCCCAAGACACTATGGAAATAGCGCAAATAGCTCAAGCAAATGGCCAACGAGTTGCGTATATGCCCGAGCAGGCATTGGCATCACGATATGGATGGTCGCTAGGTACATTTATATCGTTCCTTCAACAACTCTCTGCCCATGAAGGAGTAGTGCTCGGCTGTGACAGTATGCCTGTTCACGCCGCCGCAGCAACAGGTAATCGAACTGTGGTAATAGGTAATCGTGCTTTTAATCCGGCCTTTTACGCGCCACGCGCTGCTACTATGGTACTTCCTAGCGAATCATTATTCACAAGCAGTATAGAACCAAGTCAAGTAGTAAGAGCTGTTGCACATTCAGTTTATAACAAAAAATAAGAATACTATATCGTCTTATTAACAATAATTATTTTGGACACCGCTGCTTCTAGATCTTCTTTCGTATGACTTGCAGATGGAATCAGCCGAATTCGTGCAGTTCCCTGTGGAACCATAGGAAATTTAATTGCACTTGCAAAGATTCCTTCATTAAAAAGCTCGGACGCGAATTTTACTGCACGATCTTCGTCACCCAACATGATTGGAGTTATGGGTGATTCAGATTTACCTGTGTCAAAGCCGGCATCTTTAAGAGCAGATTTTAGATAATTGGCATTTTCCCACAGTTTCTTTACTAGCTCATCGGATTCACTCAGGATTTTTACTCCTTCAAGAACGGCAGCTGTATCAGGAATCGTTAGCGCATTCGAAAAAAGAAACTGACGTGCCTTTTGTCGGTATAAGCTAATAAGAGATTTATTTCCTGCAACGAATCCTCCCATTACTGAAAATGCTTTAGAAAGGGTGCCGACTTCAATATCTACACGTCCGTGGAGTTTGAAATGATCCACAATTCCCCGCCCGCCGTTACCAAGAACTCCTTCTCCATGAGCATCGTCGACCATGACGATTGCATCAAATTTCTCTGCGAGCTCGACTATTTGTGGAAGCGGTGCCAAATCACCATCCATTGAAAACACGCCATCAGTAACAATGAGGATTTTTTGATTAGCACCTAGATCCTTCACTTCGTTCAGGATGACTTCGAGATGTTTCATGTCACCATGCTTGTAAATAAACTTATTTTTAACGCCCGACAATTTTACCGCGTCAATAATTGACGCATGATTGAGTTCATCGGAAATTATGACATCGTCTTTTGCCATAATCGTTTGAATGGCAGCACAATTTGCCATGTACCCACCGGTGAAAATGACTGCATCTTCGGTTCCTTTAAAGTCGGCAAGAGCTCGCTCGAGTTGTACGTGGAGAGTATGGGTACCAGCAAGCGTTCGGTAACCAGTAGCGATTCCATATTGATCTATAGCCGCTTTTGCAGCAGCAGTCACACGCGGGTTTACTCCTAGTCCAAGGTAATGGCTGGAGCATAAATTGAGGAGTTTTTTTCCATCAACGGTTAAATATGCACCCTGGCTGGAATCAATAATCCTGGGCGCAGGAGCAGCAGCATTAAAATTTTCCTCTAAGAATGTTGCTAGTTTGTTGTTCATACTTCCAAAAGTACCTTTCCACATTCTCCGCTCATCATCACCTTCATCGCTTCTTCAAAATCAGCCAACTTAAACCGATGTGTAATAATTTTTGTTAAGTCAATTTTACCGGACGTGAGTAAATCAGATGTCTGATACCACGTTTCCCAAATTCGACGGCCGAATACAGAATCAATCGAAAGTTCTTTATTGATCAAATATTTACCCCAATTTAACGTTATATCAGCTTTGGGAATACCAAACGCAATTATCTTTCCGGCAATACGAGCAGCATCGAACGCAATTTGGATACCTGCCTGCGAGCCACTCATTTCAGCAACGACGTCGAACGTGTCGTTTTCTGCATCAGGAAGTTTTTCAAGAACCCGATCAAATCCAACGTTTTTTGCTAGCTCTCTACGGTATTCTCCACGATTAATTCCCACAACCTCGCTTGCTCCATATGCCTTTGCAACCATTCCCGCACATAACCCGGTTGGTCCAAGCCCAATTACCAATACTTTTTTACCCGCAACGTTTCCCTTAGTAATTACATGTACCGCATTTCCTAGTGGTTCGGCTACGCTCATGGCTTCAACAGGAATAGAAGGGTCATTTTTCCAGGTAGTTCGAATAGGAATCGTTGCATATTCTGCAAATCCCCCATTTCGTCCAATACCAAAAAGTTCCATTTTTTCACAGACGTGAAGATTCCCTACTTTACATTGATAACAGTTTCCGCAATAAATATGTGTTTCTGAGGAAACAATGTCGCCAATACTCAGACCCTGTGATGTTTTTGTAGAAACAGAGTCGCCAATTTGAATAATTTTCCCAACTACTTCATGTCCGATGACAATAGGAGGAGTAATGTGCCCTGCTGCCCAGGGAGTCCAATTATAAATACCAATGTCAGTTCCACAAATCGAAGCATTTAAGACCTTAATAAGTACTTCATCATTTTTGGGAATCGGCACGGGAATTTGTTTAATAACTACACCTGCTTCGGGCTTTTCTTTCACTACCGCTAACATAGTTTTTTGCATAGAGCGATTGTAAACCGTTTACAACAAAGTGTCAATATAGTATAGTTATATCCATGGTGAAAATGCCCTCTTTGAAACTTGATCAAAAATACCTGGTTCCTGTAAGTATTGGACTTGTTCTGCTTGTCGCACTGGGTGTTTCGGGATTTTTTGTGTATCGATACAATTCGTTGAGAAATAATCTGACCATGGGTCAAAAAGCCACAGAAAAAGAAATTTCCGAGCTCGTTGAAACAGTGGGTAAAATCTATGAACTTCCCAAAGGAGAAACACCAACAGTTGCAACAGTAACTGATCCGGTTCAGTTAAAAAGCCAGCCATTCTTTGCAAGTGCCCAAATTGGCGACAAAGTATTGGTTTACATTAATGCTCGAAAAGGCGTGTTGTATCGACCAAGCACCAATCGGATTATTAACGTGTCCCCGATTAATGTAAATAAGCAGGCAGTAACGCCGAGTCCGAGTGAAACTTCAAATCAAATTCCACAAACGGTACGAGTAGCCTTATACAATGGAACGGCAAAAAGTGGATTGGCCAATCAGTTCGAAAAAACGCTTAAAGAAAAAGTTACAGACGTGCAATTTAATGTGGTAGCAAAAAGTAACGCTCAAAAAAGCGATTACAAACTTACACAGGTTATCGATTTGAAAGGTGACTTAGATGAACAGGTCGTGCGTATTGCGGCTGCTATGGATGGTGAGAACTCAAAGTTACCTGCCGGTGAAACTGCCCCAAGTGTAGATGCTGATATTCTGATTATTATCGGCAGCGATTATACAAGCGCCACTTCTACTCCGAAAGCACTCCCAACCGCTTCTGCATTCTGATTAGAATGCTATAATAATGCAAGTCCCGATAGTTCAACGGATAGAACAAGCCCGTCCTAAGGGTTAGATGGGGGTTCGATTCCCTCTCGGGACACACCTTATTACGGCTGGCCCGTTGCCGGTGCGTATCGAACTGCAAAGTCGCCGTTCATGATGTTCTTTATTTGCGTCGTGGTTAGGGCGTAGTTATATATTCGAACATCGTCAATTTGTCCGACAAAATAATTATCATTACTTCCTATACGAGATTGGCCTATCTGTAGTGTTTCTGTACTTGATGCAAGAGTGGTTGCCGGCGAACTATCAGCTGTCCCAACTTCTTTTCCATCAATATATAGCCGGGCAGTTGTTCCATTGTTAGTCCCTACATAGTGATGCCATCCTGCAGAAATAGTATTCGAAGGTGTTGATACAAGAGTAGTCCAACTGCCACCATCGGCAGATTGTAACCAATAGAGGGTATTACTACTTATTCCAAGCTCGTATTGCAAAAAGTCGCTTGAGGTAACTCGTTTACCAATGATGCCTGTTTGTGCGGGAAATCCGGCGCTCGTATAAATCCAAGCCGATAAGCTCATAACGGCATTTTCGAGATTACTGTTATCGGCTACAGATACATAATCATCCGTTCCATCAAATTTTAAACTACTATTGAATTTACCAGTGACTCCGTTATACCATGCTTCGGAACTTGTACCGCTCGTACAATTTCCCGCACTCGTGTTTGTGCCACTTGCTCCAATAGTAATCGTTCCCGTATTTCCATTGCCAGATGCGTCGTTGGCAACGGTTCCCGCACATTCATCAAGGCGCCAGTGTGCAATCGGTGCTCCACGATTGTAATCCCAGGCGATTTGTGCCGGTGTTCGTACATAATTAAATACACGCGCCTGATCTACATTTCCTGCAAAATATCTCCAAAATCCAGCGCCTACCGGTTCTGAACCAACAGTAAATTTTGCAACAACCGCATTGGGAGTACCACTTCCGGTAGAAGTTGTTTGGACACCATCTACATAGAATCGCGTAGTTGATGTGTCACGCGTCATTTCAACATGGTGCCAATTTGTATCGGTAAACGTGTAGCCTGTAGGAATCCAAACTACTCCACCAAATAAGCCAATCAGACTACCACCATTTGATCCTCCACCAGCTGACGATATTCCAAAACCGTATCCTCCCGAATCGCTTCCGTTATAAACTGCAAATCCTTGTTGATTTAAGTTTGACGGCTTAATCCATGCTGATAACGACCAGTTTGAGACGTTTGATGTTGCCGATGAACCTATCCCAACATAATCATCTGATCCATCTAGCTTTACACTCCCACCCAACTTTCCAGAACCCCATGAGGGTCCAAGAGTTAATGTCCCTGTATTTCCATTTCCAGATGAATCATTTGCTGAGATGCCGGTATTCTCATCAAATTTCCACTCCAACATCGGTGCCACGCAACTGGTACTATCCCCCGGAACACAGTATTCTTGGTTTGCCGCGTTAGGAGCATAGGTAGAATTGTTTGAAACAGAACCTAAAACTAAACTCTGCCCGCGATTATAGTCGATCTTAATTTCTGCGGGGGTGAGTGTCCCTCGATAGATTTTTACCTCGTCAATATCCCCAGTAAATTCATCACCGTTGTTGGTGCCATCGCGGTCACCCACGTAAAGTGAGAGTGAATTTGCAAAAGTTGCGCTTGTACTATCGGTATCGCTATCACGACTTATTCCATCAACATATATAAATGTTTTCAGCGTCCCTGAATAATCGCGCATCGTACTAAAATGATGCCAGGTGGCGTCGTACACATCAGCAGTACTACAACTTGCAATGTCAGGGCCCCAGGTTGTGTCGTCGTCAATGCCAAAACAAAGGTTTCCCGAGGTATTGAAATATACCGCATATCCGGCGGTGGTAGCATTTGCTTTGTTTACGACGTACTCTGCGGCTCCCGGGTTACTGGCTGAATCAGACTTTACCCATCCACTTATTGCAAAATCCTCAACGGCGGTAAAATCAAAATCTGCATCATCTGCTCGACTCATATACAAAGCACCATCGCCATTCCATGCTTTCCCAAATTTTCCACTATTTGTCCATGCAGAAGTAGCTGATGAAAGAGTTAAGCTGTTTGAATTGATCGATGAATCATTCGCGGTTGTTCCCTGTCCTTCATCAAGCTTCCAATGTGCAACTTGGCTACCAACCGGTGAACCAGCCAAAGGATGCCCGGCGTTCATGTCTTGGATTACTTGAGCCTGAGAGCGACCGTAATTATACATACGAACGTCATCTATGGTCCCGGGGAAAAAATGAGCACCGCCTCCTGAAGCGGGACTGTAACCAATATATACCGGTTTATTACTTACATATAAATCTTTTGTCGCTGCGGTTGTACTAACTAAAATACCATCTCGGTACACTTTCAAGTTAGACTTATCGTATGTGATCGCAATATGATACCATCGATTGGCGGACGTAGTTCCCGGGTCAACCTGAACTTCAGTTTGAGTTGAGTCACTATGAACAATGCGTATTCTCCAATTGGCTCCCGAATAATTTGATTCGATAAACCACCCATCATTTACTCCTGATTGCCATTTTGAAAATACTCCATTATCGCTACTTGCTGTTACAGAACTAAAATTCAACCACCCTTCAATAGTTAAACCGGCAGGAGTGTCGAGTGAATTGGAGTCGGAAATAGTTACTAAGTCATCAACATTATCATATTTCATGCCGGTGCCAAATTTCCCATTTGCCCAAACAGGGCCATTTGTTAGTACTCCTGTATTCCCGTTCCCTGAGCTATCAAATGCACTTAAGCCCTGCTTTTCATCCATTTTCCAGTGTCCAACGGGCCCCGGGGCGTAATTATACAGCTGCTGTACTTCGGCCGGAGAAAGCGCACGGTTGTAAATTCTAAATTCATCGAGTTTTCCATAATAATAATTACCATATCCTCCTTGAGATCCAAGATAGGTGACACCTGATTGAGCTGCAATAGAACTATTCACACCCGTTGGCGTTGTCGACCACGTAATGGGCTGACCATTAACATATCCAAAGGCTTCTCCATTTTTATATCGCACTGCAATATGATATGTTTGACCGGCAGCAAAAACAGCTGATGAGCGCCAATATTTAGAAACAGAATCTTGCATTACGTAAAAATCTAGTTGACTTGTGTAAATTGCCAAGCCATAGCCATCGGTTCTGTCAGAATATCTATCGAGAATTACTTTATGACTCGATATATCGCCCGGAGTTACCCATGAGCTCACTGTCATTTCATTGGAGACTTGAGGAACCGACGAGCCGACGGTGATATGATCATTTACCCCATCAAAGCTTCCTCCAATACCCAATTTGACTGGGGCGGTAATAGTACCATTAACTGCGGTTCCATGGTTTCCATTACCACTCGAATCCACTACTTCGCTTGCTGTTCCATTCCACGTGGTTTCGTCCATTTTCCAATATCCCATAAGTCCGTTCATAAGCGGATCATTTGACTGGGCGCCCAAAACTGCTGCGCCGCCGTTACCGGTGGCGTCTGTCTTTATTTGCGCCGCGGAGCGTGCGTACGAGTAAAAATAAAATTCATCTAAATTGCCTATCCAGGGATTTGACGCAAAATCGGAATCAATGCCCATATAAGCGCTTGTTGACGATGCTGTATTGAGTGTCGCTGTTGCGCTCAGTGAAGAATCGCTCCCCGCAAGAACACCATCGATATACATAGCTATAGAACTCGTGCTCGTTTTTACCGCAGAGAACGTGTGCCATTTTGAATCGGCATAGGAAACCGTTGAACAGGCCGAATCATCAGGTCCCCATGTTGAATCATCGTCGATACCAAAGCACAGATACCCCGATGAATTCATATATATTTTGTATCCCGCACTCCCGTAGCGGGCAAAGAGCGTATCAGTTCCTGAGATAGTATTACCATGCCGAAATGAGCCAGACACAGTAAATGAGCTCGTACTCGGATCAAAATCAGCATCATACGCACGGTATGCATAATCGTTTGATCCATCAAATTTTAAGCTGGAAATTTTGGTTGCTGAATTTGAGACACCTGCATCAACCGCCCATGTAGGCGCAGATGAGCCAGTTCCCAGTGTCATATTGTTTGCAAGCAGCGAGCTGTCGTAGATGGTACTTCCCTGCGCTTCGTCTATATGATACGTAGAATATGCCGACTCTCCTTTGGTGTCACCAAAGGCATCGACCTGTTGTGCTTGACTGTGTCCAACTAACCCTGCCTGATATAGGTCGGTTACTTGGGTGGAGGTGAGGGCAGTGTCAAATATGCGAAGATCAGACAGACCTTCTGTATCGACCCCTGTTCCACCACCGATATGAGTATTAAGAATTATTGCTGTGGCGGTTGGAGTTGCTGTATATGAACCTGGTGTTTGTGCTACACCATCGATATAAAATGCGAGGGTAGAACCATTCCATGTACCAACCCAATGGTGCCATTTACCTGTTCCGTACGTTGGCATTGTCCCCGACGCCGATCCTCCATTAGTCCCGTTGACCGAAAACCATGCAGTACCACAATTTTGCCCTAGAAAAAATGGATTTGCACCATTGGTATACAAAATTCCCTGATGAGCGCCGCTACAGCTTGAATAATATGCGGGAAACCATACCCACGCACTAAATGTTCCACCACTCACAGAAATATTGCTTGATGACGCATATTGAAGATCTACGGCAGTCCGGGTGCTTGTACTATTATTCGCCTCTCCTGTCCAAGCATAACCGGTACCAAGCGAACCGTCGGTGTATGTTGTGGAATAGCCAGCAAGCGCTGTTGTTTTTTCTTCTAACTGAATACCATCAACATAAATTGAATTACCTGAAATAACTTGTACGCCATACGTTTGTGCACCTGAACCAGCGGCACCAGTATATGATAAAAGCCACCACCCTTCCCCCATATCGGTATAGGTAGTTGTTTGTGCAGAACCATTGAATACGAGTGTTGCAATAGAAGACGTTACTGCTTTAGCGCGTGTATTATACGTATTTTGATAAACATATGCAGTCAACGTATGGCTATTTGTATTTCCAGCATTAATGGATGTCGTAAACGTACTTGTATCGGCATATATACTGAATAAGAAATCTTTTGTTGAGTCTGCAGTCCACACGTCCGACGTGCTCATGAGACTGACCGAACCATATGAATATGAAGAAGAAGTATTGTCGAAGCGAAATATTATATTACTCGAAGGTGGCGATGACGATTCAGTTGTGCAGCCACTGTCGGTATACGATTTAATAACCCAATGATATTGAGTTCCTGTGACTACACTTGGAGACGTTGAGAATGTAAATAACGATTCAATACCCGCACTCGTTGATTGGGTACGACACGCGCTTGTGCCATTGGTTATCACGCTTCCCGAAGGAACTCCCGACGAATCTGTTTGAATTTCAACTTGCATGTAATTTGAAGCGGAACCTCCACCTTGATTTGCAACCCCAATATTTTTAACGCTAATATTTTCAGTTACCTGAAATCCCTGAGAGAGTCGTTTATTTGTTGAGCCGGAATAAAGAAAATGGAAACTATCGTAATTGTCGTAATCGTAATACTGCTGTGCGCTTGTAACGGCCGCTGAACTATTTCCAAATCTAATGTAGCTCTTATTTGTATTTTGTGTTGCTACAATACCCGTACCATTGGTCCAATTCGTATTAAACGTAGTGTGTTCAAAGCTTGGATTAGTAATTTTATTCGTCGTTCCTTCTTCGATATAAATACCTTCATGCCCCGCAAGGCTTTGGCCGTGATGGAAGCCAGTAGCGCTCGAAGAACTACCATCAATTCCTACAACTCCAGCTACATATGATGCGCTCGTAATCGTGCCGTCGTACCCATTGCCAGAATCATCAACTACTTTTCCCGATTTACGAGGATCGGTACCATTTTCATCTAAATGCCATAGCACTACCGTATTTGCGTCACGTACAAACGGTGCTTTGCTTGGTGTAAAATTTTGTGTGTATCGTTCGACATTTGATACCCGCGCTTCGTCAGCCTCGCCTCGGAATGAAGTGCCGGTTCCCAAATAAAATTGGCTCGATGACGCGCCAATTGCTCCTGCCAATTGATAACTATACGTCACAACCTTTACCCCATCAATCCAAAACCACAATTTTTGATCGGTGTATTGATTGTAGGTTACTGCAACATGATGCCATTGCCCATCAAGGAGCTGGGTATATGCGGTTGTACTTCGAGAATCTGCATTACCACCATAAAACCATAATGAGCCATCGTACAAATATAATGAATAGGCACCAGAAGATGTGCCAATAACTTGCCCTGCTGCTGCCGAAACGGGTGTGCGAACTTTTACCCACAATTCCATAGTCATGCCAGCAGTAGATTGATATACCGTTGTTATATTTGTAGCTGAAGAGGTAGTTGCTCCAGCACCCGTAATTCCCGAAAAACTCATCGCACTCTTACTTCCCGAATATCGAATAGCACCGGTGGCGGTACTGGGTGTTTCACCTGCCGCACAAGTAGTCGTACCATTGAACGGACAAACAAGCGTCGCGTTTGCACTTGATACATCAAATGCGTCATCGGTTCCGATGGGGGCAGTGGCAGAAAGATTCTTGTAGTACAGGTAGTAATCGGTGCTACTGGCAGCTGAAGCAAGTGATGATTGTATTTTGAAATATACTTTAGTGGCGGTGCTGGTGGCACAGGTACTGTTGCCGGGAAATATAATATGTCGAGTGAGTTCGGTGGTGGTTGATGAAGATGGTTGGTAAAGTATACGCAAGTCGGCGCAGTCGGATCGAAGCTTTCCGGTGCCTACCAAAGAAGAAGTATCGATTGATATTGCAATGGAAGTACCTGAAGAAAGAGATGCTGATGAATTATTAGTCACTGTAAGTTGTTTTCGAGCTCCCCATGCGCCATTTCCCCCCGTCCACCAGGAAACCGCACTGGCGTTAATAGTATAAAAAAGGAATCCCCCAGCGAGTGCAATAAAAACTCCAACGGTTATAAGAGGCTTACGGAGTTTGTGTTTATTTAAAGCTATTTTTGACTTAATTTGATGAAGAATTCTTTTCATATATACAACTATAATAAGGGTACTGAAATGGGGAGTTAAATTCAAGAGGGTTAGTTCACAATAAACCAGTCGAACTCAACATCTTTGTCTTCACTCGATTTCACTTCAACCGTAAACGAGGTTTGAGGCTCAAGAACAGTTACAACTAATGGATAGTCGAGCAAAGTCTTTGGCGTAACAAACACGTGTGACTTTGCAGTGATTGCAGTTGTCTTCACAATTACCTTTTTGGTTCCTTTAAGCAATTTAGCCACACCAACACTATTGTCATCTGCATCATCTTGGGTGCTAATGTTCAACTTTTTAGCAGTAATTTGGCCTTTTGTAATAATGTTTCCGTCGGTTGTTACCAAAACCTTGCCATTCATGATATCTAAATCATTAAGTGCAGTTGCTTGTAATCGAAGTGGACCTGTTATGGTGTCAATATTCGATCCGCCAGCAGGATCAATTCCAACAATCTGCATCATGCCGAATGTAGCATCGCCGATTACATTTAAGTTATTAAGTTTAGCCAAGCCAGTCACGGTGAGTTGCGAGAGTTTAGACTCTGTACCGTCAATTAGTGAATCAGCATCATCAAGCGTGGCCGATGCGCTTGCAATTGATTCACCTGAAAGCTGTGGATTAGTCGATCCAATTCCAAGAACTGCTCCACCTTCTTCAAGCTGCTTCAATTTCTCCTCGAGGCTTGAAAGTCGAGTAGCAAGAGATGAACCCTCGGAGCTCAGTTTCGTAACTTCTCCCTTAACTCCGTCAACTTTGCTATCAAGCGCATTCATCGAAAGGGTAAGTTTTTCAAAGTCGCCGCTAATCTTGACCAAGTCTTTGGCAATATCATCAGTGTTGCTTGGACTTAAGCTTGCAAAACTCGACGTTACTCCATTCACGTCACCAGTACTTCCAAGTGTTAGGCTTGGATCAAACCATGAACTCTCCACGAATACGATTACTTGGTCAATCAATGTTGGATCACTGTTCACAAGCTCTGTCATCGCATAACCCAAAATCTTTCCGGCTTTGGTAGCTTTCATACCCACACCCGGCTTGCTTGAAGCCACGATTGGATCGCCGATCTTGATTGGTCCATTTTCAGTTGAAACAAGAACGGGGACTCTTCCTTTAAGCGCTACGCGCACTTTTTCGGTAGCTCCCTGGTCATCAAGAATAATTCCCGGCTTGGTAGAAACAATTCCAAAGGCCAAATTATCATATGCTTTAGTTGATCGGGTGACATTGTTTACATCTGCACCAACTTGCTTATTAGCTGTCCCAAACGATACGATTTCTCCGACTTTAATAGCATCAGCCTTAGCAGCAGGATATGTTTCAGCCAAGTCAAGACCATACGCCAACGAATTTTGCACAACTCGAACAGAATCAACATATACGTGCGTGCTCGATTTTGTATGAAAATATATGCCAGTTCGCATCCATCGAGAAGCTGACTGTAGTACTTGACCTCCGTTACATGATGACCATGCTTGCCCTGGGCCTGATCCAGTACATGCTGCCGCATCTACACTAGTCGGGCTTGTATTAGCGATACAGTTAGCAAGCGATGTATATTCTCTGGTTTTTGAACGCACGGCATCTGATGATGTTACATACGCAGACATATTAACCGTATACGTATTTCCACCTGAAACCGGATAACAAGTACTCATTACTTCATCATTCGTTGATGAAAGACGTAATGATTTTTCACCCTGATTAACTTGTGTCGTGCTTGTTGTGGCACCCGTATCTACATCGACCCAATCATCGGGCAAGTTCGCGGTTGAAACAGTTAATCCTTCAAATCCTCCATTTGGTGAAATACTTCCCTGATCATTAAGATTGTTGGATCCGTGGGCATTTCGGGAAATATTTCCACCGAGGCGCGTGTCGCCTACTACTTCCAATGATATGCTGTCGCTTGGAGTGGTGGTTCCAATTCCAACTCGTCCACTTGCGTCGATTACGAATGGTGATGTGTCGCTTGCGACATCTTGCACGAGGAACGAGTTTGTAGATCCGGTTTGCAACACATGCAATTTTGCTGTTGGAACAGTGGTTCCAATGCCTACGGTTGAACCAGATGTGTCAATATTTAACAATCCAGATTCGAAGTTAAGAGAATTTAGTTGGGAATTGGCAAGATCAATCGTTGAGGCATTCGAGAATGTCCAGGCACCTGCTGTTGATGTTACGGTATCGCCTACTGCATCACCAAATGTGACCGCTCCATTAACTCGTGCTGTTCCATTTACTTCTAACCCGAATCCAGGATTCGTTGTTCCAATTCCAACATTTCCTGAGAAGTATGCGCTGTTTGCTTGTGGAAGTGGGTTTGAAGGAAGTGTGCCAAATGCTACGGATCCTGAAACATCAAGCTTGTTTTGTGGACCAGTTGTTCCGATTCCTACATTTCCCGATCCATTTACATATAATCCTGATGATCCAGCCGATGCTCCACGAAGCCATGCGGTGGTTTGTACATCAAGTCCGGCAAGTGAGCTGCTTGATCCAATACCTACGCGGCTGT
>CAYQYZ010000006.1:0-68868 GCA_964422025.1 uncultured Gammaproteobacteria bacterium
TTTTCACTAATCTTCAGATGCATAAATAATTCGTACAACTTTTCTGAAACTGTACCTCATGATCCTTGACTTTGTACCATAAAACATGAATACTATCTATATGGAAGAAAACATATCTTATGACCCTACACCCGATCTTGCTCCACCAAAAAAACCTTTTTCTATAAAATTATTAGTCTCCATCATAGTGGTCTTAGCAATTGCTCTCGTTAGCACAGTTTATATCCTTGTAAAGAATCAAATATATTCTACGAAAAACAAGGATTCACTAAACACAAATGACTCACAAAGAAACGTATCTGTGACACAAACAAGTAATGATTTTTTTTATTTTGCTATCCCAAAACCATTTGAGAAACTCACGGTTCTTGACTTACCTAATAATGGAAATGTAAAAGGTGCAGTAAAAATAGATAACCATCTTTGGTTTACTGGAAGTGGATCGATTATTGAATATGACATTACTACAGGGGCACTTGTTAGCTACAGTGATCCAAAAAAATCTAATTGTGATAATTCAATCGTATATGTAAATGGATATTTATATGCAAGTTGCCGGATAGACAATGTGTTTGATGCATTTGGTGACAGTAAAATTCTAACTACGGAGAACTTCACAGGGCACTATGGAATTTTGAAAATCAATCCTAAAACACATACACTTGAGCGAATTTTTACAAAAAAAGATGGATTACTTAATGGATATAACTATCGACTATATGTTGATGGTGATTATTTATGGATTACTACGTTTAATGGTATTGCAAGAATTAATAGCAAAACAGACGAGGTTAATTTTTATACTCAAGAATTGAATATTTCTGAAAGTCTAACGTATAATGCTGGCCCAATTCTTATAGATAAAGACCATATTTGGGTCGAAATTAAAGCACATGTAAACTCTAAGGGAGGGTTGGCTTTATTTAACAAATCCACATCAGCGTGGGAAGGATTTGGAGTCGATAGATTAAAAGACGAAGATAAATCTAGATTCGATCTTCAATTTTCTGAGGATAGATATGCTATGAAAATTATTTCTGGTGGCATTCAGATTGGTTTTAATGATGGTCGAATTGGAAATCAGCAAAAATATATTGAGAAACAATATAGTTATCAAACGCGTTCGTGGACTAAGCTATATGAAGCTCCCGCAACGGGTGATGAATATAAAATACTCAGTCAACATATTAAATCTACCTATCCAATTACATATGCCAATTACAATTCGATTGATCAACAAGGCTTTACGCAAATTAAAATGCCCGATTCAGGTGAAGAGTTTATAATTAATGGAAGAGATAGCCTTCTGTTTTCGCCTACAATCGATGGGAAGCGATATGTTCTAACTAGGGCAAGCGTTGATGTTATTGACGATACTTCACCTTTTAGACAACTAGTGGTCAAATTGGGTAATGGATTAGTACCCTATATTGAAACTGATATTGACTCAATAGCCTCACTGGTAGAGTTTATGGTCGATGTACCATCTCGATTAGCAATCGTAATTGATTCTGGATGCGGAGGTATGGAATGTACCGATCAAAAGATATGGCTCATCGATTTGACGCAAAAAAAGATTTTAAAGAAATATACAACCACTACCGACTCGTTACCAGAAGGAGAACTATTAAATGATTTACACATACAAAAGGATAGTGAAGTATTAAAAATAATAACTAAGGATAATAGGGATTTATTTACAATCGATATGAAAACACTCGAGCTACACACGCTAATCAACCAGTAATTACAAAACTAGAATGAAGTAGGTCTCTGAAATCGGATATAATACGTTCCGACATACATCACTAGCCCCCACAACTAAAATAAACAAATAATGAAAATCTACTTTGCAGGAGCAATTCGAGGAGGAAGAGATGATGGTGCCATTTATTTGGAATTCATCACATTGCTTCAAAAGTATGGCACAGTTCTGACCGAACATATCGGAAGCAAGACGCTATCTGCTCTCGGAGAATTTGAAGTGACATCAGAATATATTTACAACAGAGATATTGATTGGATAAAAGAATGCGATGTGGTTGTCGCAGAAGTTACGCAACCAAGTTTAGGAGTTGGATACGAAATTGCAAAAGCTGAAGAGTGGGGGAAGCGAATACTTTGTCTTTACCGACCATCAGAAGGAAAACGACTATCAGCAATGATCCAAGGATCTAAACATACTAATGTCAAAGAATATCAGAATTTGAGTGAGACAAAAGAAATATTAGATATGTTTTTTAAGGAAATATAAATATAAGGATACACACGAAGTAGGAGGAAACGATCAAAATCCTCCATTTGATTTAGAGAAACTAAAAGAAGTATTTGCTCCATATGAAAACAGGCTATTCGATCTTCCCGATGACGCTACTCAATCTGATAGAGACACTGCTCGTGAAGTTAGACATCAAGGATGGCTCAAAGAAATGAGAGAAAAACTTAGTCTGCCTTTGGATACTTCAGAGACCGGTATACATGCAGCATTACGCGCACAGTTTTTAGCAGATCGAAATTTACCCCCAAACACATCTGATGAAAAAATCGCACAAATAAAAAGAGAAGAGTCGGATGCTCGATATGTGGCTAAGGGCCAAGTTAGAAGAGAACGAGATGATGCATCTTAACATTTCCCACCAGCCCCCGCATTTTATCTATATATTTGTTATGATTCCTTAGTATGGATCTAAAAATACTAACCGCGCGCATTGAATCTGTATCACAAAGCTACACTGATAAATTTGATATAAAACGAGATAGTGATTGGTTTGTTTTTAAACTTCAAGAAGAACTTGGCGAATTAACTCAATCATATCTTATGCTAAGTCACCGCGCGCGCAAAAAGGGAAAGTCTACCGATCTTATAACAAAAGAGTTTCAGGATGAAATTGCGGATGTCTTCGGCCATATTATATTACTTGCTAATCACTACAATATCGATATTGAAAAAGCCGTGAATGATAAATGGCTGAAATGGGAAGACTCGAAGCAAGGTTGAACATTTCTCACCAGCCCCCCCCTGATACAATAGATAGATATATAACTTTCGATAGTAATTTGATATAATAATTTTTATGAGAAGCGCTGAAGAATTAACGACACTTTTTAGTTCTGCTAAAGATACTTTAAGAGCATTAGTTGTCCCCTCAGAGAATGACCCCACACGCGTTATGGTTGACAGTGAGGTTTCTAAAGCATATAGGAATCATCTTCTTGATAGAGAACGTCTACAACCCGATAGAATTCCCGTTGTAGCAGATAAAAGAACGGATAATATGGCTGAAGTTTATCAATGGGCAAGGGATCTTCCAGTATATGATCATGGAGCGTGGATAGATGAGATTACCCTTCGTTTTGGAAAAACAGAATTAGACGCCGATGCTCTCCTGGCTGCGTTATTAGCATCTGGTCACAATGGTGACCAATTAAAAAGAGGAGGCAGGACTGAATGGGGGGCTGATGTTTCTGTACCGTGCGCTATTTCAAACGGTAATGTCGTTGAAGTAATTATATCGAAAATGCAGGCGTGTCAATTATCTGATAATTTAGCAAGCATTAGATTAAACAATAATCCAGATAACGACGGTTCGGGAATAGTCAGAGGAGGTCATCGAACTATTAAAGACCTTCTTCCAAGTTCGATATAAGCTTGCTGTTAATAAATAGCAGACCCTGTATTATAATCTTTCCATGAAATCACTTTCTCAAACCTACACAATAAAAGCCCCGGTTGAAAAGGTATGGGATGCTTTAGTAAATCCTCAAACGATTGAACAATGGGGTGGGGGACCAGCTATTATGGATGATCAAGTGGGAACCAAATTCTCATTATGGGGTGGTGATATTTTTGGAACCAATACCAAAGTCGAGCCTCTTAAGACGCTTGAACAAGATTGGTATGGAGGAAAATGGCAAAAACCGTCTAAAGTTACGTTTACCTTATCGGAAAACAATGGAGTTACCACACTCGAACTTTACCATCGCGATTATCCAGAGAACAGCAAAGATGATTTTGCCGATGGATGGAAAACATATTACTTCGGACCTTTGAAAGATCTGGTAGAAAATTAAATAAGCTGCTGTCAACTCCTTCTTTATTTATCTTCTCTAAAAAAATTATAGTAAAGAATGGGTACTAAAAATAGTTTTATAATTCCCGAGAACATAAGTCCTGCAATAATTGCTCCTCCCAAACCTTGCCATAATGGATCGGCAATTGTAATTGGAATAAGTCCAAATATAGTGGCAAGCGATGTTAACACAACTGGTTCTAAACGATTACCTGCAGCATCGACAATGGCGTTTTCCAATGTTAATCCTTCCTTACGATTGTCATTAATTTTTTCGATTACAACAATTGCATGAGTAACCACAATTCCAAAAAGAGCCAATATCCCAATAAGGGCAGGGAATGAAAGTGGAATTCCTGTTAATCCAAATATATAAAACACACCCGCTATAGAAACAGGAATAATCAAAAGTGCCAAAAATGCTTGTCTAAATGACTGAAACTCAATAACCATTGTAATAAGAATCAGTAGACCAGAAAGTATCATTGCTTGCAAAATTGACTGTACCGACTTTTGATTTTCTTCATTTACCCCGCCAGTTTTCCATGAATATCCTTCTGGAAATGAATACTCTTTGGCGAAATTTACCAAGTCGCTATTCAGCTCATTAATATTAAACCCCTTGGCAGCGCTTGCAAAAACCGAAAGTGTGCGCTGTCCATTTTCTCGAGTAATTTGTGTTGGATTATTTTCCAATTGAATTTCACCTAACGCAGAAAGTGGCACATATCCATCGCGAGTTGGTATTTGCAGTGATGTGATGTCGGCTGGTTCTAAACGCTCATAAAAGATCCATTCAATCGACACTTCATCGGAATCTTTTGTTAATGTATCAAGTTCAAGACCACTCGCATACGTGCGAAGCCAAGAACCGATTGTGGCAACAGAAAGCTGATTCTGCTCAAGCGCATCCATATCAGGCTTAAAAACAAGCTTGCTTGTTCCTGATTGAATACTGCGATCAGGATTAATAACTCCATTCTGCTTTTTTAGATATGCAGTAAAATCGTCGGCAATCGTATTAAGAGTATTTAAATTCTTTCCAAGAAAATTTATTTGCACATCGGCTCCTGCCGGAGGACCGCCCGAAAGTTCCTGCACCAACACGGTACCAACTGGATAATTTTTTAACGATGCACGAAGTCCATCTGCAATGTCTTGTGACGTTTCAGATCGATTCGTATGATGAGTAAGTGTCAGCGTTGCCAGTAATGAGTTGTTCTTTTTTGAACGCTCACCCTGGGCATCATAGGTAGTTTCTGCTTCAACATTAACAAACTGGGAATTTGGAATAGTACGCAACCGATTAGCAAATGTATATGATTCCCGATTAATTGTAGTAAGCGATGTTCCAGCGGGGAATTCTAATGTAACGTACACGATGTCCTCATTTGTCTTTGGAAAAAACTCTGATCGAACCAGCCCAACGCCAACAAGAATATATGCGACTACAACAAATCCTAAAATTGCAAATAACGTTTGATTCCGTTTTTTCGATGACCGAAGAATTGATCGAATCAATACCATATATTTTTGGGCTACATCTTCAAGTTGAATTATTCCAGAATCGAAAGATTTTCTAAAAAATTCCGCAATAGGCTTTGTTCGGCGATGGTATTTCTTAAACTTTTTATTAATTTGATTTAGCAAAACTTGTCTACTAAGATAGCCAAAATACCCAGCACTCAAAACAGCTGCATACGTAATAATGAATAGGGGAGACATGGGAATAAATAATGAAGGTAAAATGAGAACGAAAGTAATCACAAACCATTTGACCAATATAGCTACTCGTTTCGGCATAGAAAAGTCAAGAAACACCATCATAAGTGGAATAGTTACAAACGTTGCAATCGACGTAGAAGAAATAAGCGTTGCAGTAACGACTATTGGAATTGGACGTATAAATTCTCCAATAATTCCTGTTGAAAGCAATAATGGAACAAATGCCCAAATAGTAGTTATTGTCGTAGACCACAAAGGAACTATAAAATCGCGCCATACTAATATTGCCGATTGATATGCTGTAAATTTCCCCGTTTTATAATATCGGGTCATTGCTGCAACAACAACAATGGTGTCATCAATAAGAAGTCCTAAAGATAATAGCAATGCAAAAAGCGTTAAGAAATTTAGCGAAAGCCCCATGGCATCAATAATCGTAAACGCGGACAGGAATGTTAATGGAATAGTCAGCGAAGCAATAACTGCTTGACGGAATCCCAAAAATACAAATAACAAAGCAAAGACTAGAATTAGGGTAGATCTAAATTCCCCAAACAAATCACTAAACTGTTCAGAAATATCGTCCGCTGTATTCAGTGTTGTTTTTAAAAAGAACTGGTTATTTTCTTGTTTAAAAAGCGAATCAACAACTGTTTTTGCATCTTTTGCTGCGGCATCTATATTTGAATTGGATGTTTTGTATACAAAAAAGGTAACAGCCTTAGATGCAGAATGATTACTATCAGCAAAAAGACTAACGGGAAGGTCTGTTTTAGATCGCACCGATATATTTGCTACATCACCCAAATGTAACGAATGTCCTGAAGCACTAATTCTCATGGAACGAATATCTTCAACAGTCTGAATTTGGGAATCAATAGCAAGGGAATAGGTGGAAGTATCTGTTTTTACCAATCCTGCAGGATACGCATGAGTCTGCGATTTAATCATTTGCGAAACAGCAAAAGGATTCAGATCATATTCTGCGAGCTTCTGAGGATCAAATAATACCTGAATATATTCTTTTTCATACCCGGCAGTATCTACTCGATCAACCTTAGGAAGGTCTTCTAAAGCATCTTTTATTTTTTTACTGAAATTCATGAGCGAAGCAACGTCGCCCTTTGTATACACCGTAAAATTCCATACTGGTTTATCGTCAAAATCAACAATCTTTACCGTAGGAACACCAGCATCATCAGGGAGGTTTTTTACCAGTGAAACCGCCTTATCGACATCATCTCGAGCCTTATCTGCATTTGTTTTAGAAGTAAAAAGAATTGAAATAACCGAAACGTTCTCGGAAGAAACGGAAGTAGTTGTGTCTTTATCCTTAACTTTCTTTAACGTATCTTCCAAAGGAACTGTAACGAGCGATTCAATATCTTGTGGGCTACCACCCGGCAACGTGGTAACAATGGTTACGATAGGTATTTTTATTTCTGGATTAAGTCTTCTCGGCAAATTAATGAAACTTACACTTCCTAATAATACTATTGAGAGAATTATAAGAATGACAAAACGAATCTGGGAAATATAACGAGCTTGAAAACTAGATAATAATGATGAGTCAAATTTCAAAGAATTCAAATATGACACTGATTCTGATGGCTTCTTCTTTGTTGGCATGAAAATATATTATTGAACGATTTCTATAGCGCTTGCTTGGGTAATATTTCTATCTAATATAACCTTGTCATTTTGAGCAAGTCCTACTACATGAACCATAGAACCAAACACAGTACCAACGGTAACTTTTTTTGCAACTGCTTTTCCATCTTTTACTACGTACACAAAACTCTCACTCGATGTTTGATGCACGGCATCGATGGGAATATACGTTTGAGCATTTTTTAGTGTGTCTCCGTCGAGTACAAGATTAACCATTACGTGATCACGATCAGTAACTTTCGAAATAAAGGAATCGGGAAGATTGAAATAAACACCATACAATCCGGCTTCTAGCGAATCGTTAGAAACAAAATGTGGTTTAACAGTAATTTTTTCACCATGCACTACTAATTCAGCAGGAGTTTCAATAGTAATTTTTGCAGCAATATCACGACTTACATATGCAATTACAGTTATTGGATCGTCTTTTGTCTGAGAAACAATAGCAAGAGGCGTGCCAGGACTAACTGCTTGACCAACTTTCACAAATATTCGCTGCACTACTCCATTAAATGGGGAAGCAGGCGCTGTTGCTCCTTCAGCAATACGAGCAAGACTTAACTGCAATCGACTCACTTCTTTTTGGACATCGAGCATTTTTTCTTGTAAGTTTAATTGAGCAATTGCTGTATCACGTTGTAATTGCGCAATATGTGCAGGCTCTTTGTCGCTTGATGACTGATATTCATTTACTCGTAATCCTGTTTTTGCTTGATTCTGAGCTGCAAGAAACTGGCTTTTTGCCTGTTTAGAAGCTAAAATTAGCGATGCATTTGCAACAGGATCGGCTTGCAATAATGTCATATTTGAATCGAGTGAAGAAATAATTGAATCATTTAATGCAATTAAATCTTTTGTCGCATCGGTAGATTGATTCGTAATATCGCGTACCTGAGCCGATTGTGATTCAGCTTTTTGCGCAATCTCTTTCTGTTTGGCGATTATATCTTTCTGACTGTCATAGGTATCAAGAGCAGATTGATATTGCACTGCAGCAAGTTGTCGCTGAGTACTTTGTGCATTGCCTCCAGTATAGTTAGAAGAAATATTCATGAGCACTGCCCACTTATTCACTGGCATTCCTTCATGAGTGTAAATATTTTGTACCACACCACCGGTTAATGAAACTATTTTCACAACACCCGACTTTTCAACTTCACCTATTACCGAAATTCTTGGAGAATCGCCAATACTATATACTGATACTTTCTGTGGTGCTTTTGTATCACTATTCTTAACCACAGCTGGTTTTCGTATGATATTGCCAAAAATAATCAATAAAACAACTGCTGCTAAGGATAAGTAAAATGCTGGCACAGGGCGCTTTGCAATATTTTTCTTCAATTTTTGCAAATATTTCTTACTATTTTTTTGTTTCATATGTATTTTTTGCTCAGCGGCAAGTATATATAATTTTTGTACTAAATACAAGTCTATAGGGCAGACTATGTAGTTGGATTATGCGGTAAAAGTCAAAAGACAACTTACCTAATTACTCATTCCTAGATTGAATGCGTCAAATATAGTATCATGCATATATGGATAAAACCCCACTATTTGGCCTAAGCGCTGCATTTTTATTTATTGAATGGCTAGCGCACAAAACATCATGATTCTGATTTCAATTCTTATTTTATTTACCTGTGCAGCCATATTATTGTTTTTTTCGTTTATTTTTCTAAGTACGAATCGATATACTACATTTCTAAAAAAATACACGATGTTTTTTGGAATCGATATCTCGAAAATACCCAAAAGCCCCATGATGCCCGATCCATTACTTCCCATGATTCGACAAGGTCAAATAGGAGGAGTGCTCTTTATCTTGATGAGTATCGTACTATGCGGTGCTGGATTATTTCTTCTTCGGTATGTGTAATTGTACTAAGCTGTACTTTATCATATGTTAATAGTCTGTAATATGCATTATATGTCTTGACTGAAACTCATATCAGCGTTTTGGCGGAACTGCAATAATGGTTATTTATCGAAATAACTTGTGCGCAGTTCAAACCAATATCGCAAACAACTCCACCATCTCTGGCTTTAGCCGAGTTGTTCGAAATGTAGCAACAATCTTCAACACCGGAGCAAATGCGCTCATTAATGCTTCTGCGGATTAATATTTCTTCAAATTGCTTATAATAGAAAAGTATGAACTCACATGTCGGCTTCGAAACAATCAACGGAAAGAAAGTTTTTAATATACTCACACAGTCCGATTCTACTGCAAAAAATTTAGTAATTATGAGTCACGGATTTAGAGGAAGCTCCATTGGCCCCGCCCGCACATTTGTTGATTTTGAGTCTATTCTGACAAAGAATGGATTTTGTACGCTGCGCTTTGATCAACCCAATAGCGGTAATTCTGAAGGAAATTATGTTAATTCCTCGTTTAATGAATGGGTGCAGACAATCTCATATTTTGCTCAAAAATATTTAAATCTTGGATACAGAGTAGCACTTCTGGGTCAAAGTATGGGAGCGAGTGCAACCATGATTGCCGCTTCAAGCAATGAGCTGCATGAAAAGATTCCTTGCATTATGCTGTGGGTCCCAGATCCTGAATCGGATTATGTGAATCAAGAGAACGAGATCGGAGAAGAAGCTGGGCAAAAATACCCAGAAACATTTTGGCAAGAAGCCCGAGATGCTAATTTTTTTGCTTCTTTAGAGAAATATCATGCAGGAATTCATTTGGTGTATGGGGAGCATGATCGGTACATTCAAGAGGAATTGCGGAATAAGGTAATTGAACGCATGCAAGTAAAACATCAACCGTTTATGGTTTTACCCGGACAAGATCATAGCCCCTGGGATTTTGATCAGGCTCAAAGAGTGTACGTCGAGGAATTGAATTTTCTCAAGGAATACTTCAAGTAGAAAAAGTTGCTGATTAGAGCACTAATCGTTGGTTTTGGCGTTGGCGCATTTTTGCGAGTTCCAATAACAATTACAATATCAACATCTTCGCCATCATCGAGCGTTGATGTATCTACTGTATATTCACCTTCCAACGATCATGTAGTACCCACAGGGCTTATCTAGGGCCGCTACGGTGCGATTCACCGTGTCTACAACCGAACTAGGTAATATCTTCCACATTTTCCCGTCCGATGACACGGCAAGTGCAAATCGAGAAGGATTGTATTTCTTTTTCGGCTGACCAACAGGGATAAGGTTTTCCTTCGTATATGAAAGTGCAACAATCGATGATTTTTTATGGAGACTTGGAATAATCTTAGCCGCCTCTTTGTCTGATCCAATCGGTGGATACGCTTTGTAACAAATATATTGCACATTCCCAACCTGCCACCGTGTTCCTCCCGATGACCTGACGCCTAACAAAGATCCACCGGCAAGAATGGCATTCGTACCTTTTTTACCGAGTACGGTCGTTGGATAAAATGAAACAGGGGAAACAATTTTTGCCGATAAAAATGCATCAAAGGTAAGTGTATCAGCTTGCGCAACGGTGAAAACACGTTGATCTCCGGTATTAGAATCTCCGGTACTACCAAATACGCCTCCGCCACTGGGAACAATCTGAGCTCGTGTTCCACTCGATGTTGAACTTGAACCGGTGCCGTTGGAAAAGGTTTTAGCATAAAAGCGCGATTGTGCGGTATAGACTGAATTCGAATCTAAAGCTCGTACGTACATAGTATGTGTTCCTTGAGTTACGACTCCACTATTACAAGTAAACGCTTCGGTAGTGCTATTAAAAGATCCATCGGTGGCCGTACAGTTGCTCCAGCCACTCGTGGGACTATTTGAATCAAGACGATATTGTACGCCTGAAATATTTGTTATTGAATTTGTTGAAGTAACCGTACCTCTTATTTGTAAAGAATCCGTTCCTTGTGAGGTTGTTACATCAGTAAGTGAATGGGGGAAATTATAAAAAAGCCATACAGAACCAGAATTATTACGTGAGTTGTAATCAGAATCTTGTGAAGACACGACCATATCATATACTCCATCACCATTAAAGTCTCCTGAAGTATATTTGTATGGCATAAAATCACCCGCAATCGCACCGTCAAGTCGATATATATAATTTGAGCTTGACGACATTGATAGGGAATTACCTGTACTAGACAAATATCCATCAAGAACAGCGCCTGAAACTACATATTGCGATCCTGAATCAGTGCGCGAGTTATTTGCTGCTGAAGAAGCCCATACAATTAAATCATTGTATCCATCATTTGTAAAATCTTTCAAACCCAAAACTCCAGGAAAGTCACCTGTTGCGCCTAAAACCTTAACGGCATAATTCGTGCTTGTTGCCAAATCAAGATTATTTCCTGTCGTTCCAGCGTACGATGCGAGTTTTGCATTTGCTATAACATACGATGGGCCTGTGGTTGCATATTCATGAAGAAATAAATTATCTCTTCCCGATTGATCAAACTTTCCAGCAGCATCGAATGTTAAATATGCTTCGGCAACAGATCCGTCTATTCGAACATTGTAATTTGTTGACGTTGAGATATTGACCACATTTCCTGTGCCTACATTATCATCAATAAGAGTATTGTAAACAATCCACACTGAGCCTGATGATGATCTCGAATTAGGACTTGTATACTCCGCTCCCAAAACAAAGTCCTGCTTATTATCATTATCAAAGTCGCCGAAAACCAAACCATTTGACACTAAGCCTAAGTAAATACCCGTAGTGCCCCCATCCCAACGAACATTAAAGCTAGTTGTAGTAGCCAATTCAATGGTATTACCTGTCGAAGTATAATCATCTAAAATTGAATCTTTAATCAAATAAATTGACCCTTCTGCACTATTCCTGTTATATGCAGTTACAAATAAATCGTGTTTTGAATTTTGATCGATATCTGCAAAACCCATAAACGTTCCTAAATAATCGCTTGCTGCTGCCCCGTCAATACGCAAATTGTATTTTGAAGACGAATTCAAATCGATCGTATTACCCGTTCCTGAAAGGCCAGAAAAAATTGAACTATACAATATATATATCGAACCTGAGTCCGATCGAGAATTGAAATCGGTCTGATCTCCTGAAATTGCCAAATCCATCGATCCATCGTTATTAATATCGCGAACTTTCACTCCAGAAATACCACCGTTAGCTGCAGGACCATCGATTCGAATATTGTACGACGAGCTCGAATTTAAATCGATCATGTTTCCCGACGTAAGATAATTATTAAGGAGCGAATCGTACAAAATATATACTGATCCAGATGCATTTCGAGAATTATTATCTGTTCCTGCCGCAGTAATTAAAAGATCGTCTTTCCCATTTCCATTTACATCTGCCGCTTCCATTGAATAACGACTTAATCGATCTGTTGTTGCCGCGCCATCAATTCTCAAATTCCAATTTGTGGTAGAGTTAAGATCGTATGAAACAGCCAAAACAGATTTTGGGACAAGTAAAATTGCAAAAAACGTTATGAAATATATCAACCGTGTATACATGAGTAATAACACTATAAATGAACGAGCAGGTTGTTGTCAAGTAATTTTACCGAAACCATTTACCGACAGCTTCAAATAGCATATTAAACGAATTATTTTTCTGATTTCCATTAACCTTATTTTTGATTGCAGGTGATATTTTTGGAATCGTTCTCACTACTTGTTTTATTTTTTTTATCTCAGCTTTCTTGAACGTAGCCCCTTGTGTTGATCCTGACTTTGCCGTATTCACGATTGCAACAATTGCATAATAGCCACCAATCGTATCTACTGCCGACGCAGTATTATTTTTCTGATCAATCACCGAAGACGGTATTATTTTCCATACTTTTCCGTCAGGTGAAAAGGCGAGTCGTAATTGAGATTTTAAGAAAAATGATCCTGGTTTACCCGTAATTGCAAGCATAGATTGGTCGAATGCCAATGAAATGACAGAAGGCTTATTCTGAAGGGAAGGGAGTATGTTTGCATCATTGTAATAATCCTTAAGCCATATCGCATGCGTTGTACCAACAAACCACGCCACACCTAATGATGAATCAAATGATCGCTGCGCTATTCCTTGAGTCGTTACTTCTAATCGATTATCAAAATTAACCGCATTTGACGCCACCACTACAAGCGGTGATTGGTTACTACTAGACCCATCAGCTGTCCCTGCAACCACACCCCCTTCATTTTTATGCAAACGGGGTTTTTTTGGGCCACTGGCACTTCCCGACCCACCTCCAATTGTATAAGAATACGTAGCATATCGCGATTGCGGAGTATAAACCGTTAGATCATTGAATGCACGCATATATACTGTATGGGTACCCGCATTCACCGGAGCATTTGAAATAGTGCAAGTAAAACCTTCTGACTTTGCGTTAAAATCACCGTCAGTCGCTGAGCAATTAGACCACCCTGAACCAGGTGTGTTTGAGTCGATCTGATATTGAAATCCATTTATGTTTGTCGTAGATCGACTTGCAGAAATAGTTCCTATGATCGAAATATTTGAACCACTTCGCGATGAAGTTGCTTGAGCAATTGTATGAGGAAAATTATATAAAATGTAATTACTTGATGCATTTTCTCTACCTAGTGGATCTGCCCAAGATGCAGCAATAATCTGATCGTACGTTCCATCTAAATCTATATCATCTTGAAATGTGAAGGAGCCAAAGTAATCGCCGGCAACAGCACCGTCAATTCGATGAGAATATAGTGATGAATTAGCCATATCGAGAATATTACCAGTTCCTGAATAGTTATCTATGATTGAATCATACATAATATACACACTACCCGATTCGCTTCGCGAGTTATACGCTGCTCCCGATGCAGGAATAACAAAATCAATCTTTCCATTATTGTCATAATCATACATATTGTCTTCCATATAACCGCCCAAATATTCACTTGCAGTCGCGCCATCGATACGCATATGCCACTTTGAGGTGTCGGACATATCAACAATATTCCCTGTGCCGGATTTATTCGTAATTAGAGAATCGTACACCACGTATAGCGAGCCCGAATCTGTTCTTGTATTAAAATCTGTATCAAAGGCACCCATAAGAAAATCATCAGATCCATTCCCATTTATATCAGCAGCAATAACACCTGTGCCAAAATAATCGAACTCCGCCGCGCCGTCATAACGAATATTAAAATTTGCCGTATCGGTTAAATCTACGAAATTCCCAGTACCAGTATAATTATCCAAAATACTGTCATACACAACTATAATTGAACCTGAATCAGTGCGTCCGTTTTTATCTCCATTAGAAAGTCCAACCATCAAATCAAGTTTTCCATTCTTATCTATATCTTTTGTTACGAGCGAATTCAAAATTGTAAAATAACTGCCCGTTGCTTCGTATAAAACGACATTAAATGTAGACGTATCAGCTAAGTCAATATTATTACCCGTACCAGTAATTGTGCTATGTAGAGAATCATAAATAATATACAACGCACCCGAACGAGATCGACCCTGCAGGCCACAATGTCCACCACCCATAATAAGATCATCAACTCCATTATCGTTTAAGTCAATTCCATCTACGGTCGATTGACCCAATTCACAGGGTGACGTTGCTCCATCATAACGGATTGTATAGTTTGTTGTTGTATTTAAATCGAGTATATTTCCAGTTCCCGTTATACTTCGAAAGACTGAATCTCTAATTATATAAACCGATCCTGATCTGCTCCGAGTATATTCACCAAAACCTGCAGTCAAAATAAGATCCAAATTCCCATTTCCATCAAGATCTGATGCACTTGTTCCAAGATACCCAAGATTATCAAATGCACTAGCTCCGTCAAAACGAATATTCCAATTCGTTGAATCAGCCAGATCAAGTAGTTGGCCCGTTGAAGTAATCGAATCTAAGATGGAATCGTATATTATGTAGCAAGAACCTGAATTAGTTTTTCCATTATAATCATTCCTATATTCACATACCATCATATCTTTCCTTCCATTTCCATCGATATCCTTTGTCAAATCTTTATAAAAACTACCCAATTTTGACCCTGCTGATGATCCATCCATGCGTATATTGTAATTCGCGGTGTCTGAAAGGTCGATTGTTGTAGCATGCGCAGTAGAACTTAGAGGCGTAATAAAAAGATCAATACATATACATATAGCAATGACTATAACTAAACGGAACATGTATTTAATATGCATACTTATTCCTTATATTACACTATCAGATATATAGAAAATAGTCGCAATATTTTTAAAATTGAGGTATTTTTACGGCACTTTTGTTGGGGTAGGTGATGGAGTAGTGGTTCCGGTCGTTGGCGTTACTGCACTTGTGGTCGGCTTGGTAGTCACGCTGGTTTCTGCTGAAGTGGTGGGTTTTGCCGTTGGCGCATTTTTGCGAACACCGATAATGACCACAACATCAACATCTTCGCTACTATCGAGTTCTGCAGGATCAACGGTATAGTCTGTCTCGAGGAGCTCTGAAAGCTCGTTTGTAACTGAAGAGGGGACTGATGACTTTACTTGAATTTCAGTGGTTTTATAATCGTAATTATCAGCATTTGCCGTTGAATCAATCACGAAGTCGGCTCCTTCCAAAAGCGTTTTAACTTTGGTTGCTTCCCCAACTACACCACTTCCATTAAGAATTTTTACTTTTAAATCTTCTTTATTAACCGTTGGTTCTTCAGTCGGCATTGGTGCTTGCTCAATCGGAGCGGAAGTAGGGGAGATTGTGGCTGATTGAGTGTTTGAACTACGCATGTAGAAAAATCCTGCCGCACCCGCACCTAAAAGCAAAGCAACTACAATAATAATAATCCATTTCTTTCGTGAGCTTGATTCTTCCATAGCTACCTATAATAATACTTGTGAATTTAAATTGCAAGGGCTTTCGTAATATTGTAAGGCTTTTTCTACAATAGATATAAAGGCAGTATATTCTCTCGGATCAATTCATTAATGTATTTAGGCTGTCCTATTTGACAGTTGCCTAAATTAATGATATACTACCGGCTATTATGTCAAAACAAAAAAGTTTGGTAACCCTTTCGGTCTTCGTTATGAGTGCATTTTTAATGCTTGCAACTCGTAATTTTGTGCAAGCAGTTAGTAATAATGCTAAAGTCACTATTTGTCATGCCACAAGCAGCGTAACTAACCCTTATACCCAAAATGTCGTTTCAGAGAATGCAATTGGAGGACATTTCAATAACCCTGGATCTCCTAAAGCTGGCCATGAACTTGATTTGTATTTCCAAGGAGAAGTAGATTGTCCAGGCGGAACAAATCCAACATCGACTCCTACTAATGTGCCCACAGCTACTCCAACCACGCCAGTTCAATGTGATGGAGAATGTTATCCAAATCCAACAGCAACGCCCACAGTAACACCAACTCCTACTCAAGGAAATGTAGACGAAGGTAATATTTATGATCCATGCGTGTTAAATCGATGCCCAAGTGCTACGCCAACCGCTACACCTACGGCTACTTTAACTCCAACCAGTACTCCCGCACCAACTAGTTCCCAAGGTGGAACCGGAGGAAGTTCAGATGGTGGGTCGAATAATAATTCTTCAAGCTCAAGTTCTTCAAACAACGGAAGTGTTGCTGGTGCCACCACCACGCTCGCTGCAACTGGAGTATTTGAAGATATGTTCATGAACATGGTCGGACTTGCTGGAGTTGCCCTTAGTGGACTTTCAGCAGTAATGTATGCCAAAAAGAGCTAAAAAGATTTCCAAAAGTGCTCGAATTCAATCTCTCCTTATTTTAACTGCAGGAGTCATCTGTTTGACTACCTTCGTAGGATATAAAATTCACCGAGCAAATCGCATGTCATTCGAACAGGTTCCACCAGTAAATACAAAAGCCAATCTTGCTCATTCTCCTGAAAGTATTGAAATAATTCCTCTGTCAATTAAACTGTCGGTCGAACCAGCGCGAGTAGAGGGCAATAGATGGGAAATAAATGAAAAAGGCGCATCATACTTGGTATCATCCGCGCCACTGAAAGACAATGGAAATACTGTTATTTATGCGCATAATAAAGCGACCATGTTTGGGTCACTTTCCCAGATAAAAATTGGATATCCAATAACCTTAAAAACTCGAGAAGGAAAAATTCACTCGTATTCAGTGTATAAAATTGAAACGGTAACGCCCGATAGGGTAGATGTGATTAAGTCAAACGGTGAGGAGGAACTTACACTCTATACCTGCACTGGGTTTGCAGATACCAAGCGATTGGTCGTAAAAGCAAAGCCAATTTAAATAACTCGGGTTGACATCCTCATTCAAAGGCGTATACTGATCGCATATGTTCGTCGCTTCGTTCCTCATTAACCTTATTAACTTAATCATTGGAATTATTGAAGCGTTCATTGGACTTCGTATTATTTTAAAATTAACAGCGGCAAACGCGCAAACTCCTTTCGTTTCATGGATCTATGAAACGAGCAGGGGACTCATTTGGCCATTTTCAGGCATGTTTCCATCGCCCGTGCTGGAAGGCGGATCAATTCTAGAATTTAATTCTCTTATAGCGCTCCTCGTATACGCATTCATCGGATATTTACTTATGGAGCTCGTTACGTACATCGATCACTACAGTGCAACAAGTTATCGTACCCGTATTACTCGAAAAGAAGTTCGAGAATCCTGAAGCTAGCCTTCATTTCTGGCGAATTGCCCCGATTCTTTGGATTTTTTGAACATGTACTGAAAGAAATACATTGCAAAAATACACAAGAATACGTCTCCAACGAATGCTGTTGATAAATAAAGCCAGTGAATTTTGTGATACGTTAAACTGAACCGCACTGCTTCAAAAATATATGTCGGAGGCAACAGCAGGGATATCTCCTTAAATGGCGTTGGAAGGATATGAGCCGGGTAAAATACTGCAGCAAGTGGTTGAAAAATCGGAATTAGGCCCCATGCAAATGCTTGAATTCTAGTGCCAAACCGATAAATGAAAGCAACAATTATTAAACCTAAAGAGAAACCAAAAACTATGAGATTCACAAATATTAATAGCAAATTAAGAAGTCCCAACGCAAAAATATTAAAATGAAAAAGATATATAGATATAAGCGATGTTGAAACAAAAATAAACAAAGCTTTTAAAATTCCTGAAATTAAGTGGCCCGCAACAAGCTCGGTAGTTGTGAGCGGCGAAACATACAAATTGCTCAGATTTCGTGACCATAAATTCCATAATGGCCCCAAACATATGGTGTATTGAATAATTGAGAGTGTTTGCCATAATAACATACCGGCAAGCACATACTCTCCGGTCGCTTTATTTCCAACACCTGCTAAGTAAACCGATAGAAAACCAAATACTGCAACATTCATTAACGGATACACAATCGTGTCAATGATAACCTCTACTGAATGCAGTGTTAAAAACCACTCTTGTAATAGTACGGCTTTAACTCTATACCACTTCATGTTTTTTTCGTGCAATGTGTAAAAATACGTCCTCAAGTGAAGGTTTAATAACGTCAATATTGGTAATCCAAATTTCTGCCTTGCTTAAACCAAAAATAACTTTCGGAATATGTTTTTCTTCCGTATTGATTAAGACCATATTCTTTTTTTCAAATTCAAAATAATATTCATGTTTCGATAAATATGTTTCAACATCTGCTTTTGGACTATCGAACATAATTCTCACTTGAGCTGTTGGAATCATTTTTGTCAATCCAATAGGGGAGTCATGAGCGACAATATTACCTCTATCAAGTATGATAACTTCATCGCATATTCGAGTAATTTCATTCATATTATGACTGGTATATAAAATGGAAATTTCCCGGTCTCTTTTTAGCGATTCAATGAGTGTCAGAGTTTTATCGGCAATATCCGGATCAAGCGAAGCCGTCGGCTCATCCATAAGTAATATTTCAGGATCATTCAATAAAGACTTGGCAAAATTAATACGAGTTTTTTGCCCCGTAGAAAGATCCTGATAGCGCGTATGTGCAATATCTGCTATTTCAAAATAATTCAGTAGTTCATTGATCTTATTTGTCGGGTCAGCAATGCCATATAACTTTGCATAAACAATCATGTTCTCGCGGGCGGTAATACGTCCGAGTAAGGTATTAAATGCAGAGGTAAAATTTATTCGCTGTAAAATTGCAGAACGATGTTTTGCAAAATCCTTGCCAAAGTATTCGATTTTACCGGCAGTCGATGATGTTATTCCAAGTAATATCTGGATTGTGGTTGTTTTCCCCGCTCCATTGGGTCCTAAAAAACCCACAATTTTACCTTTGGGAATTGAGAAGGAGATATCGTTCACTGCGCGAAATGATCCATAGTCTTTTACTAAATGTGAAACTTTAAGAACCGGATTATCCATAAAGTCATTATAGCATTTATCTATTTGGGGTAGGAATACGATTGGCCGGAGTAGGTGATGGAGTAAGTGTTGGCGTTGCTGCTTTTTCATCAGGGTCAGGGCTACAAAAGCACGTTGACTTTGTACAATCTGGTCTATCACCACACTTACCATCATTACACATCAAACCACCAGAGCAATCCTTGTTAGTTACACATTCTTTTTTACAATCTGCTCCTCGTTTGCAACAAAACCATGTACCATCTCGTAGTTTCTGTGGGTTTGAAACAGCAGATCGACACGATTGAATCATGCATGACTCTTTCGTTCGTGCACGAACATCGCCTGAAACACATGAGTTTGAATCTTTATATTGCCCACACAGTTCGGTACATTTACTAAAGTTGTTTTCTCCAGCTTCACCATACGTATTTAATACTTGGCACCCAGGTGGGGGCACATTAGTTATCATTACCAATGGTGGTGTTACAACCGGCGGACATCCAGGCAAAGTGAGTTCATAAAATACTGGCGATGCGGTCGCTCCTGAATTACCACCCTGGCGATTACTTCGGTAGTTAAGATATATAGTACACGTACTTTTTGGTACTTTTATATTGTAAATATCAAAAAAATGGGGCTGAATATTAGCACTGCTATTTTTTAGAACACCTTCATTTTCATACGGAGCTGGTGCCACCTTGCGAACACCTACGGCAGGATATCCTCCAGATTGGTCGGCACTAAATGTGCCAGGATTCTTGAATGGTGGTTCTGGTGGATATAGTTGTGCATTTCCTTTTGGAAATGTTGTTCCAACAATCTTTTTTCCTTTTGTGTCTGTTGAAGCCCATACAGTCCATAATTCACTTCCCGTACTCAGTGTTTTTGCAAAAATAATATTTCCGTGAATACTAATAGCCCCCGTATCTTCATCTTCTTCAACGCGTAGAGTGTTTTTTTCCATCATTACATTTGGTAATGATCCGTAGGGCCATTTAACGATTGCGCCCGGTGGGGTTTCGATTGATGCAGCAGCCGCTTGAGTTTCGGTCGTTTGCGCACTATTTTTCGCTTTATTTGCACCTAAAATTCCCAAAATGCTTCCCGCTAAAACTACAACAAGCGCGATTCCGAGTAATGCCCATTTTAATGGAAAAGCACTCGGTGCTGCAGGCGCAAATGAAGCAGGTCCAGTACTTAAAACTGGTTCACTTGGTGGCGTAGGTGGTTGGGGAGCTGGGGGAGGAGAGATAGGAGGAGTAACTGATGGCGGTGTTATAGGAGCAGTGCTTATTGGAGCAGTATTTTGCCCAGTAGTATCATCCATGACTATTATATTGGACTATTCCAAAACAAATGTCAAGCACTTTATCGCTTGATTTTACGTAAATCAGGTATACAATAGTGGTATGCGGCATAGCATATCGATAAAAGAAACACCTCTGGATGAGGCTGTGCTTGCGCGACAAACTTCACAAGAATTCGGAGAAACCTACAAAAAAGAAGATTTTGAGAAACGGTACAAAGGAAAAGATCCACTTATTATTGCTGCATACATGGACGAAGGGAGTAAGCCGGTTGGGTACTTAATTGGATTCGATCGATTCAAAGATGGCTCATTTTATTGCTGGTTATCGGGAGTATGGGGAGAACATCGCAAACGTCGAATTTTCCATGCGCTCATGATGCATGCTCAACACTGGGCACGTAAAAAAGGATATAAATCAGTTAAAATTAAAACTCGAAATAAACGGACAAATATTTTGCAGTACCTTATAAAATCAGAATATCATTTCCTTGAAGTAACCCCCGATCCTAACCCTGCTGAAAGTCGAATCCTCCTTGAAAAGAAAATTTGATCCTATAAAAATTTGCTCACTTGACAAGTGAACATTCGTTCACTATACTGACTTTGTTCGATAAAAGGGGCACGACGTTTGTCATGAGGGAGGATTCACTGTCATTCTGAACGAAGTGAAGAATCTCAGTATATATATGAATAGCGAAGAACTAGTACAAAAAATCAGAAAGTTTTTCCGATTAAACAAGCGATTGCCGTCGTATCAAGAAATGGCAACTCTGTTTGGTTTTGCATCTAAAAATGCTGCATTCAAGCTGGCGCAGAAGTTAATCGACGAAGGATTCTTGGAAAAAGATTCTGCCGGTAAACTAATTCCAAAGCGATTATTTGCACCGCTTCCAAACACGGGAATTATTCAAGCGGGATTTCCATCGGCAGCAACCGAGGAATTGAATGATTTAGTATCAATCGACGAGTATCTGATCGCAAAACCTGAAAATACATTTATGTTAACGGTTTCCGGAGACTCGATGATCGATGCTGGTATTCACCCCGGCGACATTGTACTCGTTGAGCGCGGAAAGAATGCAAAAAATGATCAAATCGTAGTTGCATGTGTCGATGGGGAATGGACATTGAAGTATTATCAAAAAAAAGGGGACAGTGTGTGGTTGAATCCAGCAAACAAAAATTACCCACCCATCTATCCACAAAATAATTTAGAAATTGCAGGAATTGTTGTTTCAGTGATTAGAAAATATAAATACAATTAATATGAAAAAATTCATTTTTACTATTCAAAATACATATAGAGCAGTCAAGTTACTTTCTAACCCACGTATTGCGACGCTTATTGAAAAAGAGCTGTATCCTCTCAAAAGAGTGTCGTCCGTAGTAGCGGTCACGCCTCACGTAGGGAAGGGGAGTATTTTACCCCACAAGCACTACATGGTTCAAATTTTGAACTAAAATATGGTAAAATTGTTGACACCGCGGGATTAGTTGAGCGGTTCAACACCTCCCTTCCAAGGAGGAAAGACGGGTTCGACTCCCGTATCCCGCTCCCATGCAACCTCTTCGACAGACAACCCTATGTTTTTTAATTCGTAATGATGAAGTTTTGCTGGCAATGAAAAAGCGAGGATTTGGTGTTAATAAGTGGAATGGAGTTGGTGGAAAACCGAATAAAGGCGAAGACATAAAACAAGCAGCTATCCGAGAGACACAGGAAGAAATCGAGGTAATCGTAAAGGATATTGAAGCCTGCGCAGTGCTTAATTTTTATTTCATTGACCATCCTGAATGGAATCAGCAAACAATAGTGTATTTTGCACAAAGTTGGAAAGGAGCTCCCACAGAAACCGACGAAATGAGACCCGCGTGGTTTAAAAAAAATGAATTACCTTTAAACGATATGTGGCCAGTAGATAGACATTGGCTCCCGGTGGTTTTAGGAGGAGAGAAAATAAAAGCAGAATGTTTGTTGGATGAAAATGGTGAGGTTCTAGATTTTACAATAGAAATAGTTGATAAACTTTAAGTGTGATTATAGCTCAACAGGCACCGGAATCTGCTCTTGCGGTTTAGGAGGAAGGATTCCAAGTGTAACCATGCTTTCATACGCCTCCTGTGCGGTGGCTCCTAAAAAAAGCGGCTCCTTTCCTGGAAGAAGTAAATCGAATCGTCGATAATTTTCAGGCGGTATCTCTTGAGCAACCTCAAAATCAAGCCTAGTTTTTTCAAGACTCGGTCTTATATTATCAATTTTGAATCCGTTTGTAGTTACTCGAGGATCTCCCAGATACATCGGATCGGGTATGCCAACCTCTACTCTAAGGAGCGGGCTACCTGCCTGAATCTTATACGTTTCTAATTTTTGTGCTCTAATCAGTCCCGCCATTGCACTAGGATTGTTGGTAAGATTTGGTCTTCCATTAGGTGAAGGGGTAAAAGGACCTCTAAATCCTTGTTGATTATCCTCAAAGCCAAAAATTCTCTCAGGAACCGTCACGTGCCACAATGCGCCCCCTGGTATACGGTTATATTTTCTAACATAGGCGTACCACATATTGAGCAGAAGGAAATATTCTCTCTTTGGAAGACGGCGCGGGTTGCCAACTCTTGGATCGGAAATGTTAACAAAGGGAAAAGGAGAGAATTCTGTTATATCTTCTATCTGGGGTTGACTATAGGGTTTTCTTTCGCCTGACATATATAAGGTCGTATTAGCTAATATGACGATACATTATATCATTTCCGACCGTAGTAATCTAGCTATAGGATAGAAATCAGGATTTGCGAAGGAAGGATCTTTTCACCCTCATCATGGCCCCAAGACCGAGGAGTAACACCCCAACTCCAACAAAAAAGTTCAAAATAGGAATAAGCATGGCTAATTCGATAATAAGTAGTCCTACGGCGAAATTCAAATAGGTCCTTTCACTGTTTAACGTAAATCGCTCGTTAACATAATCTCCGACCGCAATTGCGACGAAAATCTTCGCCAAATAAAGCTCGATAGCAAATATCACTCCCAATATAAGTGCGAGCGGAATGCCGATGAGAGTAGCCATAATTGCAAAGAGTGCAAGTGGAATTAAGAATAATGCGACGAATCCGGCAAAGATACTGTTATTAGTTTGTGTGCTAATTTCATGAACAACACTTTTTACTACTGGCTTGAGATATCGAAGCATTGTTATTCCAACCACACTTGCTGCTAAAAATGACCATATCGAAAAGCCTCCGCCAAATGACTCTTGATTTGCGCTGGAATCACTGGGCTCAGGTTTAAATACGTGTGACTTTCCTGCTACTTTTGTATCATCTGAAACAGTAATTTCGCCTCCTGCTACCGATAGATTCCTGCCTATTTTCGCCTGCGAAATAGTGACTTGCCCACCAGCTGCACGAACGCTATTTTCTACCGTACCTTTAATCGTTACTTCACCTCCAGCAACCAGAACATCTCCCTTAACCAGTCCATTAATAAATACTTCGCCTCCGGCAGCATATACATCGCCATTAACCGTTCCTAAAATTTCAACCTCGCCACCTGAAATAAATAAGTCATCGCTAATCGTTTGATTTTTAGAAATAACAGCATGGTCCTCTGAAATAGTTGCCGCACTTGTGATAGTAGGGGAGAGTAAGAGTACCGTCGTGATAGCGAAACTAATGATAAGATTGCGGAAATTCATACGTATATTATATCAAAATTTGTGGGTTTTGACTTTTGCTTTGGGCTACGTCTAATAATAACGGAATATCATCCACATCGAGCACTCTTAATGGATTTCCTAATTGAGGATCAATCTCAAAATCCTCATGAGAATGCCCGTAAACGTTTTGTTCAAAAACGTTAACTACCGCATTTCGTATTCGCGGATCGGGAAAATGTTGAACGAGCGTATTATTTGTAAATCCAATCATTTGTTCTAAAGTAAGACCAAGGCTTCCATTAGTTTCCTGAATCAACCCAGCAATCAATTCCTCATTTTGTCGCGCAGAAAAATAGGCTGACCCTACTTGATCGATTGTCTGTACAAGGGTCCAAAAAGGTCTATTGACAAATTGATTTTGACCGAACTTTGTCTGCTCGATAATATGTTCTGCTAAAGTTGCGATAAGGGCTTTTTGAGCGTGTTCACCTAGAGTTTCATCTACAAATTGCTTACAAATCAATTTACCTCGTTCTTCGGCGCCCACACTTCGATACACATCAGCTAAAACTAGCTCGCCATTCGAACTGATCGGCTCATCAGCAGTTATATTTCCTAAATCATGACACGCAAAAGCCGCTCTGAATGCCTGGCGAAGTACTGCAGGATCAGAAATATGTTGATCGGGATTCTGTTGATTCCACTGATCCATTTGAGCGCTAATTTCAAAAAGGTCGTTCTTCTGCAAAGAATCAAACACCGCATCAACTGTTTCAAGCGCAGCCGCAATGTGAAATTGATTATGATAACTCGGCTTATTCCAATCTTGATCAAACAAAGTATGCGCGTAAAGAGACCGGGCAACTATCTTATCAACACTTGATGTAAGCTCTTGATATGGATCTTTGAGCATTTCAGTTTCATCATCTGCCATATACTATAGTATATCATGCGCTATATCGTTTCGGAGCTTTGCAAAGAGTCGTTCCATAAATACCAGGTTATGAATTGTTGCTAGTCGATACGCCAAAAGCTCTCGTTGTTTGAATAAATGATGTACGTATGCACGGGAATAATTTACACACGTATAGCAAGTGCATTCACTGTCAATAGGGGATAGATCTGTTTTGTATCGAGAATGTTGTATGTCAAGGAGAAAGTTTTTTGCATGCGGATCGTTTGCATACAACGTCCCGTTTCGCGCATGACGGGTAGGGAGCACGCAGTCAAATGTGTCAATTCCAAGTTTTACTAAATCCAAAATATCATCGATCCCTCCTACACCCAGTAAATGTCGTGGGCGAACATCGTCTTGGAGCGCTTCGATTGCCCACTTAGTTTGGTCACGCATTTCTTTTTTGGTCTCTCCAACTGAAACACCACCTATTGCCAAGCCCCAAAAAGGGAGCGCGGCTATATATTCTGCACTTTTTTTGCGTAAATCTTTAAACATACCACCTTGAATTACGCCATACAAAGCTTGGGTAGGGGAGAGACCAGTGCTTTTGTCGTTAAATGCTGCTAGCGATCGTTTTGCCCAATCGTGTGTACGATTAATAGAGCGCTCTGTTTGCTTCTGATTTGCTCCAGCCGGCAAACATTCGTCAAAAGCCACAATTAAATCTGCGCCGATCTTTTTTTGGGCACCTATGGAAAATTCAGGGGTAAATACATGTAGTTTCCCATCAATCGGGGAACGGAAAGTTACTCCATCATCCGTAATTTTAACTCTATGCGGCGGCTTATCGGTGTCATCCTGAGCAGAGCGAAGGATCTCAGTATTCTCTCGCCCAAGCGAGAACACTTGAAACCCACCTGAATCAGTAATAATCGGCTTTGTAATTTTTGAAAATGCATGAATACCTCCGTGAGCTTCCACAACTTCCGGAGTAGGGGAAAGGACCATATGATACGTGTTCACAAATACCATTTGAGTTCCGATGGATTCGATATCCTCCGGAGTTAGAGACTTAAGCGTTCCTTTAGTAGCGCACGCAACAAATGCAGGAGTTGTAATTGTTCCGTTAGGAGTTTTTAATTCTCCTAACCGAGCACCAGACTTTTTACTCATATGAGTAATAGAAAAAGAAAATGTACTCATGATGAAGTTTTTCTAATCTTATGCAACGGATGCCAATGAATTCTATTTTCCGCAATGAAAATTCCGGTGAATACAAGAAGCGCTCCGAACAAATAAAATATAGTTGGTACTTCGCCCAGCAAGAAAAATGCGACAATTACGGTGGTGACCGGATCTAAATATGTAAATACACCAATTTCTTGGGTTTCAATTCTATGAATTGCCCAGTGATACAGAAAATATGCGAGCGCTGATGAGAACAGCGTTCCATATATAATGCCAAAAAGTCCTGCGCTATCAAGTTGCGCAAATGACCATGTTACAAGCTCTCGATAGGCTAAAGGCAGATATGTAACGGCTGCAACCGCGAACATAATGAACGTCGTTTGAAATACATTAACTTTTTTCAAAACTGTTTTAGTAGTAACTACGCAAATTGCCTGAGCAATAACTGCGACAATAAAGAAAATGTTTCCTTGAACATGGCCGGGATTTGAACCAGGCGAATTTCCAAATATAAATGGGTACAAAACAATAAACATCACTCCGCAAAGAGCAACAAATGAGCCCATCAGTGTTTTGAGACGCGGTTTTTCTTTCATGACAAAAATTGCTATGCAATACAGCACAATCGGTCCGGCTGAAACTATTACAGGGAAATTAATGCTCGGAGCCCGCTGCAAACCCATAAATAAGAACGAGATTCCCACGTTAAATCCAATTAGTGCTGCAAATGCAATTTCACCATACTCCTTAAGCGTTAATCGCTGCCAATATTTAATTGCGAATGGCAAAAATATCAGCGCTGCCAAAAAGAACCTAATAAACAACAGAATAAAGGGGGGAATATTTCCTAATGAATATTTAAAAATCGGTACTGCGGCTCCCCAAATAAGATTCGCCCCTATTATGGCCACAATATGCCAATTAATGTTTTTAGTGTTCATACGTTATGTAGAACTTTTCTGTTTATGAAAGTAAACGAGCAGCTCGGCAACAATACCTGTCATAATAATCTGAATCCCAACAATGACAAATACAAGTCCGTAAATAAACGCAGGGCGACGATACAGCAAATGTCCAAAGAAGATTCGGTCGATAAGCAGGTATCCGGAGATGATTGATCCGACCGAGAGCAAAACGCCGCCAATAAATCCAAAGAAGTGTAGCGGTTTTTCGGCAAATCGATAAATAAAGTAGGCAGTTATTATATCGGCAAACACTGTGAATCGTCGAAAAAATCCAAATTTAGAACTTCCGTGTAGTCGGGGATTGTGATCTACAACAACTTCTGTCGTTTTGAATCCTTTTTTTTCGGCTACGATTGGCAAAAAGCGGAAATTATCGCCGTACAGAAAAATCTCTTCTAAAACAGAAGCTCGCATTGCCTTATACCCACAATTAATATCATGGTATTTGGAGCCTAGAATGTGTTTCAAAATAATTGCATTTCCGATTTTGGAAGGAAGCGTTTTAATTAAGCCATCGCGGCGCTTTTTTCGCCAACCATTTACTAAGTCATACCCTTCATGTATTTTATTGAGAAATTTAGGAAGATCAGCAGGATCATCTTGCAAATCCGCGTCCATAAATACAACAATATCACCTTTAGCCTTTTTTATTCCCGTCTTTAAAGCCTGACCTTTCCCAAACTTTTTTCGGTGTTGTTCGAGTCGAATATTAGAAGCATTTTTTTGGAGTGTTTTAATTACATCGACTGATCCGTCAAACGATCCATCATCAACATAAACAATCTCATACTCTTTACCTTTAAGCGTTGCGGCAATCCGCAGCGTAAGCTCTTCTAAATTTTCTTCTTCGTTATGAAAGGGGATTATGATTGAAATCATGATTAATTTTTTTTGTAAACTTCAAATGAACCCTGCTGCTCGATACGAGTAAAACTCGGGTCATTCAGTAATTGTTCATACGCTTGTCGTGACTCTTTCGGGTCAAACCAGTCATTAAGAACTTCTTGTTTCAATAGTACCACATAGTCCGCCTCGGTGTACTTTAATGAGAAAGGAATCATAACTTTTCGATTAGTAAATTTAGTAGCAACTCCTAAACTCGCACTCACAATAATATCTTCATTTTCTAGTTTTTCTGCCCATGAATTTATTACAAAAAGTTCCGGTTTTACTTGCGAAAAAATACGTTCGTCGTACTGCTTCGAATAGGGAAGTGGACTCCTATAGTAACTAAATAGAAGTGTTAAAACTATTTGAACAGTTAGTAAGTATTTGTACGATGCATTAAACTTTGTATGCATGTATAAAATTCCATGAATCGCACTAATAAATATCACTGGCGTTAATACTGCTGTGTAATGAAAGATGATGCTTTGCATGTTGGAACTACTACTTAAAACGTTAATTGCAAGTTCGGGTGCAAGAATAAGAACGACCGGAGAAAGCAGTGAAAGAAATAGTAGTGGTCCGAAAAGAGAGATGAAATAAGAGAGCGAGGAGTCGTTAAAAATTGATTGAATTATTTTAACAGGGTCGCTTAAGTCGCCATAGCGATTAAGCGCAAAATGCTGTGCTTGACGGAAATAGGGGATAATGAGCCATATTGAAGCGGCAAACCATGCGCCGCTCGTTATAAAAAATGCAATTCCCAATCTTTTTAGTCCACTAATGTTTTTTACCTCGGGGAAGAGAATTTTTCCTTTAAAAAATATCAAAAGTCCTAGTAACTCCAACACCAGGGCGGTTTGCTCCTTTGCAAACAAAATTAAAACAAAGCAGAGCGTTGCCCATGCAAACTTTCCTCTCATCAACGCATAATAGAGAGCTAATATGAGCGTTGTTGCAAACGTTACCATGTGAAAATCGTAGGTATTCGCCCACTGCAAAGCCGGGTACATAAGATACATGAATGAATAGGCGAGAGCCACATATTTTCTCTTCGTCAGCTGCAACGCTATCAAATACACAAAAATCGCTCCTAACCCCAAAACAATCGTTTGCGTGACTAAGAGAGTTTCGGGGCCTGAATGAAGTATGTAGAGTGGAGCGAGCCCTGCAAGCAAAATATCATTGTGAATTGCCATGCGCTTAATAGTTGCTGATCCTTCCGGATCAGTCAGTTCTAAAATACGGCCCCGTGACGTGTTGTACACTGTCTGATCCATAATTCCCAAGTCGTAGTAATTGGCATGCAATGAATTAAACCGATGGAGCGTAAAAAACGAAAACCAGGCGATATAAATAATTATGAATAATCCTAAAAGAAGTTCAAATTTGTGCTGTTTTACAAGTCCACGCATGCTCAATTATACCATTCATTTGTTTCCTGAATGAAATTTCTTGTGAACTTCGCGCAACCCAAAGTTTGTTACGTGAGTGTAAATCTGAGTAGTAGCGATATTTTTATGCCCTAACATTTCTTGTACCGAGCGGATATCAGCGCCGTGTTGAAGTAAATCAGTAGCAAACGAATGTCGCAATACATGGGGCCCTATGCGAAAGAGAATTCCCGCTAATAGTCGATACTTATCTACCAGTCGCTCAATCGAACGTGGGGTCAGACGCGATTTTTCATCGGTTAGCTCGTCACTGGCTTTAGGGCCACTGTATCGAATAAACAAGGGCTTATACGGATCATCGCGAGCTTCCATATACTGTCGCAACCTGTCAGTAGCACTGTCTGAAAGAAAAACAACTCGTGCGTGACCTCCTTTTCCAACTACGCCAAATTCACCTTCTGTTAAATTCACCATATCTCGATCAAGTCCAGCAAGCTCCGACACGCGTAAACCTGTTGAAAACAATACTTCAAGAATTGCTCTGTCGCGCAGTCCCATGGTGGTACTTACATCGGGAGCACTCAGTAATTTTCCCACTTGTTCATCGGACAAGAATTTAACGGTGCGGTCACCCATTTTTCCCAGTTCAATTTGCTCAGGGGAAAGGACCTTATGATTTTTCTTAATTAAGAATCGGAAAAAAGACCGCAAAGCAACTAAAAAATAATTTTGTGTTTGGCGCTTCAGTTCACCTTTAAATGGGTTAAAGTATTCACGCGACAGGTACAGGCGAAATTTCCGAATCGTCTCTTCATCAATATCAGTGACATTCCATTCTTGACCATCCTTATGCATCCAATCTTGAAAGAAGCGGAGGTAATAGGAATACATCCGAACCGTTTTTTGAGAAAGATTTTTATCCAGTTCGCAATATTCCAAGAATCGATCAATTCCTTCTTTGAGCTGCATATATTTCATATTAAACGACGTGACAAAAATAGTCAACACTTTGACAATGAGTGGTATAATGGAGGCATGAAGAGGGGCGACGTGAAAAGAAATCTTTTTACCGAATTTCGGGGAACTAGTTTGTTGCAAAATTTATTAACCGCAGAAGATATATATCGGTCATTCGATCGTGGACTTGTAACTACAGACGAAGCAAGTCGACTTATTGATGAACAAGTTTTAAATGGCGTAAGTACTCAAGATAGAATTTTGCTTGATGGTGACCCAAACGATTTTGAAAGTAACGGAACAAATGACCCCACGTTGTTGCGAATTCTCCGAAAAGAATTGACTGAAGGAATTAGTTTACGAGAGCAGGTAAGAAATTCGGCTGATGAATTCCAATTTTCACGTCTGAGTTTTGACAAAAACAACGGCAGCAGTTCTAGAAACGGAAAAGAGAGATAGGTGAATAGGAGAGGTCGCATAGCGGCCGAGTGCGCACGCTTGGAAAGCGTGTAAGGGTCAAACCTTCGAGGGTTCGAATCCCTCCCTCTCCGCCCGACAGACCCACGCAATAAATACGCACAAGGAGAGGTCGCATAGTGGTCTAGTGCAGCGGTTTACTAAACCGCCGTATCGCAAGATACCGCGAGTTCAAATCTCGCCCTCTCCGCCACCTGTTTTAGCTTCCAAACTAACCCATAGTATGGTATACTTGTACAATGTCGTCTTTAGAAAAGCCAGGTCCACAAAAACATATTGAACCCGGATATTCAGCCATGTCGCCCGATGGGCGTACGCATACTGAGGTTTGGCATGCAGGTAAACCCGAAGCAAAAAGAATCGTTGATACCCATGCATTTTTGGAAGATCCGAAACATCCTGATACCGTGAAGTGGCTTGCCCAGCAAAATGATTCAATGCAAGAATTTCTTGCGCAAGTAGATCCTGAAACATTGCTACGTATTCAGGAAAGCGTTGATAGGGCACATAACTACGAAGAAGCACCATGCCCAAACCCAAACGGTATGTATACCTACCAAACTCGGCAAAAACCAGGCCAAGTACAACCCGTACACTATTACTATTCAAAAGGCGATGATATAAATGGCGAAGGACACGTACTACTCGATCCAAATGAAGTGGATCCCGAAGGAAAGGTGTCGTTTAACTGGTATTACCCTGAAAAGGAAGGTAGATATGTTGCTTATGTACAAACCGATGCACGCACGAAAACACATAATCTACGCGTACGCGATATCGCTACCGGCATAGATCTTGAAGAAAACATTCCTAACACCTCTCATACTTATGTTTCATGGCTACCCGATGCCTCTGGTTTTTATTATATGCGCTACCCCGATAGCGAAGGCATTGATACAAAAGATCCCCGTTACGTCCGTGGTACTTATTTCCATACATTAGGTACTTCAACCGAAGAAGATAAACTGGTTTATTCTACGGGTAATGTACAGGCAGGAAGCGCTTACGTATTTATACACCCAGACGGTGAGTACAAAGTCGCCGGAATACTGAGTCAATATGGAACAAAGCAAATGCTCATTTCACATTTTAATTACGAGACATCAACAGAAAATTTTACTGAAGTCTACAACCAACCAGACACAGATATTCAATATGTTGGTATAAACAACGGATATTTTTATGCAATTAAATCTGAACCTACCCGAAAAGCAGTATTAATACGTTTGAAACTTACCGATGGCCTTCATGAAGGAATGAACGATGAGTGGGAAGAACTCGCCGCAGCTGAGAATGACTTTATTGATAGCGCACAATTTATTGGTGATAAGCTCGTAATTAATTACTTATATAATGCTACGTCTCGAATTTTCGTTGCTGATCCAAAAACTGGGCATACTTATGATCTTCAAATTCCTCCTATGACTACCGCAACTATAAAAGGCTCAGAAGACAGCAATATTGCATATATGTCGGTTGAATCATTCATAACACCTCCGCAGTTATTTAAGGTGAACATTAGCACAGGCACAATTGAACCAATTCAAGAAAAACACGTTCCTTTTAATGAGGGCGATTTTACCACTGAGCAAGTAACCTATAAATCTGAAGATGATACCGATGTAGATATGTTTTTAGTCCAAAATAATACTGCTCGTGCAAACGGTGAAAAAAGATTAGTTATGAGCGTTTACGGTGGATTTAGACATAAAAGAACCCCCAAGTACGACCCGTTATTAGCCGCTGCTCTTGACCAGGGATATATTCTTGCTGTACCTAACATTCGCGGTGGGGGAGAAAAAGGCACTCCATGGCACACGGCTGGCAGAGGACCAAATAAAGCGAATACCTTTAAAGACGTATATGCAGCACGAGATTACTTAATTAATAATGGCATTACAACAAAATTGCAACTTGCACTAATTGGAAGAAGTGCCGGAGGACATGTAGCCAGCGTAGCCCTAACACAACGACCAGAACTTTGGGCTGCTGTTGTTGCCCATGCTCCTATAACCGATGCGGTGCATTTTAATTTAAGCGGGAAAGGTGGACCGTGGGTAGATGAATTTGGAGATCCAAACAAGCCTAAAGAATTTGCCTATTTACACAGTACATCTCCAATTCACAATGTGCACAACAATGTTTCTTACCCTCCTGCATTATTTGTAACCGGAGATATAGATACAACAGTTGTACCACCTAATTCCTATAAATTAGTCGCTGAATTGCAAAAAGCCTCCGGAGCACAAAACAAAACCATGCTTTATGTATATCCTGGTGGACACCGAGAGGGAATTCCAAAACCGGTAGAAAAAGCAACCGATACAACTAAATTAGTTTGGCTCAACGCACAATTAGAATTGTAATTGAAAGACAACCAGAGCATCCTATTCTGTTAAAATGTATTAATGGACACAATGCCAATCACAATCCTTGCCACAATAAACGCTCCATTAACCAAAGTGTGGGATTATTGGAACAATCCCGAACACGTTATGAAATGGGCGTTTGCGAGTGACGATTGGGAAGCTCCGGCTGCTTCAAATGACTTACGAGTCGGTGGGAAATTTTCTACTACAATGGCTGCAAAGGATAAAAGCGCTAGTTTTGAATTTGAAGGAGTATATTCTGTTGTAGATCCTCAATCTCGCATTGAATATGATATGTCCGACGGTCGCCATGTGACTATCATCTTTGAACAAGTAGGGGAGAGCGTGCACGTAACACAAACGTTTGATCCTGAAACCCAAAATTCCCGGGAATTGCAACAACAAGGCTGGCAATCAATTCTGGATAACTTCAAAAAATACGTGGAAAGTAATTAAGCTTCGCAATGGCCTAGTGCAGCGATTTACTAAACCGCCGTCCGCCTCAAGCGGACCGCAAGCTCAAATCTCGCCATCTCCACCAATAAATATCTCAAGCTTGCTTATTTAAAAATACTGAGTAGGAATTGTTTTTACACGAAATATCCTTTACCATATTTACATGCCTATTTTTGCCAATTTTAATCAGTATTTTTACTTTATTGGCGCCTCAATAATGTTGCCTGTTTGGATAATCTTATTTTCAAATAAAGCGTACCGCAGACGCATGATAATTGTTGGCATCATTATTGGAATAGGGGCAACCATTATTGAACACACATATGCATTAGCAGATTATTGGAGACCTATTTACCTTTTTCCTCATTTTCCTTTCGAAGATTTTTATTATGGATTTGTTTTTGGAGGGATTTCTACTGCGTTTAGTGAATTTTTATTTAATAAAAGAGATTCTAAAAAAAGAACATACCCTGCTTATCAAAAATTGATTATTTTATTTACTCTACTTACAACATTATGCTTCTTGTATTTTGTTCATTTTTTACAGTTAAATTCAATTGTTGCTCATATTACCCCCCCCCATTTTACTTGGCCTAACAGTATTAATAATAAGAAAGGACCTTTTCTTTTACGCCTGCAGCAATGGTATTCTAACTGCAGGACTAACTTTAATCATGTTCTTGATCTTGAAATCATTATATCCGCAAATTTTTCAAAATCACTGGTACCTAGAAAATCTTTCTCAACATTTTATTTTGACAATACCAATTGAAGAAATTCTCTTTGGATTTGCCATGGGATTTGGTCTTGGATGCGCATATGAATTGATTAACGGATACTCGGAAATTACCAACATACAATTAAAGAAAAAAAGAATGAGAAGATTTAAGAAATAATCAGAAAGCGCCCAATCTTCGCTTCATTCATCCGCAACTGCAAGTCCTTTGTTTCGGAAGTATACATACCATACCATAACGCTTGTGTAGAGTACGTAGAGCGAAATTTGGAGCATGTCCATGTTCTTGGTTATTCCAAAGATTGCTTTAACCATATCGGCCATGAACGCATTGGCTGGCACAAATGGGATTCCTACATATGAGAATTCAGGAATTAACCCAACTTCTGCAAATTCATGTACACCTCGGGCTAATAAACCGGCTGCAAATAAAATCAAGAGTCCGCTCGTTACTCGGAACGCGTAATACACAGGCAAACGGAGTGTTGCACCAAAGAGCGCAAGTGAGACCAAGAGTCCTCCAACGAGTCCGGCACTGAATCCGGTGAATACCTGTTGTGGGCTTGATGAAAAATAAATGGTTGTTAAGAACAAAACGATCTCAATTCCTTCTCGAAAAACAGCAGTAAAAGCCAAAATAAAAAGTCCTTTTTGCTCTTCTTTTTCAACAATTGCTTGCACTTTTTGCAAAAGTCTTACTTTGTAACGCGAAAAGTATTTATGTAAAAAGAACACTGCCCACGTAATAAATACTGCTGATGTGATCATGAGAATTCCTTCAATTATCTCTTCTACTTTCCCGGTGTAAATTTTTTGAATTTGAAATCCAAATACACTTCCCGCAACTAAAAGAAGTATGGAAGTTAGTGCGGCGCATGTTGTTGCAAACCACACCGTTTTAATTCCTTTGGTCTGATTTAGTTTAGTAAGAATTCCTAAAATAGTGGCGACAATGAGCGAGGCTTCAATAACTTCGCGGAAGGTGATAAGAAATGCTGGTAGCATAGAGCGTCAGTATAAAGAATTTCGCCAATAATTTCAATGGGCCAATGTCATGCTATACTTGAAACTTATGAAACTGGACGATGCAAAAAAAATTGTTTTTGAAAAAAAGCCGGCATTTGCAACTCTGTATAACGAGTGGGGGAATACAACGTGGACGGAATATGCGGATAAAAATTATCCAAAAAAGGCTGTTACCGAGCTCCCAGAAGAGTTTTTAGAGGCTTTCAGGAACGTACTAAACTCGTCGCTGGACGAATCTACGGTTACTACAGCTCTCGCCACTCTCCAAAAAACCAACTTTGTAAGCACCGCCGATCATCATGGAATTTTGTGCCATCCTTTTTTTTCAAATAATACGATTCTGCGATCGAGTAGGGAAGACGCGGTTATTTCACTTACCTGTGGAGGAATTTCATTAACCAATTCTTCATATCCTCGAGGAATTTTTTTCCATGATAAAAATTTGAATGAAATTCGTATGCCATTTGTTTCTCGAAAAACGGGAAATTTGCCCGTGTACGGACACGAACCGATTACAAAAAAGCAGTTGCAGAGCCACAAAAAAATGGCTCGATTTATGGACATATCAAAACAAGCTCGCAAAAATTTGATGATTTTTTTTGATGCTCTTGTAACGGATGAAAAAATGTGGGAACTTGCTTCTCTCAGCGATCAATTCACTCGAATAAATAGTATTCTATGGCACCAGCTTTTTGGAGAAGGTAAAAATCTTATTTATGTTAGTTGTGAGGATGTGGTGAGGGAGCTACTATTGAAAATCCATTTAGTAAAAAAGACGCCGATGCACGATTTACTCTTCGACCCAAGCGTACGAGAGCGGTACATTGAGAATTTTAATGGAATAACCGGTGCCCATTCCGGGCAGGAGTACGGAACGCATTTTTTTTGGCATATTAAACATGAACATCACACGAGGGTCCCGTTATGGATACACGGAGATGAGCTCGTTTCGCCGGATAATCATGTTAAAATCAGCTTTGATACAGGCTCTATTACCCAAGGCTTAAACCATAGAACACTCCTTCCAAGTACCGCGCTTTGTTATAGCATTCTTTCGTTTTACTATGGTCTCACGCTCGGTGGGGGATTCTCGCAAATTCAGTACTTGGGAGAGATGAAAGAAGCATATGAAAAAACAGTACATCATCCTGAAAAGGAGTCGGATCATTCTGAGCCCTTCGATTACTCTCAGGGTAAACTCCGCGAAGGATCTCAGTCAGAGATACAAACAAACATCTTCACCGGCGAATGCGTTCAATTAGGGCTCACTGATGGCAAAAAAACAGTACCCGCCACACTCTTTGATATACTGTTATGGAACAGGGGGGACATCACGCAACTCTATGAGAGCTTTAAGACTGCTCCTCTGCAAGCATCCCTCGACCTTATGATGCCCGAATACGTGCAAATAGTAACCGGAAAAAGACCAGTTATTTCCGATTTACCCGAAATTCCAAAAACGCTGTATGTCGACTAACAGTTGTCCTTATTGTGGAAACAATCCGGTAAACCACCGAGCTATGAAGTTGGCGGAAAGTATAGATCTGCTATTGACTCCCATGCTTTTGGGTATGAACAGATTCCATCACCCGATTATAGATAAAGTTATTTTTACGACCATTAAACTCTCGGTTTTCCCTCTAAAATACTTGGGAGTGTGGAGTTTTCACGAGGATATTTCCAAGGCTCGTTCGGATCGTTCAAAAGTTATTTGGAACGAGGCACAAAAAAGGGGAATCCGCATGCAGGGAATTTCAGTATGGGGCAAACCAATCGAGCAATATCGAGCCCACGTAGAAGGAAAGTGGCGCTATTTTGAAAGTCTCCCGATACCTCCTCATTACAATCAGCATACTTTTACATGGATCGACGACAAAGCAAAACTTCGTGCATATTTACAAAAAAACAACATCTCCGTGGCGCACGGAGGATATGCAAAAACATTTAAAGAGGCAGTGCAAATCTTTAAGACCGGGACTCCACCATTTATTGTAAAACCCCGCACCGGATCCCGCGGCCGGCATACTACAACCTATATATATACTGAAAAGGAGCTTAAGGAGGCTTTCACGATTGCCAAACAACTTTGTTATTCCGTAATTGTCGAAGAACACTTGCAGGGAAGTGTGTATCGGGGAACATACGTAAATGGGGAAGTCGTAGGAGTGTTGCGGGGGGATGTGGCCCATATTGTAGGAGACGGAAAGAGCTCAGTAAAGGAGCTTATTTCCAAAAAAAACTCCTCTAAACACGCCCAGGTCTCAAATGTTACCATCACTCCAAAACTCAAAGATTTTCTTGCCCGTCAAAAACTCTCACTCTCAACTGTACTAAAGAGAGGACAGAAAGTGGCGCTTTCCGAAAAAATCGGCGTTGAATACGGCGGATTTCGAGCAGAAATGCTACCTCAAACGCATCCTAAAATTCTTAAATACCTAAAAAAAGCAGGGGACAGTATCGGTTGCATAGTAGTTGGCTTTGACTTTATAATCAATGATGTAACAGCTGATCCGGATACCCAAAAATGGGGGATTATCGAAGCAAATTCGCTCCCATTTATCGATTTGCACCATACGCCCCTTGCAGGTGCATCTATTAATGTAGCAGCAAAAATTTGGAATTTATGGACACTTCCACAACACGTCCGCCCGAAGGCGGATTAACCCAAGAACACGCAGAAAAGCTATTACTCCAATATGGAAAGAATGAATTAAAAGACAACTCAGGACCAACTCCGTTGATCATTTTTGTTTCCCAATTTAAAAGCATTTTAATTTTATTACTCATAATAGCGGCGGTCGCATCTATTACATTAAACGACGTCGTTGATGGGTTACTTATTCTCGGAATTGTACTTTTAAATGCAACATTTGGGTTCGTTCAAGAGTATAAAGCACAAAAATCAATTCAGGCACTCAAAAAACTAACTGTTGCGCAGGTGCGAGTAAAACGGGGTGGGGAAGAGCGCGAAATTCCAAGCTCAATGCTCGTTCCGGGCGATATTATTGTGCTTGAGGAGGGGAATAGAATTCCCGCCGATTGTGTACTCGTCGAAAGTGCACATTTTGAAGTAAATGAAGCCGCGCTTACCGGTGAATCATTATCAGTCGAAAAAAATCTCTCAAATCCGCAGGAATCTCGAATTTATTTGGGAACGACCGTTACGAAAGGCCGAGCGCTTGCCCAAGTAGTTACTACCGGCATGCGAACGAAGTTTGGGGAAATTGCTGCATCACTTGCCCGCATGCCCGAAGAACAAACTACTACGCAAAAACGGCTCGCAACACTAGGAACCCAGCTAGGGTTTTTGGCTTTAGCAGCAAGCGGTATCGTATTCACCTTGGGCTACTTGCGCGGGCAACCGATTGTAGAGCTATTACTGACCAGTATCAGTTTAGCTGTAGCCGCAGTTCCCGAAGGATTGCCAGCGGTCATTATCGTTACACTTGCCGTAGGAATGCAACGCATGGCTAAAAAGAAAGCAATTCTACGTAAATTAGCCGCTATTGAATCGCTTGGCAGCACAACTCTCATCGCGACCGATAAAACCGGAACGCTTACAAAAAATGAAATGTGCGTTTCAAAGGCCTGGTATGAAGGGGAAAAAACGTTGCAACACCTCTTGCAGGTCGGAGTTTTGTGTAATAACGCACAGCTTATTTTTAAGCATAATCATGGGTCATATGATGTACTCGGAGATACAACTGAGGGCGCCTTATTGCTTTTCGCTCATAAACATGGACTTATTGAAAACGAAGCAAAGTCCCACGGGGAGATTGTTGAAGAATTTCCATTTGACCCGACAGTCAAAATAATGTCAGTCGTATGGAAACAGGGGAGTAAGCTGCAATTACTTACTAAGGGAGCTCCCGAGTCGTTGTTGGAGCGTTCATCCAAAATTCTCATTAATGGGAAAGTACACACTCTTACGAGCGAGAAAAGAGCGCAAATTGAGAAAGAATTTACTGCATTTGCTAAACAGGGCCTACGTATTATCGCACTAACATCCAAAGAGCTTCACAGCAAGCCGACTAATAGAGCGTTAGCCGAGAAAGATCTAACATTTTTGGGGTTTGTGGGTATAAGCGATCCTCCGCGTGAAGAAGTAGCTTCTGCTATTGCCATGGCTCGCAAAGCAGGAATCAAAACAGTCATGATTACGGGCGATAATGAGCTTACCGCAAATGCAATTGCGACCCATATTGGATTGATTCAGGAGAATGAGGAAATTATTACCGGCAAACAGCTTCAGGAACTTTCAGAGTCCGAAATTTTGGCAAAACTCGACAAAATTCGAGTGTTCGCGCGCACTACCCCTGACCAAAAGGTGTATATTGTGCAGTTATTTCAAAAATTAGGCCATATTGTGGCAGTTACGGGCGATGGGGTAAATGACGCGCTTGCGCTTAAACAAGCGCATGTAGGAGTCGCTATGGGCATTACGGGAACCGATGTAGCCAAAGAAGCCGCCGATATGGTTATTACGGACGATAATTACGCAACAATTGTGGCTGCAGTGTACGAAGGAAGAATTATTTTTAACAACATAAAATCGACCATTAAGTATTTAATAGGGAGCAATTTAGGAGAAGTTGCTATTACGGTTATTGCAGTTGCATTGGGTTGGCCGCTTATTTTCACTCCGATTCACTTGTTGTATATCAATTTGGTTTCCGACGGCCTGCCTGCGCTTGCTTTGGCGCTCAATTCTGCGCCCACCGGCAACATTCAAACGTCTAAGCCTTCACGACTCCAAACATTTGATCGGTTCGATGCGTGGTGGTTTCTGGAAGTTAACGTAGCTACGGTGCTGGTTACTCTTGGAGCGTTTATAATTGGAAATGCAACCAACATTGAAACGGGGCGCACGCTTGCATTTACTACATTTATTTTTGCGCAAACACTTGTGCTGCTCGATGTATGGCTTGCTCAACGCTCGGTGCTTCGCACCTCGCTCGTTCAGAGCAACATCTTTTTACTAGCATTCTTCCTACCTATCGCCATGCAATTTGCGTTGCTTTACTTTTCACCCCTTACCCGGCTCTTTAGCCTTGCGCCACTGGCTAGCAATCATTTACTACTCGCTTTTTTACTAGCAAGCGTTTTATTGCTTGTTTCAGAATCACGCAAGGCGTTTGGTCAAAAATTATTCTACAATTAATGTGCCAACTTGGCCATTTTTACGATGCTGTCCGACTGAACAGTAGAACTCAAATGTTCCCGCCTTTGTAGCAGTAAATTCAACCTCATTCGTTTCTCCTGATTTGGTAATAGGTAATTTTACACCTAACTCGTCGATCATAAAGTCATGCATCATGTCCTTACTGGTCATAACAACTTTAATTTTATCTCCGACTTTTGCATTAATTACATTAGGTTTGTAATAAAAGGCTCCAGCTTCAATAGTTACCGTTTGCATCGTTACATCTTCATTAGCTGAATCAGATGTTTCTTTCATTGATGTATCAGCGTCTGCGGGAGCGTCAGAATCGGCTTGTGTCATACCTTCTTGTTGTGTCATTTCGGTTGAGTTTTCTCCGCCAGCTGGCGGATTTGTAGCCGTATCGCGTGATCGCATGAGCAAAAAGCCTCCTACGAGCACAAGGATAAGTACCAGAATCGTTCCCATGACCATCGAGTTACTTTTTTGAGGAATTATTACTTCTTCTTCCATATATTTCACCTCCTTTCATTTTCTAGAGCCCAGTCTAGAATAAAATTCTTAGAAATGCAAGAGAACTGAGTAAATATGAGCGGAGTATTAGATTTGACCTTTTAGAAACTCTATTGTCTCTTGTGCATCATTAAGCGTCATCAACTTCATTCGCAATTCAGAAGCCTCATCAAATCCAGAAACATATATTTTGTAGAACTTTTTCATGATCGCAAAATGCTTTGTGGCACCCCACGTTTCGTGGAATAGAGTAAGATGTTTCAATAAATGTTCAAGTTTCTCTTTTCGTGGAAATGTTACGAAATCTTTTTCTGCATCAAATACATATAAGTTTTTAAATACTCCACGTCCGATCATAATGCCATCCACGCCATATTCAGAATATTTTTGCATACCGTCAGCCTTACTCAATACATCTCCATTACCTATGATTAGGGTAGGGGAGCCGAGTTTATTTCTCAGCTGAACTGCTTTTCCAATTTCATCCCAGTGCGCGGGTACTTCCGACATTTCAGCAACGGTACGACCATGGATTATCAGTGCATCCAGCTGTTGCTCAAGCAAGAAACCTATCCATTCTTCTGTTTGGATCGTTTTAATCCCCAGGCGAGTTTTTACACTGACTGGCAGCGTACCTGCGCCTTTTTTTGTAGCCGCGATAATTGCCGCAACGCGCTCATATTTTCCAATTAATCCAGAACATGCATCATTTTTGATTATCTTTTTAACCGGACATCCCATATTTATGTCGATCCCTTCAAATCCCATACCAACTGCAATTTTTGTCGCTTCATAAAATTTATCTGGATCCGTTCCCCATAATTGTGCAACTAGGGGTTTTTGACGGAGTGGGGAAGTGCGGAGTCGATGCATTACAGCTTTGGCGCCTACCGAGAGCATGCCGTCGATATTCGTAAATTCCGTAACATATACATCAGGAGCCGCACATTCAGCAACAACCTGGCGAAAAACCATATCGGTTACATCATCCATGGGAGCCAAAACATAAAAAGGGCGGGGGAGTGTTTTCCACATACATTACTGAGTAGTATTCGTCAATCGTTCGTAAACAACGGACCGATCGAGCGCATTTACCTCATTATCTTCGTCAGCAATGATATCACATAATTTGTTGCCGACCAGACAAAGTGCATAGTCGTTTGCTCGAATTTGACCATCTTTATTAATGTCAGCGGCTTTTTCGAACGATTTGGAGTCACCTAAAACTTCTTCATCCACTACTGATAAATCAAATCTGATTCCATCGTCATTAGTGGCTTTCTGCGGGCATGATAAGGATGTTCCATCGTCATTGTTAATATCACATGTGACCATTGCCCGGTTTTGGGCTGGAACTTCTGAAGGAATTGTTTGTGAGAAACGGCCCGTTGCTCCGGGTTCAATTCTCAATGGATTATCGTACGTTTGGCAATTATCTCCATTCACATCACAGGCTTTAACCGAAACCGATTCGACTGTTTTTTCAGTCGATTGATTAGTAATGACGAATGTTGATGTAAGGGATAGGGGACCAGTACTTGCCGGTCGTCGACCTCCACGTGAGCCCGATGAACCCCGAGATCTATTACCGCTCCCAAGTGTGCCGGTTCCGCCTCGTCCACAAGCCCGATCAAAAATTTCTCCAATCGTCGCAGACACTTCTGAGATATCAATAACGTCGGTTGATACTGACTCCATAAATTCCACATCTGAGAATAATCCCGTTTTTACAAACACACCATACGTATTGTTTTTATTTTTAGCTACTCGAGAATCAGCATTAGCATTCGCGTATGTATTTTCAGAACAAACCGATGCACATGCATTTGTATTCAATCGCGTGTATCCATCTTTCTCATTCTGACGCGGTGCGCATCCAGCCGCTTTTTCATCGGCTTTATTTAACATATTAGGACCATCTGGGTACACACAGAACCCATTATTGTTGGCGCCTGCATAGCGAACTACCGAAGGAGTGCCATCGGAAATAAATATCGTTTTTCCCGATGTGCTTTCGAGCGCTTCTTTGATATTCGTCCAATGCAAATTGCGTACGATAGGAAATTGGAAATCTGCGGCGGTAAAGGGTCCTTTCTTAGCTTGAACATCGCGAGCAAAGAAATTTGTATAGAAATCAATATTATCTTGCGGGTTTGCGCGACCATAAATATGTACTGCATCGGTAATAGCAGTTTGGTACTGGTTTAAAATTGCTTGCGTCGATTCAGATGCATCGATCATAAAGGTAATATCAGTACTACACGATGGGGGAGTAGGAGTTTGCGTACGACTAGGAACACGTGTAGGAGGCGTGGTAGGTGCACGTGTTGGCGGAACCGATGGTGCTCGTGTTGGTGGAATCGACGGTACTCGAGTTAGCACAGCAGTAGGCGCTACTGTATTTCGTGGGGTTACAATGCGCGCAATGGTTGGATCAAGTGGAATAGTAGGTTCAGGCGTCGTTAACACTCCAGGGCACGCAAGCGAAGAAGCGCCAATCGTTGAATCGGTACGAACCGGCCTACTTTGTGCTCCTGATAAGGTGTAATATGAAAACGACACTCGGACAGGACTTCCATCTTTCAACCATGAAGGAACATTTCTAAAATAATAAAAATCAACTTGCGGATTCACTTTCGAATTTGGATTTGATGGATTTCCACTACGAACTTTTACATGTAATGCTCCTTTGGGAACTCCAGAAATTCCATATGTTGTCGCCGGATTCCATTCGATAAGTAAATTATCAGCCGGGTCACTTGTAGCGGGTTTCCACATACGATATTCCTGAGGAGTCGTAGGACCAGTAAATCCACTTGAAGCCGGATCTACTACATCAGCAATGCCAATATCATACGTCCCGCCAGTTCCCGATAATGTAATCTTACTTATTAACGGATCTACCACTACCCGAAATCCAACTCCACATGCATATTGCGACGATTTAAATACTCCTTCAGCCCCACCTGTACCCGTAGAACCCGTGCGTGGAGTAGGGCGCACATACCCAGGACATTGGCGTGTATCATTTACATATTTCTGCTGGCATGAGCCCGAACTTAGGTCGCACGCAAGTGTAATTCCGGTTGCCTTATCAATACTATTACATTGCTCATTACTCTTACAGAATTCATTACATTGCCCCAAACTATTCGGCCCCGTCGCATTACACGGCGGATTTTTAGGATCTCGAACAGCAGTACATTTACCAATCGCACGATCACAGGTAGTTTGCGTTCCGGTTGTTGTATCAGTTCCACAGTCACCATTCCCCGTACACGTTTTTCCACATAACGCACCCGCTGCGTTGGTTCGTACATCTTGGGTTTTATTCACACCTAATCCAAAAATAGATCCAACGACCATTAGAAATAGGGAAGCGACAGTGAATGTTAAAGCAATTTCTCCACGAGTAGAATATCGGTGACGCATAACCATACTATCATTATACACATTATTGCGTAATTTGACCAAATCGTTCGGTGACTACCGCAAAATCTTGAGCGTTGATTACGCCATCCAATATAATGTCATATTTTTTTGCTCCGGAAACATTTCGCTGGTTCTGCAATAGTACAAAATCAATTACATTCACACGTCCATCACCATTAAGATCAGAAGCTTGCAAAAATGTTTGCGCATTTCCGGTAACCGCTCGATTTGTCGCGGATAAATTAAATTGTACGCTCTCATTTTGTGTCTCTTTTCGAGGGCAGGGAAGGGTAGAGCCATCTGCGTAATTTACGCTACAAGTAATAAGCTCTCTACTCGAATTAGGCACATTTTCGGGAATAGATTGCGAGAATTGCGCAATCTGCTGTGGCTCCGCTTGCACCGGATTGGTAAATGTTTGACATGCCAGTCCTGATGAATTACATGTTTTAACATCAACGGATGAAATTGTTTTATTGGTTGATTTATTTTGAATCGAGAATGATGACATTGATGGTCGAGAACCTGCTTGTTGTTGAGGTGGTACTGGATGACAGGGAGCACTTGCAATGATACCATCTAGCTTGCTAAGGAATATAGCCATATTGTCGTAGATTTTATCAGGAGGTACTCCGGCCTTACCTAAGTTTAATTTTGAAATTCCTTCATTTCCTGGAAGTCGCACGGCATGGGTAGCATCCGACGAGCCGACCGGATATGGCTCCTCACATTTATCATTAAATCTGGCCCCGAACATGCGGTCCTTTTTACAATCATTCTCCTTCATGTAGTTATCATCTCGACCGGGAGTATCCCATACAGGAGTACATCCTTTCGCATTTGTGCCATCCGTATCATACACACACTGTAATGGAGTATTGGCGGGATTATTCGCTCTGATGTTGTTAAACGGACTAAGCGCCGATGGAATTCCATCGGAGATTAAAATTTTAACGTCGTCTTTTCGCTTCATTATTACTTCGAAAGCAGCATTTAAGTTTGTCCAATTTTGATCATCAGCAAGGCTAAATTGAATGGTTTCGTTTGCTGGGCCACCTGACTGACGAGGTGCAATAATGTTGAACGTATCGTAAGAGAAAGTAACATCTTTGAATACTTTACCTGAAAAAAATCCGTTTAATGGACGCTCAATTTCCGGCTTAATATTCTTTTGTTGTGTAGAAGATGTATCAATCATAAAATAAACCGATTTATAACAACGAGGTGGCTGCGTTACGGTCGGAGTAGCCGTTGGAGTAGCGGTTGGAGTAGGAGTTTTAGTTGCCGTTGGAGTAGCAGTTGTCGAAGGCGTAGGAGTTCCACTAGTAGTGGTGGAAGGCTTACACTCAAGTGAATCATTACCCGGCAACAAACAGTACATCTTTGGATTTGTAATTTCGCCGTACTGACGATACCTACAATTAGGCTGACCAAGCGCATGCTTTTTGCACTGTACTTCCCCAGGAATTGTACACACTTTACCACATTCTATAGCTGGCGTAGGTGTTTGAGTTGTTGTAGGAGTTACTGTCGGAGTCACATTCGTACAAATCTTTGCACGAGCCTGTTGTGACCATTGACGTTTCTCTCCGGCAACTTTACCCTCATACGTAATGTCTACTCTATATCGTGCTGATCCAATCATCCAGTCAGGCATTTTGAAATAATAGCTTCCCACCGTGTCCTTACCTCCACCACCACCATTTATTGTGATACGAATTTCTTTATCATTTACCGGATCAAACGAAACAAAAATTCCCGCGCTCCCACCACTTGGATAGGTAATCTGTTTCCCAATAGGACCTTCTATATTTGGCACGGCACGAAGTCTCTGGCTATTAACTGCAGTGAACACATTTGCAGGATTGTCAGGATCAGTGATTGTTAATGAATTCAACTGTGGGTCCCAGCGAAAAGTAAATTCAACTTTACATGGTAATTCAAGAACACTAAACGCAGTACCCACACCTGACCCAATCGCTCCAGTTGGAGGAAGCCCGGTAACTCCGCCTTCAGCACCTCCACCTCCAGCTCCTCCAGTTCCTCCAGAACTTCCTCCGGTAGGAACAATGCAAAATCGTTGAGGACATGCTAGGCCAGACTTACAATCAGATGCTGTAATACATGCGCCCCCTACATCTTTTTTGTCGGTTCCTCCTCCTACACGTGCTGTAACACCCGGACAGGAGTCTTTGGCCAGTGCTGGGCGGCATTGACCCGACGCTAAATGGCACAGCACTAAAAAGCCTGCGGCCTGCGAACAATCGCTATTCTTACTACAACCCGTAGCTCCACATTGAACCCCTCCGGCGGCGCTTGTACGCACGTCCTGCGGTGTCTGGCGATTTAAGCCAATAACGGTACCAACAAGCATGGTTATTAAGGATAAAACGGTAAGCGTAAGGGCAATCTCCCCTTGTTTTGGAGCGGATAAGATACGTTTAAAGCTTCTGGCAAAGACCATATACCTACGATTATATACATAATAGCCTATTTGTTTCAACCCGCAAATTTGTGCCTATTTTGTGCCTAAAAATGCAAGTCCCCGACCCCAAAAAGTGCCAGGGAGCAGGGGAGTTTGGAGCATAATAAGGCTATATTAACACTTCCCCAAATGGCCTATAAAACGGATATTGACGAAATTACGCATTAATTACATAAAGGGGAAATAGGACCAAAGTAGTCAGTCGGCAGGAAGAGAAATTAATGCATTAATAACAAGAAATTAAAAAATGCCAAAAATAGCAGTTCCCCGGAAGTGATGAGTCAGAACGTCGTAAAAGATACAATTTACGACGTTGTAGATCCTTGTTTCCCTGACCATATTTTCGTCTCTAATACAAGTGGTCGGTTATGTGAATATTCCGTGATAAACGAAAAGGAGGAGGAGAATGTTGGATGTGCAAATTAGTGTTCTCTTTTAATAATTGCACTGTTCTATTATTTCGTAATAATTACGTTTTGGTGGTATTCCCTGGAACGCTATTTTGGAAGGTTTTTACACGTGTTTATTTGGAGCGTTATAACGCTCCATTCTGTACTTTTTGTGCCTAATTTCGCGTATTTAGCATGTATATGGATTGATCCGATTTAGAGCGTAGTACCAGTCCGCACAGATCAATTTGTGGCTAGATTCTAGACCTCTTCACGCCTTCCGTGCATGGATATAGCCATCGTAAGAGCACGCACGCTCTATGTCGATTCTGGAGGGCCTTAGTTTAGAGCGCCGTATAGGTCTAATTCACTTATTTCGTGGCTAATTCTTTGCATATTCAACATCAGCATCTACATCAATTTAGAGCCTTACAATAATCTAATTCGAAGTTTTCATGCCTAATTCCGTTAGTTATGCACATTATGCATATGCACAGTTTGGAGTGTAGGACGTCGCTATTTGTGTATTGTAAGAACCACACTCTCAGAAACAACTTTTAAGTAATTCGCATATTTTGCACGAATTACGCATTAATTATCAAATACTACAGGACAGTATATTGTCTTATAGTAAATTATACGGAAAACTCACGTCCGTCACTTTTACTACTCCCCTCCTCCCTACTTCATACCTAATATCATGCATTCTAGGCACGATTTTTTTATAATTACGCACGAATTTTCTCGCTTAGAGAGTTTTTTTGGACAAATAATACATAAATTTGACCCTTATCGTCGAATGCATTTCAGAGGTGTTTCAGGCACAATCTAGGCACAGATTAGGCATAAAATCACCACTTAACCGTAAGAAGCGTTATCACAAACACAGCACCCAACACGAATAAATACTCTCGAATCCTCTCTCTAAACAACCGCGATGTTAAATGCGCGCTCAGTAATCCACACAAACTATAAAACAACGCTGTTACCACCAATGAGAATACACTGGGCGTAATCGGAATAAACGAAAACACCATGACCGCCTGTGCCAAAATAACCGAAACAACCAACGCATGTTTAAATACTGATCGTTCAACATGTTCTTGCGGGTTAATCGACCACACGAAATGAAGCGCCAACGGCAACGACATAACAAAAATCAGTAACCCATTCGCCACAAACAACAAGCGCAGTGAGAATAGTAGGCTCGTCGCCAAAAACATCGTCAAAGTCAAAAACAGATAGTTAATCGAGAACGCCGCCCGAAACAATTGCAGGCTCTTCTCTACTCCCACGTTAAATATATTTTGCGACAATAATAATGCATATACTGATATCGAATACAGCACAGCAAAGGGTGCGCGGGCCAACCACCGTTGAGGTAGAAAGAAATAGAACAAATAAAAGACAACGGAAAAATACAGCGGAGGAATAAAAAGCATCAGCCATTCTTTATCCGAAATCCCCTCAAGAATCGAAAAGTATGTTAAAAAATATACCAATACAATTATAGGAATCACAAAAAAACTAGCTGCTTCGAAACTGAAATACGTAGAAACGATCATTAACAATGTTAGAAAAAAGGTAGAAATAATAAACCGGCGGCGTTTTTCTATGCGTATAAACAATTTGAACAAGTTCTTTGAAATATCTTTTCTTTTAAGCATAATTCGTATAGACTTTTGCAACATCATCAAGGTCTTCTAGCACATCTAACAACCGACTTACTTTTTCATGAGACTCTTGCGCCAATTCCACCATCGTGAGTGGTCGATAGAAAATTTCTACTGGTGCATCCCTGACTTCTCCAATCTTTTCAAAGGGAATATATAAAATGTAGGATTCCTCATCTTCTTCCATGTCGAGTATAGAGAATTTTTCGCCCATCTCAAATGCTTCAACCTCGGTCGCAGAACTCTTCGAGAGTATGATTCGTCCACATTTTTGAAAATTGTACGCAACAGAATTTATATTTCCCATCTTTCCCCCGTTTTTTTCGAGTGCTAATTTAACATCCGCATGTGTTCTATTGGAATTATCCGTAGTTGCTACAATTAAAAATGAACCGCTCTGGGGCCCAAAACCTTCGTATACAACCTCTTTAAGAGAGTCGGCTCCCCCACCCTTTCCTTTTTCAATTGCCCGTTCAATATTTTCACGAGGCATATTTTCTTCTTTAGCCTGTTGTACAGCCAAGCGAAGCCGAACATTTTTGTCCGGGTCTCCCATTCCCCCACCATCTTTTACAGCAACCGTAATAAGACGAGACAGCTTTGAGAAGACGAGTCCCCGTTTCTGATCGGTAATTCCCTTTTTACGCTTAATTTGCGACCATTTAGAATGTCCTGACATATAGGCTATTATACAATATGGGAAATATGAGGCTCGTAGCTTATAAGGTCATATTACAATCGCCAACTTACGCATAAACGCTATCTATAACGGGGCGGGATATGCGCGAGCGGGTGCGCCGACCGGAGGGAGTCCCAGCGGCTTTTGCCCTGCAAAAACGTTGGGACGAGGAAGGGGCAGGCCCCGCGAGCGGAGTATGTGCGTGGGATCCTGAAACAAGTTCGGGATGACAGGTGGGCTCAGAATGACGAAGGCAATATTCCCACATTGACATTTCCTACATTTCCCCTATACTGATATGCTATGTTGCAAATCGTCCATTGCATGGTATAATTCCCAGGTCTATGAACAAACAATTATCACAACTGCACGAATCCGCCAACAACGCCGCTATTGCCGGAAATTTTGTGGAAGCTATTCGCCTGAATGAAGAAATTATTGCGTTAGCTCCCGATGATGTAGACGCATATTTGCGCTTAGGTTTTGCACATTTGCAAAAAAATGAGCTCGAGAATTCAAAAAAAGCCTACAAGCAAGCCCTAAAACTTGAACCGATTAATCAGATTGCTCGTAATAACCTCGATAAAATCAAAATTCTTGAAAAAGGCCCAAATGCACATTTGCTCGACCATTCCGATCAGGATATGTCCTTGAACCCAAATTTGTTCTTAAATGTATTAGGTAAAACAAAAGAAATCACTTTAGTAAATACTGGCCAAGCTGACATTTTGGCCACGCTCAAAATCGGCCAATACGTTGAGCTGAAGGTTAAAAAACGACGGGTCGAGGTCCGTGATGGTAAAAATGAATATGTAGGCGCTCTTCCCGACGATATTTCTAAACGACTTATTTTTTTCTTGGACGCAGGAAGCACTTTTATTGTATACATTAAATCTGCATCCAAAAATATTGTAGATATATTCATTAAAGAAGAAAAGAAAGGCCTTAAAGTAAAAGGCTACACGTCATTTCCAAAAAATATCCAGGATGACTTGAAAGATATGGGTTCCGACAATGAAGAAAGTCATGAATCCGACGAATCGTCTGAGCAATCTACTGAAGAAGACGAAACGGGTATGCACGAATCAGAAGTCGATTTGGAAGCGCTAGCCGACAAAGATGATGACGAATTTATGCAGGTAGGTCAATCCGATTTCGACGAAGAAGATGAATGATGGTGGTAATGCTTGATTCCTTCATCAAAAAATACAATTGCCCCCCGAGTTTTGCGACGATGCACAATATTACGAATTTCTGCAGCAAAATCCAAATCACGCATAGAATAGAGCGCCATAAGTAACGATACTAAAAAAATGATTACTAGTGGAAAAATGATTTCTATCATATATTATTCCCATTCCCGCTCAACGCGACTTCCCAAAACAAGCTGAATGTCGGCGCCTTTGACCGATCCTTCCCTCACATCGCACCTGAACATGTTGGCTAAATACTTAGCCGTTAACGAGCGAGTCCCGTGTTCAATTATATAACATTGTTGCTTTGAATCGGGAATATAGCTTATATCAACAACCCGAATCCCTTCGCCTTCAAGTATGCGCGAGAGTGTTTTGGCGCTTGAATACGTTGCATATACAATCGAAATATTTTTCCCTTCCATGCGCAACTGTTTATCATAAAAAAACCCTTTATATTTCTTTTGAAAACTATTTTCGGAATAGTCGGCGTTGTTTGCCGGATCTACATAACGTGTGTTAAGAGTGATGGAATCGCTCTTGTTTTTCTGAAACAGAAGGAAATATAAATACACTCTATCTAAAAGAGGTATGTGCGCATTATTCGTCATTGTGTAGTCAACTTGCGCCGAGAGTGCGCTCGAGAACGCTCGAGTTAACAATTCAGGTTTTTTTTCAATATCCGCAAGTCGTTGTAAAGCCCCAATGCGATACCGTCCGTATCCGCCTGGCACGAGTATTCGTTTATCAGATGCAAATAACAACTCATAACTCACTCCGTCCGACCGGCCGATAGAGACTATTTTAGGCACATCAGAGTAGTAAAGGAGTGTAATTCTGCCCGGCCGCGCAAAAAATAATGAATCTGAAAACGATCGAATAATAGTCATGAGTACATACAGCCCAATAGCCACCAGCACTAAAAAAATAATCCGCTTTTTATTTGTCATTTTCTTTTTCATACGAAGTTATTCCATGCCGTGCTCAATCTTCAAGCGTTTAATTTTACCCGCAATCTCTTCTTTGGGAATATTCAACGACATAAAAGTTTTACGAATAATTGCTAAACTTGCTTCAAATTCTGGCTGAATAACCACTTCGGCGCCTAAATCCTTCATTCTTTGCTGCTGATCTTCGCCATTCACACGGGTGAGTAAAAGTAGTTTTCGGTTTAACGTTTTGGAATTTAGCAGAATAGTCTCTTGTGCGTGCTTACTAGGAACAGCACAAATAAGTACTGCGGCAGTATCGACCTGCGCATAATCAAGAATGTCAATATCAGTACAGTCTCCATAGAATATGTCGATTCCCGCTCGGCGGGCATGTTCAACGGTATAATAATTGTAGTCGATGGCTATGTAGGGTATCTTGGAAAGCATTAACGCCCGACCAATATACTTCCCTACACTTCCGTAGCCACACAAAACTACGTGGTCTTTAAGCTCCAATACATCGATCGGCGATATGTCGCGATCAATATTAGCTGTTAAATACGCGTCTACATCGGGAAGACGGCGTTTAATAAATCCTTTTGTGCTTGTATACAGCTGACTTCGTTTTTGAATGAGCATAGGTGATATAGCGATTGTAAACAGCGTAGTGGCGATGGCAAAGTGATAGGTGTCATTTGTAAGTAAACGAGCATCAAACGCCTGGGTAAGCAGTACAAAGGCAAATTCTCCTACCTGAGTGAGCATGACTCCAATCGAGAAACTACTACGCGTATGAAATTTCAGTTTGGTGAAAATGACGAAGATCACGAGAAATTTTATAATTGTCAGCAAAACTACAAAGGCTAAAATTGCCGGCAAATTCCCCATAATGCTTCCCATATTTGCAGTTATGCCTAAATACACGAAAAAGAGAACGGTGAATAGATCCCGAAGTGGTCGAATCTGGGAGAAAATATGATAATGTTGCAGTGTTTGGCCTACTAATACACCTGCAATAAAAGCAGCAATTCCTGCCGAAAGGCCGAGTATGGAGAATACATAGACTGCTACGAATATGAAAAATATCGTGAATAAATTTAGCAGTTCTCGGGAAATCTTGGTTACCTTAGAGAAAACATAAGGCACCACTTTTTTTCCAATAACATAAATAGTTATTAATACGACTGCCGCACGAAGCGATCCGACAGCCAGCGCCTGAAAAAATGCCCCTACCCCATCGTTATTTCCCATCGCGGTCACAAGAATAATGAGTGGAATGGCGGCTAAATCTTGCAATACCAAAATTCCCAAAGCTAAATTACCTGTTAATGAGCTCTCTTCGCCCTTTTCTTGGATAATTTTGGAAACAACCGCTGTTGACGATAAGCTAAACGCCAAGCCTAATATAATTGATGTTTTAATGTCGAATTGAAAGATGAATGAAAGTAGGAACACGGCCACCGAAGTAAGCGCGATTTGCATAAGGCCTCCATAAATTGTGAATTTTCCAAAGCGCTTCAATGCATCTAAATTTACCTCCAAGCCTACGGTAAAAAGCAGAAAAATGATTCCTATGCTGGCAAATTGACTTAGAAATTCCCCTGAAAGCGCACTCGTTCCCAAAAATCCCAATGCCATCCCACCGGCAATATAACCAACAATGGAAGGCAATTTGAGCTTATGTGCAACATATCCACCTAATAGTGGAAAAAGTAAAAAAAGAAGAATTTGCAATAAAACATGCGTTTCAATCTCGCCCATACAATCATGATAGCACAAAGAGCGTGGAGTCGTCCAATAGTGCATTGTGTGTGCGAGCGGGTGGCATGCCCGGAGGGAGTCCTAACGGCTTTTTGCTGTGCAAAAAACGGCTTCGACGAGGGCATGACGGGCCTCCGCGAGCAAAGTCCATGGTTGAGAATCACGATATCGAGCGGAGTAGTATGGAGGCTTATTGAACGAATTGTGACTCGCACTCTACGCAGTATTTAGCTTCCGGCACGAGCTCAAGACGAGCAACTGGAATTTCTTTTTTACAATTCTCACAAATTCCATAGCCTGAAGTGGTTATTTTCTTAACCGCTACATGAATATTTACTAATCTTTTTTCTAAGGAAAGAATTTGAGCCTCAATCGTATCGTGCCCTACTTGCTCTCGAATATCCGTATCTACTGCAGCATTATCGTTAACATGATCGGGGTTAGTAAATGGATCATCGATCTTGAGTTCTTCAACGCGTGATAGAATAGCCTTTTCTTCGTCAATCAGTCTTTTGTGCAGGCTTGCCGTTACTTGTTGTGTTAAGTTTGTCATGGCGTTTAATCTTTTCTTTTAATGTACCCAGCCCGTGCATAATTTCCTTTCGGAAATAATGTACAAGATATGCAGTGCTTCCTAAAAATACTAATAAACTTACCGCAAAGTTCATGCTGAACCGAAAGAAGTATAAATGATTTAATTTTAGATTGTCAAGTAACAGATTTATTCCGGAAAAAGTTAAAAGGAATATAAACAGTGAAAATCCTGCATGAAACTTACCACGTCGGATCGCACGAACAAAACGATAAGCAGTAAACGCGAATATAAAGAAGAATATGCTTTCAATAATAGCCACCAACGACTCCTCGCCCGATAAAAAGCTCCCTATTTTTCCAATTCCCAACGCTAAAAAGAGCGGTGGAACAAAATAATCGATAATTTCCATAAACGCAATCTTCTTTCGGAAAAGATACACATAAAATGTCAGCATACCCCCATATAAAGCCCCAAACAGCGATAATCCGGGGTAACCGTTAATGAGAATAAATTTCAAAAAATCAAAGCCAAATTTTTCGAAATTGGCCAAAACGTATACGACTCGTGAGAAAAACAGGCCTCCAAACAGCGAAACGAAATATATATCAAATACGTCTTCCTCGCGATACGAGGTAAGCTTTATCATTTTCCAGAGTAGGAATAGGCTGAAAAAAAGCGCCAGCACTAAGAAAAATCCGAGTGTATAAATTTTTAGAACACCTGACACAAACAGTATCGGTAGCATTGTGTAAGTATAATCCAGCCAGGCCAATTTGGCAAATCGTGATATAATTAGCTTTAGCCGGGGTGCTGAAATGGTAGACAGACCAGTCTCAAAAACTGGTGTTCGCAAGGACATGAGGGTTCGAGTCCCTCCCCCGGCACCAAAAAAGACAATATGGAAATATTAGAATCACTCCCCAAAGACATACAAATCTTAATCATAGCATCGCCGGTTTTTATCGGGATCATTGTTATTGGATTGGTACTTCATTCTGGCTATAAGCGGATAAGTAGGACCGCGAGATTTTGGCTTATCGCAACATGTGGACTTACGTTACTGTATATAAATGGGCTAGTTGATGGTACTTTATCAGAATATCGCCAAGTTAAGGGAATTTTTACAATCGCGGCAGCTTTTCAAACATATCGAACACTGAGAAAATAGATGTTACTTCCAGCAATTCCAGTAGCAGAATCCGACTTTTGATTTGATTGAATTAGCAGGAACCGCTCCCCAAACCCGAGAATCAGAGCTTCGTGATCGGTTATCTCCAAGTACAAAATAATTATTGTTAGGAACTGTGTAAGCTTCACCTTCAATAATCATTGCGTCATCATACGTTGTGGTAGAAATACCTGTTAAATAAGCTGACTCATCAAGCGGCTCATCGTTCACCCATACTGCTCCTTTCTCGATTAGCACCTTTTCATTTGGTAAGGCGATAACTCTTTTAACGAGTTCTGTGGCTGAGTCAGGAGAAGTAAAGATAACTACATCGCCACGATTAATAGGTTCTTCCTCAGATGTCACATTTGTCATATAATATTGACCGTCCATGAAGTTAGGAGTCATTGTCTCGCCTTTTATCTGAACAGGTTGAGCAACACCCACATATGTAAGTACGCTCAGGTACGACAGAATAACAATGACAAAGGGAAGAGTGATCAGCGCCTTAATCCATGTCGGCCACTTCATCCAAAGCCACATTAAAATTACACCAATAATGCCAGCGGCCGGCATGATAAGTGTTGCAAGAAGGAGTGCAATGATGAGAATTTGTTTATTTCTACTGGTATTAAGCGAATTCGTATTCTTTGACATGATTCATTTGTATATAAAGTAACACTGTTTGTCAATACATAATTGGAGTCCCTACCTATCGGCAAGCAGGCCTCCCCCGGCACAGTCGACCATACTCCATTTGATCCTAATCGCACTGTGTATTGCTATTAGCGTAACTACATAGAACTCGTACTATCCACAGAGTAGAACTTGACTCTATCCCCCCGGAACATGAGGTCGATTTCACCGGTAGATCCATTTCGGTGTTTGGCGATATACAGTTTAATCATTTTTTTCGTTTCATCCATAAGGTCTTCGGTTTCTTTTTCGTAGTATAAGAACATGACGACGTCTGCATCTTGCTCGATCGATCCAGATTCACGTAAATCCGCCAGCTGAGGTTTCTTCTCTCCTCTATGCTCAATGGCTCGCGAAAGCTGAGAAAGGGCCAATACCGGAACTTTCAATTCACGGGCAAGGTTTTTAAGGTTTTGAGAAATAAACGATACCTCTTGCACTCTATTTTCTACTTTCTTTCCGGGGTTAACAAGTTGTAAGTAATCGATAATAATGAGTTTCAGGCCTTTTTCGATTTTCAATTTTCGGGCTTTTGTACGCATTTCCAAAATAGTTGCACCAGGAGTATCGTCAATATAAATAGGCGCGTCGGATAAATCGCCCATTGCCTGTGTTAACTTTCCCATATCGTCATCGGTTAACTTTCCAGTTTTAAGCCTCCAGGCATCAATATCGGCTTGTCCTACCAGCAAACGATCAACAAGTTCTTCCTTGCTCATTTCTAGTGAAAATATACCGACCGGTTGCTTTTCAACAAGCGCTGCGTGAAGCGCAATATTCAGCGCCATACTTGTTTTACCAATACCCGGACGTGCAGCTAAAATAAGCAAGTTTGAATCTTGCATACCGGCTAACTTATTATCTAAATGCTTAAAGCCGGTTCCAATTCCTCGCAAACCATCGCCTTTACTAGCTGACTCAAGCCGTTCAAAACTTTCGGCCAAAATGCTTTTTAAGGTTACGAAATCTTGGTGTAAGTACGCCTGCGAGAGAGCGAAGATGCCTGTCTCAGCTTCGTTTAGCAAAATTTTCACGTCTCCAGTCTCCTCGAATGACCGTTCAACTAAATGACTAGCCATAGAGATTAATGAGCGTTTTACGTACGCGGCTTTTACAATGCGCGCATAATGTTCTACATACGCGCTCGTAGGCACAGTATCGATTAAATCAGCCAAATACGATCCCCCACCGATTTTGGTAAGTTCCCCATGCTTTTTAAGCTCCGCGGAGAGCGTAACAACATCGACCGGTTGGTTTTTTTCAAACAATGTAAGCATGCTCGAAAAAATGAGCCCATGAGCCGGAACATAAAAATGCTGGGCTCCAATAATTTCAGCAACCAGCGAGACTGCGGCCGGATCAATAAGAATACCGCCTAATACGGCTTTTTCTGCTTCAGTATCATGCGGAGGAGTTTTGGTTAGCGAGCCACTTGGCATAAAATTATACTTCCATTACGACGATTTGCATTTGGTCGGTCAAATCAGCTTTTTTGATGGTAAGTTTCTTTACGGGTTCTATTGTGCCTGCTCCCATTTTTTCTAAAAAGTTGGCTAGTGGAGCAACGTCTTTGAATGTTTCTGCATTATGTGCATCGGTTTTATAATGCATGGGAATAACAATTGATGGTTCGATTTTTGAAATGATTTTTGCGGCTTCGTCGGCCGAGATAGTATAAAAGCCTCCAACCGGAATCATGAGCACATCAACGACATCAATTTCTTCAAGCGCTTCTTCTGTAAGCATGTGGCCCAAGTCACCACAGTGCAAAACAGAGATGTCTTCAGCAACTATTTTAAACAGCGTGTTTTTGCCTCGATCTGCACCTTTATTGGCGTCATGATACGATTCATAGCCATAAATACGAATGCCATTTTTTTCGTATTCCCCAGGAATGTTAACAATAAGTGGACTGCCCGTAACTCCAGAAAGGAAATTATGATCGTCGTGTTCATGAGAAACGGTAACCACATCGGCTTCTTGTGTAGGAAATTTGAGTCCGACTGCTTTTGAATCAAACGGATCTAGAACTACCGAACCGAGTTTTGACTTGATTGAAAATGAGGCGTGTCCGAGGTATTTAATATCCATGGTGGGAACATGATAGCAGTATAATATGTGCATGTCAACCCAATTCGTACTTATTTCCAACCCAACGACTATTTTTTACAAAACCGGATTCGGCGACCCCTTAAGCCGGGAACGCGACGCGTGGATGTTACTGCGTGGCGACAAGACGTATTTTTTTACTGATGGGCGGTTCGAAAATAAAGCTCTTATTGAGGAGCTCGCTCATAAGGACATCGAGTTTAGGCTCCTGTCGGCGGAGAAGAGATTGGCACAACATCTTAAAAAGCTAGTTGGTGAGAGTGAGGTCACGTTTGAGAAAAATGACTTAACAGTTGCGGAAATGGAGCAATTTAGAGAGAAAGGAGTGAAATTGGAAGGAGAATATGAAAGCGATAGTCTGCGAGTGGTTAAGAGTGATGAGGAGATTTTGCATATAAAAAAGGCCTGCGAGCTTGTCGATTCCCTACTTGCAAGCGTAATTCCACAAATAAAAATAGGAATGAACGAGAAAGAAATTTTCCGACTCCTCTACTCTCAACTACCAACGAGTGAGGAGATGATTGAACACGCATTTACTCCAATTATCGCTATTGATGAGAATAGTGCAGTCGCCCATTACGACACCAAGGCTCATGGGGATAAGAGAGTCAAGCAAGGATCACTCATTCTTATTGACTGCGGCATTCGATATAAAAATTATTGCTCCGACATTACTCGAATGATTAGCGCTGGAGAGCCAAGTGCGGAGGTAAAAGGAGCGTACGCCGCGCTCTTTACGGCTCAGCAACAAGCCATTACCGCGCTCTCTACACTCTCAACGTACAAGGAGGTCGACGAACTATGCCGCGCTTCACTCCTAAATGCCGATTTTCCCGTATATTCCCACGCAACTGGGCATGGAATTGGTATTCAAGTACACGAAAATCCGCGCTTTTCGCCCATAAGTACTGATACAATAAAACCAGGGAATGTTATTACGGTTGAACCCGGAATTTATATGCCTGAAAAATGGGGAATGAGGCTTGAAGACACGGTATTAATTAATACTGATAGATCGGTAACGAGCCTAACAGCGAGGAATCGCGAACTTATAATTATCTAACTATGGAATCTATCACCAATCTCGACATTTTCCTCACCAACGCCATCTATGCTCTCCCGCATACACACGTATTAAATACCATATTTCATTTCTTTTCAGGCACAGGTTCTTTTGCTCTTTTATGGGTAATAATCATTGCCTGCGCCATCGCGTACGAAAGAAAACGATTTCCAATATTACTTAAAACACTTGCAATAAGCATGTTTGCAACCTGGTTTCTAACTAATTTTGTAATCAAAAACATCTTCCACCGCCCACGTCCTTTAGCAGATCTTTTAGACATAATACAGCTCGCCTCGTATCCAACCAGTTTTTCGTTTCCCTCCGGACACGCAGCATTTGCGTTTTGCGCCGCCTATATTCTGGCTAAATACGATAAATCGTACGCTCCCCTGTTTTACGTAACAGCAACTCTGGTGGCTTTTTCGCGTGTGTATTTAGGTTTCCACTATGTAAGTGATGTATTTTTTGGCGCCATGTTTGGAATATTTATCAGCTGGCTCACGCTTAATTATTTTGACAAAAAGAAGCTAAAACAGTCATCATGACCCAATTAAACGCGGATCAACTCCGAAAACTCGACGCGGATCAAGTAGTGGCGCCAGCTAAACGCTTCCCTCTTTATTTCATTCTCGACGATGTGTGGGACACCTACAACATTGGTGGCATTTTCCGCCTTGCCGATGCCTTGGCTGTCGAAAAAATTTTCATTTGTGGCCAAAGCGAAATTCCCCCAAATCATAAAATTGCAAAAGCTTCCGTAGGCACGTACAAAATCGTTCCGTGGGAATATCGAAGCACGACTGTGGAAGCAATCGAGCAACTCCGCACTCTCTATGCAGCAAATGAGGGAGAGAGCAGCTTGAAGATCGTTTCAATCGAACAAGCCAAAGGCTCAATTCCTTACACGGAATACGACTATTCCTTTCCACTAGCTCTCATAGTCGGCAATGAAACTCACGGAGTCTGTGCGGAAGCGCTGGCTGCATCGGACGCTATTGTAGAACTTCCCATGCACGGAGTAAACAAATCGCTCAACGTTATCGTTTCAGCTGCAATTGTGGGGTTTCACGTATATAATAAACTTGTATGAATAACCTTTTAGGAAATGCTCGATTCTATATAATCTCCTCGGCGCTGGTACTTGCGCTCATCATATATACAGTCGTAAAGAGTGTAGTTCCAGTTGATTTTCAGATGTCACGACTCGTGCAAGTGTATGCTTTTGCCGCCACTATTTATTTATACCTCACGCTCCTTATTAGCCCACTTATTCATTCATTTCGATCTATTCCCTACGCAGGAACACTCGTAAAATCTCGCCGGGGTTTGGGAATTAGTGCGTACATTTTTGCGTGTTTACATGCTTACATCGTCATCTTCGTTAACATCGGAGGAATCACGCGCTTTTTGTCACTTCCTGAACAATTTATGTTCCCGATGCGTTTTGGACTTATTGCTTTTTTTATTCTCACGCTTCTTGCCATAACGTCATTTGATTCAATTATGCGCAAAATAACATTTCCTAAATGGAAATGGCTGCACCGAAGCGTGTACGTGGCAAGTGTGCTCATTATGATTCATGCATTACTACTCGGAGAACACTTTGCCGATCTTTCTGCACTCATTCCCCGAATCTATACAATCGCGCTTGGAATACTCATTCTTCTTGAAATTCCCCGGTTAATCGCCTATTTTCGCCAGAAATTTGTGAAAATTGACTAAACTTAAACAGTGGTATACAATTGGCCTATGAGTCCTACTGCTGTTTCGAGCCTGCGTTCGGTTGCAAAAACAAAACTGTTTGCTCTTTTTGCAATAGCCTTTTTCTTGCTACTAAGCGCAATTATCGTGATTTTATTCTCTTCCCAGTCATTTACCCCGTCAATTGAGCAGTTGCAATCAATGGTGTTACAGCGCTCGCAGCCACGTGTGGAGAGTGAATCGGAGCAGGTTGCACAAACAGCTGTTTTAGGAGTAACCACGAATGCACAAGCGTTCTTATTCACCTCAAGCACGCAGACTACTCCCCTTTCGTATGAATATGATGTAAGTAAAACGCTCGCCGTTATTCAAAAGACTCAAGCCAACGCGCCTGCGTTTGTTTTGCGTACTAATGAAGTAGAAGGATTTATGGTATTTATTACCGGAAAATTGGGCTTAAGCCAAGTACAGTCAGCCACTATTATCAAAGCTATGAATGGTCAGTTAGAGAGTACCGAGAGTGATTACGTACGGATCTCATTCATCGATCGCAAAACAGCGGACTCAACTCTCGTAAAGAGTGCGCAGACCCAAAAACTCCCTTCCAATACAGAAAGAGTATTCTTTTATATAGAAAATACCCAAGAAACCGAATCCACAAACGTTCCCGAATTAAAACCCATTTCTTCTAAAAATCCCCTAGAACTCGGCATCGTCGCTGCGGAGTAATTTAGAGAATACGAAGCATAATACTGTTTTGAGACTCGTTTGCGCAGTGCGACAAAAGCGCAACCCGAGTTGAAAAACACGTATTATGCGGAGTTTGTACGGATTACTTCGGAGCCGACGATGGGAATCGAACCCATGCTCTTCTTCTTACCAAGAAGATGCTTTACCACTAAGCCACGTCGGCAGTATTAATTCCAGAAATGTATTATACAATAAAGTTATGCTAAAACCCGTGGAAGACAAACGAAGCGTACCTGGTTCAGCTATAGCTAAAATTGGCTTCGTTGTGCTACTCATTATAGCTGGAATTTTCATGAGTAACAATAATCCTCCTGCCGCCAGGAGCAAGCCTTCAAAGAGTAAACCCGCGGTGCTCGGAGAAACTATCGTTAATGAAGTAAAAGGAGTTGGCAGCGCATTCAATTCATTTAGAGTCGGGACTACTAAGAAAGTTTCCGGATTCGTACAGACCAAAAAAGAACAAGCCACTTCAAAAGCCACCGATTTCGTATACACCACCGGCATTGACCCGGTATTAGATAATTTCAGCAAACTCCCTAAATCCGATCAAGCAAGAATCAAGAAAGAGCTTTGTAAGTAGCTAAATACATATTTCATCCTATAGTTGACAACGCTTTCATCTTATAGTATAATACTCGCTGTATGAAAAACATCGCACTTTCTTTTGCAATCACTACCGCCCTTTTAATCAACGGGGCCGGCGTCGTTTTGGCTGATTCGTATAGTGTTCCACAACAGTCATATTCTATTGCTATCGACAAACAAGTATCGTATCCAGAACTTAATGACGGTAAAACTGTGTATACCTACGTTGATAACTTAGGTTCAAACGATTATGCATATGTTCCAGGTGGATACATTTTCTTTAAGGTAAAAGTAAAAAATACGTCAAGCGCTAATTTGGATAACGTTGTCTTAAAAGACTTCGCTCCTCAGTACGTTGATGTTTTTACCACACAAATTAATGTGGGAACATTACAACCCCAAGAAGAAAAAGAATATATAATTCAAGCTCGTGTGCAACAAAACACTCCTAACCAAGCCATGACGTGTGTAACAAACACCGCGCATGTGTCGAATGATAAGGTAAGTGCTCAAGACACTGCTAGTATATGTATTCGAAAAGTTATTGCTCCACCAGAAACAATTCCTAATGCTGGTCCTGAATTTGGATTGGGTATGACTGCCCTTTCTGCATTAGCCGGATACTTCGGATTGAAACTTCGAAAAACTTCTTAAGACATTCTTATTTACGTTTGTCCTTCCAAAAAGCTAAATACATTAGCAAGAATATTATTATGAACAGTGCAGACATAACTAAAGCACTACTCGTCAGCTGTGTGTAAGTATATGATGTCATATTACCTCCCCGCCTCCTTTCTCATAACATATCCCAGATACATAAAGACTATACCCACTATTAATTGGAATAGCAATAGACTTATTGCTACTTGCCCAAAGGTCGGTCCAATGAATGTGACTCCAAACCATGCAGCGGCAAGATTGACTAATAATTCTGAAATTACCAATTTCCAGTAATAATTATCCATTATGTGTGGAGTTTAACAAATTGTTTTTCTGTGTCAACGGCTTATAAGTCTCATAAATGATGATTTAGATTGTCCCAAAAGCAATTTTTTACTCTTATACTACCTAAACATCTACCCCCTACTCTGATATATAATCAATACATGTCCCTTGTTCATTTGCAAGTACGCAATCCAAAAGACGACGAAACACCCATAGAAGCGGCGAGTCAAATTTTTGCTTCACTACTTCCTTCGTACCTTCCCCCGTTTAAACGGCTCTATATTCAGCCAAAATATTACTCTTTCGAGATTTATTTGCTTGCGCAAACTATTTATATGTACGCAACGACGAGTGAAAAGAGCGAAACGTTCGTAAAAAGCCTTATTACATCCTCATTTACCAACTCAAAAATCATTAAAACCAAGGATCCGCTTTCGTATCTAACCAGCTCGCCGCACACGGCGCTTGGAGAAGTCGCACTCTCTTCATCCTTTTACCTGCCTATCAAAACATATTACGACTTTAAAGACGTCGATCCCCTTTCCTCAATTCTCGGATTCCTGGCACGAAGCAGCCCAAGTCAAAAAGCCGCCATTCAGATTCTTATTACGCCTGCATCATTTGCCTGGGGAAAATCGGCTGCTGCATTTGCGCAAAAGATGAGTTACGACAAAGGAGCCGATAAGTATGGCATGAACCCGCAAAAAATGATTATTTCTCGAAAAACCGCTTTTTCAGGTGGAAAAGCTCTAATCCGCTTGCTTACTGCTGACACAACAGACGAAGGCGCAATGAGTTACTTACACAATTTGGCCGGTACATTCGGAACGTTTTCACTGGGCGATGGTAACCAATTTAGCTTCAAAAAACGCAAAATTCTTAAAAAACAGCTGTTAAATCGAATGGTCAACCGCACTACCTATATGCTCGAGCGTGGAGATCAGATTTTAAATGCGCAAGAATTGGCTAGCTTATGGCATCCGCCAGGAATTTTGTTGGGTGGGGTAAAAAACATTGCCTGGGGCAAAGCCCTATCCGGTGAACCGCCTGACGATTTGCCTATTTCTGATGAAATGGATGACGAGCAGAAAAAAGACATTAATTTCTTCGGAAAAACTGAATTTAAGAATAAAGATCAAATTTTTGGCATAAAAACCGCGGACCGTCGCAAACATATGTATATTATCGGGAAAACAGGCGCAGGAAAGTCGACATTAATCGCTAATATGGCTATTGATGACATCCGTCGCGATCGTGGAATTGGCATTATTGACCCACACGGAGATTTATCGGAGATTATTCTTGACTACATTCCTAAGCGTCGCATAAACGATGTGGTGTATTTAGAGCCATTTGATAGCGAACGTCCATTTAAATTAAATGTTCTAGAAGTTCATAACCCTGAACAAAAACACTTAGTCGCTTCCGGAATTGTTTCTATTTTTTCCAAATTATACGGAAAAAGCTGGGGTCCACGGCTAGAATACATATTACGTAACGTTATCTTAACTCTTTTGGAGATTCCTAACGCAACGCTCGTTGACGCCCTACGAATACTCTCAGACGACGAATATCGAGCAAAAGTAGTGCCTCAAATTAACGACCCGGTGCTTAAAAACTTCTGGAACGCCGAATTTGCCAAAATGGGCGATAAACTGCGTGCCGAAGCCGTTTCCCCTATTCAAAACAAGGTCGGTCAGTTTGTTACATCAACAATGGTTCGAAATATCATTGGCTCTCCAAAATCATCAATTAACCTAGCAGAAATTATGGACGAAGGCAAAATCCTAATATTGAATCTCTCTCAGGGCAAGTTAGGAGAGGATAACGCGTCTCTTCTGGGAGCGATGATTATTACTCAAATTCAGCTTGCAGCAATGGGTCGGTCGTTTAGTAAAGAAGAAGACCGTCGCGACTTTTTCTTATATGTTGATGAGTTCCAGAATTTTGCCACGAGTTCTTTCATAAAAATCCTTTCCGAGGCACGAAAATACCGATTATCACTCACATTGGCCAATCAATATACCGAGCAACTGGAGCTTGAAATTCAACGGGCAATTTTTGGAAATGTAGGTACGCTTATGTCATTTGTTCTAGGCGCGCGCGATGCCTATTTTATGTCGAAGGAATTCGGGGAGCTTTACACGGAAGCAGATCTGGTTTCCCTGGGTAAATTCGAAACGGTCCTTAAACTATCGGTCGATAACATGACTTCCCAGCCATTTCCCGCCTACACGCTTCCCCTACCTAGCTTGAAGAACGACAATCGAGAAAAGATTATTACCACGAGTAAAGAAAAATACGGAAGGAAGTCTTAAACCTTAAATTCCCCACCCTTATAAATCACCTTTTCACTTCCATCACGCATAACGGCAGTTACCATTCGATCTTGTTTTGCAATAATATCGGTGTGTTCTGCGCTTGAATTATATCCAAGTTTTGCCCAACCAGCCTCAGTTACCTTTTTGGCGTCGCCGGTGTATGTGTCGTGGTACGAAGATCCCAAGGCCAAATGCGTATTTCCATACTCTCCTCCATAATTTTCGTCAAATAGCGTATTAGCCATAAATTTGGTGATTTTGCTGAATCGACGGTCAGTAAGCGAATATTCCCCCATTTTATCGGCATTTTTCTGCTTAATGAGCTCTTTTATGAGATTTTCGTTCTTTCGAGCCGATGCGTTTACTACGTGCCCATTTTTAAATTCAAGACTAATATCTTCAATAATATTCCCATACCGATAGAGCGGAAAGTCAAAATATACATGCCCATTTGTGCCTCGCCAGTCAGGAGACGTAAATATTTCAAAACTTGGAATGTTTCTACCTGAACCGCCTATAAATTTGCGTTTTTCGCCCATACTAATCCATAAATCAGTCTTATTAGCTACCACATGGAGTTTGTCGATTGGCAGTGCATTGAGCTTTGCCATAGTTTGTTCAACTTTTTTGAACACCTCTTGCCATTTAGCTATAGGACTTTTTTCTTCCAGGAAGCACGCTGCAACAATCTGTTCCCAATATTCTTCAAGCGTTAATCGAGCTTGCTTTGCCATTCCCGGCGTACCGTATAAACAGAGCGTCCAGGTCAATTTTCCAGCATCTTCTTTTTGGTCAAGCCATTTTTTAAGCGTTTTTCGACTCTTATTCGCCTTCATCATTTTCACCGGATCTACCCCTTTTAAGTACAACGGGTCACGATCAGCCATTAAGTACATGCGGTGATCCATCGTTTCAATAAGCGATTTCTGGTATTTTTTCGGAAAAAACTCCAATTGAGCGTCAGAAGCCACGTCGTAGAATATCTTGCTAAAGCTATCTTCGTTCATTTTTATGATCGGATGTGCCCCTTTTTCAAGAATCGCCCGGTATACCTCTTGTGCGAGCGGCAAGGCTGGAGAGTCGAATTGCACAAAAATAACCTCATTTTTCTTAATTCCCTCTCCTGAACCCAATGCAAAATCGGTTAACACATGCGCGTAGTTTGAAAGCATTTTTTGTGACGGAGTAAACATAAAAAGTATTTTAGCATACAAAATAAAAAGGTGCACAAGTAAATGCGTCCCAACTTGACAAATACCCCTCTTTTTGATAAACTATAGGTTACATTTTCTACCCGAAAAGCCGGGTTTTGCATCCGGCCCAAGAAAGGTAAAATGTTGGATTTTTTGGGAAAGAAGGTAGAGATTTATTTTCTACATTTCGTTTCCAGATAAGCACTTTTACAATTGGGTTTACTTCCACAAAATTACCATCCTAACGCACAAGCCGAAGGATCTCCTTTTGTGGAAAAGGTTACTAAATTAACTATATTAAGAGCGAAGATGGGGAATCTGAGGATTTATGAAACATACATCCTAAGTTCTGAGGTTCCCCATTTTCAAATCAGAAAGGAGTGTTAGTCGGAAAATGTCGGAAGACGGACAGTGCTTTTGCACTGCTGAAAAAACTACCTGAGCAAAGCTCAGTTAAACGTTTGCACCGGTACTCGTCGACCTGACGATGACCATACTGCAGACAGTATCCCTACTTCGCATCCAAACAGTTCTCGCATTAGAACTGTACAAGACCCCCCTCCCGAAGCAGTCGCTCTAAATTAGGACTGTCCAAAAATAAGAAGGAGTTGGAGCCATGAGTCGGAACAATTGGATTCTCACAATCGTGGGAATTCTGCTGTGCGTAGGCGTAGCTTTTCTCATCCTCCGCGATGACGCGGACGAGGCTAACGCCGCCGCCGACCCAACCCCGATCGCCACGGCGATCCCCGACCCGCTCGTCCATCTCGCTGACAACGAGGTCATCGTCGAACTCCGAGCTAACACCGAGTTGGCTCTGGAAGACGCACGCGTCGCCCGAGAGATCGCCGACAAGGCTTACTCGCAAGGTGAGACGACCGCCAAGGACGTTAAGGAAGTTCGGGACAGCCAAGTTCGCATCGAGACTGCTCTCGAGGAACTCGACGAGGACGATCTCACCGATGCAGACATCGGCAGAATCGCCCGAGCGGTCATGACGTACACGCTCCAGACCACCACCGGGCCCAATGCACATGTCTTGGCGCACAAGCCAGCAGGCCCGACTATCCCGTCCGACCGAATCGACATCCGTATCGATGGTGTCGACTACCACGCGCACTGCATCAACCCTGGACTACCAGCCCCCAACCCCGGGGACATCGGACAGGTCCGAGGCAACCTCATCTATTTTGAGACCTGGCAACAGGTTTTCATCATCGATGGTACTGGTCGGATAGTGGTCATCACTGCGACGCCCGCGAATACGGCAGTAGTCGTGAGTGCGACCCCGGTCAACCCGACCTATACGCCTGGCGCTACCTATACGCCCAGGGCCACCAACACGGCGCTGCCGACAAACACGCAGTTGCCGACCAGCACGAGCAGGCCGACCGACACGGTTGAGCCCGGACAGCCGAGCAGCACCCCGCAGCCCAGCTACACCCCGGCGCCGACCTATACGCCGAGGCCCAGCTACACGCCGCTGGCGACGAACAC
>CAYQYZ010000007.1:0-64736 GCA_964422025.1 uncultured Gammaproteobacteria bacterium
GAGCCAAAAAATACCCTCTGCCAGTAAAGAATTGCTTTTTGAATCTTACAACAGTCTTCCAAAATAGCGTAGTTCCAAAAGGGCCAGGTGATAATTGCTCAGAATCTAAATAAATTTGTCAGAATAATTAAAACCCTTGATTCAATGGCGTGTGTTTTTTATAATGACAACATGTCAGAACCTACTTCTCCAGATACAAATTGACCTCTAGCTCAAGAAGCACCGATATTAGATGAAAGGCAAAAGTTGGTGCAGTCGCTTCTAACAGAATTCTCAGATACTCTTGATGTTTTTCCTGATGAGTTGGATGACCCTGTATATAGGCGGCAGGTAGGAACGGTTCAAGCAAATCTCGAGCTCACACCAGCACAATTAGCCGCCGCAACAATAGAAATTAAGCCAAAGGTAATTCGTCCTGAAGACGATGATAGAATGAGACGTGGAGAAGATCCTGGTATGTGGATATCTGTAACCCATGATAATAGAGTGATTCATTTAAACATCTGGGGTGGAATTAGGAGTGCCGGAATTTCTCAAGATACTCAAGATTCTGTAAAAGGACGAGGGACCGGAATTACCCATGCTGCTCGAACCGACAGAGTAATAGATTCACCCACCTGGATTACTGCGAATGTTCAAAGGGGAGGCTTTCAAAATGTCGATGTACAATTAATCCTGGCTGGAACGAATATTCAATTAAATACTCTTTGGCTACCTACTGGACCGTACAAAGGTCCAAGAAAACAAGTAAATATACGTGACGATAAGGCGCCTGATGGGAGGTATGAAAAAGGAACGGCTTCTTATACAACGGACAGGCTAAGAAAGCTCTGTGAGCCACTCTTGCCTTTTAGGACAGCGTCGCCATTAAGAATAAGATAGTAAAAAATATTTCCCCAAGATAATTATCCAAAATAATTCGTTTCTGGATTTCTGTCGATTAGTTCAAATGCTTTTTTCATTTCTTCTGGTGTATTGATGTGAATTATTTTGAATTTTCCTGAAGTTGTTTTATTTACGTAATCATGAGTTATCTCCAAGACATGAATAAGTCCCCAATAAATCCACTTTCCATTTCTATTTTCGACTAGAAAATTTCGAACAGGAGGTTGCTGAAAATTTCGAATTTGTGGTTTATTTTTAAACTCAAAAATTCTTTCTTCAAAACTCTCAGTCGAGTAAGGAGATTCTATATGTGTTTCTAAAACAAGCTCTGCAGGAAATCCTTGCTCTTTTGTAATCTGCAGTGTGTCGTTGTTTTCTGTAAAGCTTCCCATGGATGTTATTATACACCGATTCATTTATGAGTAATTGTAAATAATTCAAATTTTCTGTAACATAACGGTATGTCCAAGACATACACGGTAATATTTCTCGCTTTTATTCTCCTTCTAGCCTCAGTTTTTGTATACAAACTTTCTCAACCAACACGCAAAGATAGTCGTGCTGCAAATAAGCCTTCAAAAACATATCAAAATGACCCCGTTCTTGAAAAAGTTGTAGCGAAAACGATGAGTATGTCAAATAATCCCAGTAGCGCTATGAATCAATGGGATTGGGAATCGGGAATTGCGCTTGCAGGTTTAATGAAGGCGTATGAGATTAATAAAGACGAGGCGATTTTGAACTATGTCGACTCTTGGATGAAGCAAAGAATTAATGACATGAGTAAACCCAGTGGACGAGTAAATCCTATTACGATGCCACGAATGTATTCAACGACTTCATGTGAGGATCCAAAATGGGCGAGTTATTCTGATTGGCAGCATCAGGAGTATTTAAAATATGGCTATTGGCATCCTAACCGAGCATCACCTGTTTGGGCATTAACGCTGCTTTATAAATACCGGCCTTCAAAGGATTATTTTAATACGATTTCAAATCATATGGACCTCATGTTGAACCAGGCGTGTTCGGAAAATGGAACAATATTGCATACAGGTCGACAAGTATGGGACGACACGCTTGCTATGGAAATACCACTTATGGCTCAATATGGAAAAACATTTCACAAACCCGAAGTTATTGATCGAGCCGTAAATGAATACTTAATCCATGCTCAATATTTACTTGACCCTCAAACGGGTCTATGGTATCACGGATACGATTTTGAAACTAAGACTAATCGTACTGCAGGGTTTTGGGGCAGGGGTAACGGATGGGTAGTACTTTCCGGACTTGAGCTATTGGACGTGCTACCAATTAATCATTCCAAGCGAGCGACTATTGAAAGAATTTTACAACGTCAACTTACTACGTTAACTAAATTACAAAATGCAAATGGTATGTGGCACACTGTGGTTAGCCGACCCGATTTTTATGTAGAAACTTCCGGGACAAGTGCCATTACGGCTGGATTATTGTACGCTTCAAAAATGAGCTGGCAAAATCCAGACTTTGCTGCATCAGCCCAGCGAGGTTATAGGGCCGCAACAAGTAAGGTGAGTTCGGATGGTACTGTAACTGGCGTATCATCGGGAACAGGGTTGCCGCTACAATCAATTGATCAATATAACGGAATTCCTGCAACCGACATAAAACCATATGGTCAAGGAATGTTTCTAATGATGATGGCCCGAAAATAATATGAAAACCAAAGGAGAAATTGCCACAACGCTCTCGGTAATTGCGCTTATTATAATGAGCATCGGTGCTTTAATTGGCATGCGACAAACAATGAAGCAGCAACGACTCCCTAATGCGTCGGCCCAATTTGATCCTCCGCTGGCTGAAATAAATGTAGCTCGTCATGGTAGACTGACGATTCAAAAAGGATCGTACTCAGTTACGAATGGAGTTTTTACATTTTTAGTAGAAGGAACATTTACGGCGGGAAATACTGTTATTCCTGGTTTCCGAGAAGTAATTTCATTAACAAATTCATCAAACATAACGGGGGGGTATGGAGGAGTCAAAAGAACATACATGTTTCCAAGCGAGACTCGATCGTTTACTATGACTTTTTTTACTCGTAAGGATTATGCGTGTTCATCGATACCAGTAACCCTATATGTTAAAGGACCGTCGCAAAATAAAGTTGGTGAAGTAACGTTTGATTTGCAAAAAATATGTGCACCGGCTGTTACTCCATCAATTGTACCGAGTACTGTTCCCACAGTAATTCCCCCAACCATTACAACAGCGGTTGCTACGATTCCTCCACAAAATCTAACAGGCATTCCCGCACCGAGTTTGATTCCTGCACCCAGTGCGACGCCTTCTAATCCAACACCCACTGTTAGAGCAAAGCCGCGTATTAAAGTAACGTCTACAATCCAGAAACCTGATTTTTTCATGGGTTCAGAAGAGATTACATTTTATCTCTTCGAGTATAACCCTAACACCAATTCTGCACTGGAAGCAGGAGCCAGGCAAATTGATGTGAATACAGGCGTACCATCTCCAGACGGTTATAGCATAATGCTCGAACATATATTTGATGATTTGAAGTTGGATAAAAAATATGTTGTATCTGCGGCCGTCTTAACCATACCAGCGAATGGGCTCCCGAGCTGGTATGTCGAGCCGCCATCAACGCGTTGCTTGCATCCAGTCAATGCTCCTGCAATGACAGGTGTCCGAAAAAATAGTCCTGAAGATTACTGCATTGTAAAAGCAACAGCCGATGGTTTGCCCGGTCAAGATTTCGGAAAAATAACAGAAGTTACTGGACAGTTGCGAATCGAGGGTAAGTCTAGTCAAATGGTTCAAGAATTCTATGAGTTTTGGCCACGAATGTATACGACTCAATATGATTATGAATCAACTATTCTTCAAAAAGATCTATCATATACTAATTTTCTTATTCCCCAAAGCGATAGCATTCGGGGGCTTATTACTCATGTTATTGATAATAGTCTACCGGGGAAACCAGAGTCTGTAATATCTTTGGATTTTTCAAGAAACAAACGAATATATGAAGGAGATTTCGTTTCAATTGGAATGCACTACTTAGATTTCACCGATTCAAGTAACCCCCCAACCCTTATGGCGACAAATGCCCAAAACCACGTATGTAAAAAACCTGATTTCGGCGGCCCGTATTGCACTTTTACGGTACCAAAAGGAGGACTACATTTGAAGTTTACAACTGGCAACGCAACTCCGATTCAACCGATCGTAAATTTTCTATCTTCACGAGGTGCGGGGAAAGTAGCGGGAACAATAACGGTAAAAGGAGTATGTAATATTAGTTCTCAGATGAACTCGAAAATTACCGTACAGGTATATAAAGAATTTTTCGACAAGACTAAGCAAAGACACCCAAGTAGATATGACATTGTCGATAGAACAATTGTGCTTGATGATAAAACGGCGGTTACAACAGGAAATAATAACTGTCAGTATACGTATGAAGTTGCTGACTTGGAAGCTAATGCCACATATGCAATTGGTGTGAAAAAACAAAAAGATAGCCCAGCTGGAGTAAGAATGCCTGTGTATGAGCAAACGGAATTACTGTCACCGCTCCAATCGTGCGCAAATCCATTTATTCCAGCAAGTTTTCTCGAAGATTCGAAAAAATTCTGTAAGTTTTCCGCAAAAGAAGTAGCTCCGGTTATAGACTTTGTGCAATAGAGTCGATGCGCTTTTTATTATAATTCAGGAAACGAAGTCTGATAGAATAGGGAAGCGATATGGATAAGAAATTACAAGAACACCTATTGAACGTAATCACCCCTGAAATCATTGATAGCTTTGAACTCGATCGTTTTGTAAATCGAATTAATAAAGGAGATCTGCTGCGTGAAACAAATCCAATCTCCCATTGCTGCGCTATGATTGTTGTATACGATGAAATAGAGCGAAAAGTTTTTGCTGTTAACCATCGAAAAGCTGGGATGTGGTTATTTCCGGGAGGGCATATTGAAGCGAATGAATTACCTAAAGAAAATGTAGTTCGAGAAATTAAAGAAGAGCTCGGTCTGGATATTGCTATCGCGGATATTAAGGGACCATTTGGACTGCAAATTATTGATATAGAAAACCCGAAAGTTGCATGTAAAGAGCATTATGATTGTTTTTATGTTCTGGAAAAACCTGATCAAGAAATGGTAGTTGACGAGCGCGAAAGTTCAGATTCCGGTTGGTTTACGATTCCCGAGGCTCTTGAGAAAATAGAGGATAGTTATTACAAGCGCTCTGTTGAAAAGTTTGTAAAGTTTATGGGATGGTAAGTGACGAATTAAGTGGTATAAAGCCATTTTTATGTTTTTGTAGCGCTCCAAACAAGTAAAAATGTGACTTCTAGTCCGTAGACATTCACGGTTTCATTTATTACAATCCGGGACATATGAAAAACGATGTAATATTGCACGATTGTCCGGTTTGCCGAGTGTTAAATCAGGCAGAAAATAACCGCCAAGATATTTCACTAGTCGAGCTTAAAATCTCATTCAAAAGCTCTCACGATGATTTTGACGATGATATGGATTGGGTAAATGATACCCCGGAAGATTAAGGAGTATACTGATGAATATGACAGCGCACGAATTACGCACTAAATTCGGCAAAAAAGCAATTGTCACTCTGTTGGTTACGGGAGTATTGATTGCATCGACTGGATTTTTTGCACGCAGAACACTTACATTAAACTCCACTGTTTCCATTCTACACGCAAACGAACGATCTCTTGCAGACAAACTCTCTATTACCCTCAGCAGTCTAAAACAATCTCAACAAGAACTTGCCGATCTTCAAAATCAGGATCAATATAAAATAAATCAAGATTTAGAAAAAACTATCATGGCAATAGAAAGTTCGTATAAAAAAAGCGTGGCTGTGTACGAATCGTTTATCAAGCTCAAAGAGAGTGGGGTAAAAACTGCAAAATTAGATGATACATATGTTACGGCTCTTAATCACCTAGTAAAAAGAGAGTATGCGTCCGCGGAGGCAACGCTTGCAAAGCTCCAAAAAGATATTGCTAGCCAACAAGCTAGTATTGCTTCATCATTCTCAATTCCAGCGAATGTAGTTGCAGATAACGCTCCTCCAGGTGCCGGATACCGTCGTCAAAAAGTTTCGGCGGATATTGGAGAATATTTAGTCGATATTATTTCGGCCGACCTAAACTCCACACGGGTTATAGTCGACACTGCTTCTGACGGTGATTGTAAGGATAATTGCCCTGTACTCTCACTCGCCGAGTACGCTGCACGAAGTGGTGGATTTGCGGCAATTAATGGTCCGTACTTTTGCCCTGCGTCGTACCCAGGTTGTGCGGGAAAAACGAACTCTTTTGATACTCTCATAATGAATAAAGCAAAACATTACTTTAACTCAGACAATAATGTGTACAGTAATGTTCCTGCAGTTATTTTTTCGGGCGGTTCTGCACGATTTGTAGGGCAATCATCACAGTGGGGTCGCGATACGGGTGTGGACGCGGTTATAGCCAGCCAACCCATGCTTCTTTCGGGTGGAAATATAGTTTTTGGTGGTGATGGCGAACCTAAACGGGGAAGCAAAGGCCCACGAAGCTTTATTGGAGCAAGTGGGTCAATCGTTTATATTGGTGTCGTTCATAACGCCACGGTTGCTGAAGTTGCGCACGTTTTAAAGGCTCTGGGTTTGCAAAACGCACTTAATTTAGACAGTGGCGCTTCAACCGGTTTATGGAATGGCGGGTATGTAATCCCACAGGGACGAACGACTCCGTTTGGAATTATTCTACAAAGAAAATGATCCGCCCGCCAGCGGATCTTGTCAGGACAATAAATACCTCTTGACAATGCGTTGCAATGAGCTATACTATGGGCGGTTATTGAGACTATTCGTTTCACATGACAAACTCGTCGGATAATAATCGATACGGCGTATATCTTCTCTTACTCTCCCTTGTATTCCTAAAAATTTCTCCTACACCCGGGCAGAAACCTCTGGACGGCGCCTTTATTAAAATTCCCATTATTCACTGATATGAATATCCTCCTTATTGAAGACACCAATAAGGAGGCGCTTGCAATTAAGCAAGAACTTGATCGTATGTACGCGACTACGTTGCTTTCGGGGCATGCGAGTTTTCGGTACATGCATTTTATACGCAATTTCGACCTAGTAATTGTGAATTATTTATTTTGTAAAACCGACAAAATTAGTATTTGTAAAGCGATTCGAAATTACGATCCTAATATTCCAATAATGGTTTTGGGGCGAACATACAATGTTTCTTATAAAGTTTCATTACTTGATTCCGGGGCGGATGATTTCTTAATAAAACCGTTTGCTGTTGCAGAGCTTCATGCGCGGGTACGAGCGCTGCTTCGCCGACGTAAAAAAAGTAGTGTTCATACGCTTTTGCGCGTTCAAGATTTGATTTTTGACACGGCTACTAAAAAAGCGTTTCGTGGGAAAAAGTATTTGCCAATGCGACCAAAAGAGATTAAGATTCTAGAATATTTGCTTGAGAATGCAGGACGAGTTATCTCGCGCGGGATGATTTTGGATCATGTATGGAATGGAGACTATGAAACATACGAAAATGTGGTAGCCGTGCATATGAAACACTTACGCGATAAAATCGATGGTGGGTTTCCAAATAAACTTATTAAAACCGTGTATGGATTTGGTTACACAATCGAATAAGTCGCAAGAATTTTTTCTGTCCAACTTTCAAGTAAGTTATTATGAAGCGTTTCATCTCTATAGTAGCTGTCAATACGTAATGAAGGGGATAGGAGTATACCACCGTTATCTTTTACAAATCGCTCAAGTCGCTCCACAGCGCCACAAAAGTACAAATAGGTGCTGTCGCCCAGGCCAAATACAGCGCATTTCTTGCCTTTTAGAGAGCCGCCCGAGTAATTTTGTACAAATTCTTTAAAACTTGTTTGTAATTCTCCTTCGGCGCCTTTGTAGTTCCAACTAGGGGAAGCGAAGATGATCAGGTCATACTCTTTGAGAGCGTTTGAAGATAGCTCTTCGATCTCTTTGCAAGTCACAGTATGTCGTTTGCTTTTAAGCGCATTTTCAACAGTTTGAGTAGCAAAAAATGTTCCTCCAGAATTAGTTGCGTAGGCAATAAGAACCTTCATTCATTGATTATACCCCAATCTTGAATTCGACTACATCACCATCTTTCATAATATAATCTTTTCCAGCAAGTGTGACTTTTCCTTTTTCGCGGGCACCAACCCAGCCTTTAAGCGCCACAAAGTCGGCAAAAGAAGAAATTTCAGCTTTAATGAAATTTTTCATAAAGTCAGTATGAATTTCTCCACTGGCTTGCACGGCGTTTGCGCCACGTCGAATGGTCCATGCTCGAACTTCTTTTTCACCTGCTGTTAGAAATGAGATCAAGCCAAGTAATTCATATGTTTTTTGAATGAGGCGATTAAGTCCGGTCTCTTGCAGACCATATTGATTCAAGTACTCCTTTTGCTCTTCAGGGGCAAGTTCTACAATATCGTTTTCGAGTTTGGCGCAGAGGTATAAATACTCCGAGCTACCCTTGTCATCCTGAACTTGTTTCAGGATCTCCGCTATCTTAATCTCTGTCCCTTCCTTATCTTCCAACTGGCCCTCAGACGTATTAAATACAAACAAAACTGGCTTCATGGACAGTAAATTCAATTGTTTAATCGCTTCTTTTTCATCATCTTCTAACTCAACATTGCGAGCTGATGTTCCTGCATCAAGCGCGGTTCGAAGTTTTTTTACAACCTCGAAGGTTGCTAGGTCTTCTTTAGACGCATTTCCCTTAGGTTCCTTGTATTTCTCAAGTGTTGCCAAGTCTGCCAGTATAAGCTCGGTATTAATCGTTGCAATGTCCGAAGACGGATCGATTTTATCGGAAACGTGGGTGATTGTAGAATCTTCAAAAATTCGAACTACATGGACTATCGCTTCCACTTCACGAATGTGTGATAAAAATTTATTTCCGAGTCCTTCACCTTTGGAAGCTCCAGCCACAAGCCCTGCTATGTCGTAAAATTCAACAACAGCTGGTACGAGTGGGGGGTTGTTGGGGAAAACGGTTGCCAGAGCCGCCAGGCGATCATCGGGGACCTCAACAATACCCACATTAGGCTCAATGGTTGCAAACGGGTAATTAGCCGCATACGCGACCTGTTTCTTTAAGAGAGCGTTAAAAAGAGTACTTTTTCCAACATTTGGGAGTCCAATAATTCCACAAGAAAGTTTCATAGTGCTTGAATTATAGCACAAAAACGGTCTAAGCCGGATTAGGACTAGCCTAAGGTTTCGACCGACCGCGAACGCCAGTCATTTTTTGTATAATCATGATATGAAACAGTCAATAACTTTTATTACGGGTAACCAGCATAAAGCAAATCAACTAGGTAAATATTTGGGTGTTCCAATTGATCACGAAAAAATTGATCTTGACGAAATTCAGTCAATGGATTTGAGCGAAATAGTAGCACATAAGCTTAAAGAGGCGTTTAATCATATAAAGTCTCCGGTTATTGTCGACGATGTAGCCTTATCGTTTGATGCGCTTAATGGATTGCCTGGACCATTTACTAAATTTTTTGAAAATCAGTTAGGTTTGGACGGAATGTGTAAACTCATGTCACATTACGATGATAAATCTACCCAAACAACGGTTGCTATTGGATATTATGATGGAGAGCATAAGGAAATTTTTGCCGGCACTGTTGAAGGTACTATCTCAGACTCACCACAGGGTAGCGGTGGATTTGGTTTTGATCCAATATTGATTCCTAATGGATATTCCCAAACTCGCGCAGAAATGAATGAGACTGATTATGATGCAACGAGTCCTCGAAAGTTTGCACTGGAAAAACTTGAGAAATATTTGAAGTCAAAGTAGATCTTCTTAAAACGCAGATTCTTTTCGAATTCCAGGTTTAAGTATTTTGAATGAAAGTAAGAAACAGATAAAAACCAAAACTGCTCCGGTTAAGAATGGATATGGAATTGCAATGGTTGCAACAGCTCCGCCAAGAATTGGCCCTACAATCATACCAATACTTTGATATGAAGCGTTGAGTCCCATAATTGTTCCTTGTGATTTTTCGTCAGCTTCTTGTGAAAGAATAGTGGGAAGTAATGTCTGAACAATGCTATTTACAAGTCCTAGTGCAATCAGGCCAGGAATAAATAACCACAGAGTTCGTGAAAAGAACATTGTTAAAAATGCTACAGCAGTTATTAATATTGACATCGAAAATGCTTTTTTCATTCCCAATGCTTTTGTTACGTTCCCTACAATAAACGTTTGCGAAATAAGACCAAGTATGCCAAAGATGGTAAAGAGCGTTGCGTTTTGCGATGTTGAAAGATTGAGAACGTTAGTGGTAAATGGTTGGAATCCGTAAATGAGAGCACAGGCAAACGCCATAAAGAAAATAAGTGAGATTATAAAAGTAAGACCCACGTTGGGATCAAATAGTGTATGCCACATTTTTTTAAAATCGAATAGATGTCCTTTTTTTACTTCTCCCATGTGTATATTTGTTTCAGGCAAATATAGGTACGTTAGCAGAGCAGCGATTAGAGTGATAACACCTGCAATTACGAATGGCAATGCTTCACTAATTCCAACGGTGAAGGCAGCAATAGCGGGACCAAAAATAAAGCCAAAATTAAAGGCGGCTCCCACCAGTCCGAATGCTTTTGCGCGTTGTTCAGGTTTTGTGGAATCTGAAATGACGGCGAATACAACGGGAATATTTCCGGCAGTAATTCCATCAAGCGCTCGAGCTAAAAATAAGAACCAATAGTTTGGCGCGAATGCCATTAGGAAAAATGAACCGGCAGTTCCCAAAATCGAGATGAGTAATAATGGACGGCGGCCATATTTGTCGGACATACGACCAATAATTGGCGTTGAAACGAATTGGCATATTGAAAAAACAGCAAAAAGGAGACCGTTGTCAAAGTCGGAAAGGCCAAATTTTTTTGAGTACGCGTAAAGAATGGGGATGATGATTCCGTAGCCGAGCATGTTTACCATGGCAACGAGGGCGACAATGAGGATATTCTTATTTTGCTTAAACATGGCAATTCAGTATACCAGGAAACAGAATCTTTTTGACGAAGAGGTTATGAAACGGAAGATTCGATAGTCTTTTTTAGTGCATCGAGAGATTCAGCATCTAAAACAGAACAGGTGAGTATTGGCTTTTTTAACGATTTTAGCTTCGAAATTTTTGCTTTTATTTCTTTTTCAGTTACCACATCAGTTTTAGTGAGAATAATAATCTCTGGTTTATCTAGAAGCGTTGCGTCATAAGACTCTAATTCATGCCGGATGGTTTTGTAATCTTTAAGGGCGTCAGGAGACTCAATGTCGATACAATGAACAAGCAATTTAGTTTTGCTAATATGTTTTAAGAATCGTACTCCCAGCCCTTTTCCTTCGTGAGCTCCTTCAATAAGACCAGGAATATCGGCTAAAATGAGATCGTTCATTTTTCCTAAATTTGGTTCGAGCGTAGTGAATGGATAATTTCCAATTTTTGCTTGGGCGTTGGTGAGGGCGTTTAGCAAACTGCTTTTTCCGGCATTGGGAAGTCCGATAAATCCAATGTCAGCAATAAATCGTAAGTTAAGTTGTAGCGTTGTTGATTGTCCAGGTTTTCCGGGAAGTCCAGCCGGAGGAGCTTGATTGCTGGCACTTCGTAATTCAAAATTTCCTCTTCCACCATTGCCCCCTTTGGCGATTAATACTTTTTGATCAACCTTTTCAATTTCGATGGTTTTATTGGATTGCAAATCAATAATGCTGGTTCCAATAGGAATGCGAATAAGCAAGTCATCTCCGCCTTTTCCTTCACATTTTTTAGCTGCTCCGGCTTTGCCGTCTTCGGCTTCAATCTTTTTTTTGGACTGGAACTGTAAAAGGGCACCAAGGTCGGAAACCCCAATAAAATACACATCTCCGCCTTTTCCTCCGTTGCCGCCATCGGGTCCACCACGGGGAATAAATTTCTCACGACGGAAGGAAGCGGATCCATGACCGCCACTACCTGCGTACACATCAATAATAACTTCGTCGATAAGCATGCCTGTATTATACTCTATTTTGTCAACCTAAGAGGTTGAACGTGCCTGTTCTCCGCCAGCTGGCGGACTGGAAGGTTGTATAATACCTATATGCTTTCAGAAAAGGATTCTGCAGTACTCTCTCGACTACTCGGCCGCGATGAGCGGGCGCTTAAGAGTTTTTATGTGCTTCATAAGTCCTCTTTGCTCTCATTCATACAAAAAACAATTGCAGATTCCGAAGAAGCCGAAGAAATCATGCAAGATACATTTTTAGATTTTATTGAAGGATTACGTGACTTTCGAGGGCAATCAAGCCTAAAAACATATTTGTATTCAATTACAAAGCATAAAATCATTGATAAACTCCGACGAAAAAAAATTCGCAGAATATTTTTCTCGCATGTTCCGGCATTCATTATTAATTCTTTTGCAACGGTTTTTTTTGACGATGAACTTGATAAAGAGCAGGTGGTAAAAAAGATTGAAAATGTTCTTGGAAAACTTCCACATGATTATGCCCATGTTTTACGACTAAAGTATGTAGATGGTCGTTCGGTAAAGGAAATAGCTGTTGAAATTGAGTTGCCATTTAAGACAGCTGAAAGTCTGTTGTTCCGAGCGAGAAAAGCATTTATTCATTCCTATGAAGCATATGACTGATACCACATTACAATTATTGCAGAACAAATTACACGAAACATATGAGCTAAAACCAAATCGGTTTGACTCTGCACTCGCCAATACTCTCTTTACTACCGTAGCAAAGCAGCTAAAGACGTTTCCATTTAAATGGTATATTCCTGCGGCAGTATTATTTACGTTTTTCTGCTGGTCCCTTTCTAAGTTAACAAACTTCGGATTACTTACCCGGCTTGCAAGTATTCTGCAATATGGATTCTAATAAAAGTTTACTGACTCAGACCCTAGCTACTTCAATACTAGTGCTCAATAACTTTTCTGGACTTATCTTTTCTCCGTATAAAGTAATGCGGAAAATCTCGCATGTATTCGACCAAAAGCAGGTTATGTTAATTTTCTTTTTAGTTTTTGCATATTTTTATTCAGTGAGTTTTATGTTCGGCCACAACATATTAAATTTTTTATATTTCTTGGGCTCATTTTTTTTAACAATAGTGTTCTTTTATGGAAGTGGACGCTTGTGTAGATACCAAGTTTCGCTCTCTTCGTTAATCTCTACGTGGAGTTACGGGTTACTACCAACGCTGCTATGGTTTTTTTTGACTGCCATTTTATTTGCTCTTTTTCCACCTCCTCGCACTCAGTCGCTCATGGGCACGGTATTAAGCATACTTTTTGTAGGTATTTCAGTTTCACTGTTATTATGGAAAATTACTCTTATTTACCTGGCGATTCGATTTAGTTTAAAGACAAATGCGATTATGACCGGATTTTTTATGATTATTTACGGAGCGTGGTTTTTGCCATACACATATGCACTATATTTCTTCTCAATTTCACGGGTGCCGTTTATTTAATTAGTCAGTACCGACTCTGCCTCGAGAAGGAGGTTTTGTAGGAGCTGCATTATCTTGGAGCGTGGGCAGAGTAAATTGAATTCCATTGTTGAATCGAATAATTCCAAACAAATTTCCAACGATGTAGCTAAATATGGTCAAAGAAGCAACAACGATTAGAAGTCCGAGAGCGGCATTTGTCATTTTATCTTTGGCCCCATCAAGTTTTTCTCGCTCACCGCTTGACTGGATCCAATTAAGTCCACCCCACAGTAAATACACGAAAAAAACAGCTGCAGTAGCAATCAAAAAAAGCTGAATACCAACAGTTAGTAATTTACTTAAGCCTGCAACCGGAGACGCATTATATAGCCCCGGTGGGGGAGTGACTTTTCCAAATAATTCATCTACTTTTTGTGCAAGTATCATAGAGGGATTGCTACATTTGTAATAAATCCAATGAGTTTTGTCAAGAAAAAGCTTGCTGCAATGAGTCCAAATCCCAGAACTGCCCAGAATAACAGCTCCTGCACTTTCTGGAAATTTTCACTACTATCGCCGGCCTGCAACATTTTAATACCGCCCATCATAAGCATGGCGAGAAGTAAAACAGCCGCTATAATTAGAATAAGAGGAATGGCTACATTTAGTAACGACGAGATTGAACTAAGACGAGCCGGGGCAAACGTATCTTGATTTATTTCAATCGCATGAACATTCATTAAATTGAGTGTAATATAAATGATTTTTACTGTCAACTACGACTAAAATAATATGGACAATCTTCCAAAGCATATTGCTATTATTTGTGATGGAAATCGGCGATGGGCGAGAGCGCATTTTGTACCTTCACTAATAGGGCATCAAAAGGGTTTTGAAGCATTTTTGAAGGTGAGTAAACATTTACGCGCCCGAGGTGTCCACACTCTCACTGCATGGGGTTTTTCAACGGAAAATTGGGATCGAAGTACCGAAGAGATTAATTATTTAATGAAGTTATTTGAGAGAATATTCGACGATATGATTGAAGATATAATCGCGGATAAAGTTAGAGTTGTTCATTTGGGACGTAAAGATCGATTACCCCAGAGTCTTCTAAAAAAGATCATCTCAACTGAAGAGCGAACTAAGGATTTTACAAACCATGTATTTAATGTAGGGCTGGATTACGGAGGACAGGACGAAATAGTACGCGCAGTGCAAAAAATTAAAGACGATCCGAAAGCTTCTGAGCGAGTAAATGCTGAAGTATTCTCATCATACCTCGATACAGGCAACCAGCCACATCCAAATCCTGACATGATTATTCGAACGGGCGGCGAACATCGGCTTTCTGGGTTTTTATTATGGCAGATAGCATATGCAGAGCTTTTTTTTCCAAAAGAAACGTTGCCTGATTTGACTCCGACACTCGTTGATCAGCTTCTTGAAGAGTACTCCACTCGTCATCGCCGCTTCGGAAAATAGAATTGCGGTTCGTGTATAATATTTTCCATGTTCAATCCTTCATATAAAATCACTAATTCAATTCTTAAGAACATTGGATCTATTGAAGCTGCTCGTGAAGTAGTTTCGGGAGCTCCATTGCTGCCTTTGTGGGAAAAACGATTTCGAGAAGACGCTATTATTCGACAAGCGCACCATGGAACGCATATTGAGGGAAATAAATTGAACCTCTCCGAGGCTAAGGATGTGTTGTTGGGGCGGGACGTATTGGGGCACGCCCGTGATGTGCAAGAAGTCATTAATTATCGACGCGTTCTGGAAGTTATTGAAGATGAAACGGATCGAGAAGTTGAACGAGTTAATGAAGCCCTTATTAAAAAATTACATCGAGTTGTAGTGAATAAAATTTTGCCCGATGAACAGGCTGGGGAATATCGATCGAAACAGGTGGTGATTCGAAATAGTGAAACGGGTGAAATTACGTTCCGTCCGCCGTCGCCGGTGGAAGTGCCATTTTTAATGCGAGAATTTTTGTATTGGTTCAATAAACAAAATGATGATGATTTGCATCCGATATTAAAAGCGGGAATTTCACATCATGAGTTAGTCCGAATTCATCCGTTTATCGATGGAAATGGGCGAGTTTCTCGAGGGGTTGCGACGTTAGTTTTGTTTCTGGGGAAATATGATATTCGCCGATTTTTTTCATTGGAGGAGTTTTATGACAAGGATGCGTACGCGTATTACGAAAATCTCAAAAAAGCGTCGGATGGCGATTTAACATCGTGGCTGGAGTACTTCACGCTTGGGGTAGCGATAGAGTTTGAGCGCATAAAGACGAAAGTCTTGAAACTCTCTAAGGATACTTACTTAAAGGAGAAGCTTGGTGGTAAACAGGTATTTTTGACGGAACGACAAACAAAAATCATTGAGTATATTCAAAGTATTGGGTATTTACAGAATCAGAGCTTTGGAGAAGTATTTAGCGATGTTTCTGATGATACAGCGCTTCGAGATTTAAAAGATTTAGTTGAAAAAGGGATTATAAAAAAAATTGGAAAAACAAAAGCTGCTCGGTACGTGATGGTATAATAGGGGAATGAAATTCCATGATTTAGCCGTATATTTTGACAAAATTGAACAAACTGCTTCGCGGGTTGAAATGACAAAGATTTTAGCGGAACTATTCTCTACGGTGTCCGCCGATGAGATTGACAAAGTCCTCTATTTACTTCAGGGAAGAGTAGTGCCGTTATACGAAAAAGCCGACTTTGGACTTGCTGAAAAACTCCTTATAAAAGCGTTTGTAACGGGTTTGCAAATCGATGAGAAAGTATTCATGAATGCATATAAAAACTCGGGGGACTTGGGAAAAACGATTGAAAGCTTACGTTCATCAGTCTCAACCATTGGGGAGAGCGATCTGAATATCGTACAAGTCTACGATAAACTGTATTCAATAACGCAAGCTTCAGGCACCGGTTCCCAAGAAGTAAAACTAAGCATTATTACCGATCTTATTCAAAGCCTCGATGCCCTTTCCAGCCGATTCATTGCCCGTATTCCCACAAATACGCTTCGATTAGGATTTTCCGATATGACCATATTAGACGCGTTTTCATGGATGGCCACCGGCGACAAATCGCTACGGCCCGCAATTGAGAAAGTTTACCAAGTGAACCCAGATCTTGGTTTTATTGGTAAGGTTATGAAAGAAAAAGGCGTTAAAGGACTCTCAACGGTCGGTCCTACGCTCTTCACCCCTATTCTTATGATGAAAGCTGAACGACTCTCGTCACCCGAGTCAATTTTGGAAAAGGTTCCTGCGGGAATTATTGAGCCAAAATATGACGGGTTCCGTTTGCAGATCCATCATAATAAAAAAGATACACGTCTTTATTCCCGCGGCTTGGACGATGTTACTCATATGTATCCCGATGTGGTGCTTGGAATCCAAAAAGAAATTAAGGCTCAAGAAGTTATTCTTGAAGGCGAAGCCATTGGGTTTGATATTCAAACGGGTGGATTTTTGCCATTCCAAGAAACGGTACAGCGAAAACGAAAATATGATATTGCATCAAAAGCTTTAGAAATTCCGCTCCGTTTATTTGCGTTTGACCTTCTTTATTTAGATGGCACAAGTTTGATTGACCAACCACTCACGCACCGACGCAAACTCCTTAATCAGACGGTAAAACTTACTAACGACGTAGCCAAAGACACCATTCTCCTTTCCCCTGAAACTGTTATAACAACTGCTTCTCAAATCGAAGCAGAGTTTGACGAAGCAATCGCCAAGGGGCTTGAAGGAATTATGGTAAAACGTGCCGACGGGCCATATCAACCCGGCGCCCGAGGCTGGAACTGGATTAAGTATAAACGTAGCTATAGTAGTAAAATTGACGACACAATCGACTGTTTAGTAATGGGCTACGATTACGGCAAAGGCAAGCGTGCCGGATTTGGTTTAGGAGCAATTCTAGTGGGAATTTATGACGAAAAAGAGGATAAATACAAAACGGTTGCCAAACTTGGAACCGGACTTACGGATGATGAATGGAGATTAATGTTTGAGCAATCTGAGAAGCTCAGGTCAGATACAAAGCCCATACTCTACGAGGTGACCGACCTTATGAAAGCTGACGTATGGGTAAAACCAAAAATTGTTTTGGAGATTAAGGCGGATGAACTTACCAAGTCACCATCTCACACGGCTGGCTACGCACTGCGTTTCCCTCGGCTCGAACGAATTCGTGATGATAAACGACCCGAAGATGTGACAAGCATGCAAGAAATTGAGGAGATTTTTGCATCGCAAAAAAAGTAATTATGAAAACATTATTAAGTATTGTAATCCCAACTCTTAACGAGGAGAAATATCTACCGCTTCTTTTAGGAGATTTAGCTCATCAGTCCAGGAAAGACTTCGAGGTGATTGTTGTTGATGGAAATTCTGAAGACACGACTATTCAAAAAGCCCACGATTTTAAGAAAAAACTGACGCTTCATGTAGAAAAAGTTATTCGTCGAAATCTTTCATTTCAAAGAAATACTGGTGTAGACTTGGCTAAGGGAGAGTACGTTTTGATTTTAGATGCAGATACTCGAATTGATGATTCATTTGTAAAAACTGTCACTGATGAAATCAAGAAAAATCGAGCGCTTATATATTTACCGATAATTCTTCCCATAACAACAAAGCTACTATATAGGATTATATTTAAGATCTCAAATCTACTTGTTGTACTGTCGCAACATTGGAGTCGGCCACTTCCAACTCAGGCCGCTATGATATTTAATAGGGATTTCTTCATTTCATTAGGAGGTTATAGAGTACATAATACTCAAGATAATAAGAAGTATTTCCCGGAAGATCATGATATTATGCAAAGAGCAAAAAAAACAGGGGTGCAAGCAAAGGCGTTGCAAGAAGTACAGGTGAAAGTTTCCCAACGTCGATTTGATCAGCGAGGAGCATTAGTAATCATGTTTACCTATCTTATTTCCGCGATTCAAATGACGCTGTTTGGAAAGATGAAAAATTCCCGCATGGATTATGAAATGGGTGGGCACGTGTACGGCCATCAATAAATGGTATACTATACATAGATTAATATAGCTTGCTACATATGGATCAACAACTGATTTCGATCGTTATCCCCACACTCAATGAAGCAAAATTTCTTCCCAAGTTGTTGCAGGACTTAGTTGTACAACTCGATAAGGATTTTGAAGTGCTCGTTATAGATGGCCATTCAACCGACCAAACTTTCGAAAATGCGATTGTATTTAAAAAAAACTTACATTTATCTATACATGAAGTGCAAAAAAGGAATGCAGCATTTCAGCGAAACTATGGAGCTCAAAAAGCAACAGGTAAATATGTTGTGTTTATTGATGCGGACACACGACTTGCTAAAAACTTTATAAAAAATTTACGCGCAGATCTAAAAAAAAATCTTCATCTAATTCTTATTCCTCAATATTCGTCATATGAGAAGTTTTTTCAATCTAACGCAGTACTTTCGGCGCTCAATTTACTTATAGAAGCATCCCAAAAGACAAATAAAGCACTCGCCATAGCGGTCTGTTTAATATTTGAGCGTAATTATTTTTTACACTTACATGGTTTTGATGAAAAGGTTGTATTTGCAGAAGACTGTGAAATTGTGAGAAAAGCGAAAAAAGCTGGCGTGAATGCTCGCATATTGAATAAAACAATTGTCATGCTTTCATTGAGAAGATTTCAAAAAGAAGGCATCGTAACATCGCTTGGTAAAAGTCTTGTGGGTACCATACAAGGATTAGGGCAGGATGGTTTGAAAAAAAAACTATTTGAGTATGAAATGGGAGGAAATGCCTACTCAGAGAAGGAACTCAAGCAAAAATCACTGGAAGAAGAAATAAGAGATTATGTGAAAAAACTAAAGCAGAAGATGGGTACTAGTTAGGCTGGTTTTAGTCTTCGTTCGACTACTCACACGTTATCCACACGAGAATTTTAAAAGTATAAATCCTTTCATAACGCTCTAAATATGGGTACATAGACTATAGGGCGCCCTATAATAAGGTACTTTTTTGTTATAGGACTTGACAAATGAATAGGGTAGATTTAACATGTATCTATGGCAATGAAAAAGATAGTTACACGACTGGCAGTACGAGTTGCAGATAGTGGAGTGTACGATGTACAAGAAGCATATATATTTGCACGAGATCAATTCAAAACACTAGCAAAGAAGAATCTTCGAGTTCCGGTAATAACAGTCCGACTCTAAAAAGTTTCACAAAAAAAAGAGCATCACTACCGTTCGTATAAAAGGGGCACGACGTATAGTAATGCTCTTCGTGGAACTCCCCACCTCATCGGCAGGGTATCCAATAACAATATCAAACCGTTTAAAACTTGTCAAGGACTTTCTATATTTTAGTGGGTTTTAGGGCTTGGCAGAGCCTCAAAGTATTAATTCTGAATTTTAAGAATGTAGCTTGGACTTGCAGTGCTAGCTTCAGAGCTTGAGAACACGATATTTCCTAATTGTCGCAGGGTATCTTCATTTAAATTGGTGTATTTGGTCCGCTCATTAGGACCAATAATAATATATTCGATCGCATGTTTTTTTAGCAACGCCCTCATAGTGACCACATTGGTTCCTTCATAAATTCCCTGAATATCAGGAATTAAATTCCCAATTACATTTGAGTCTCCGCGCCATAACCACTCATGCACCCACCATCCACCCACGGTAGGGAGGCCAGTATATGAGGAAACCATATTAAAGTCAGTATATGAATCGCCTTGAGCTTCAAGAATCGTTGGTTGTCCGACTACATTAGTATTTAAATACGTAATTATTTTCTCATATGTTGGATAAGTAGGGCGTATCCACGCCGTTCCATTGAGCTGAGGCTCCTTTTTAAGTTGGCCGTAGTACGACGTGATTGCGAAAGTGGGGTAAATAGCTACGAGCACAAAAAGAGGAATAAAGAGGACTAAATAAGTAATTGAGATTACATTGAACTTTCTCAAGCCCTGTTTCAATCTAAAAAAGGTGTATGTTGAAGCGATACCCATCATCATGAAGGCCTGGTACCCAAGCTTAAACATGGTGTTTGCTCGGAAATGTGCAGGGTAAATATCTTTAATATAGAAATATTCAGGTATGATAAGGAGCGCAGTGCCGATGGTGAATAAAATAAGCATAAAATGATCGGTTCGGGTGAGTGCGAACGAGGTCTTATTATCGGTCTCCTTTTTACTCATGAAATACTGATACAGCGTAAGGAAAAAGAAGTGAAAGAAGAAAAATCCCCATAAAACCAGAAGCATCCATATTGGTGACATTTGGCAATTCCCTTGTTCGAACATAAAAGGGCCAATTTTTTTGAATTGGACTAGGTAGTCGGGCGCGCAATTCACTCCAATACCTGAAACAAACGGTACAAAATGAGATGAAAATGGGTAGGTGAAAGCCAAAAACCCGAGCGCAGTGATGACTCCATTCACCACCAGCCTCTTCGAAATACCAAAAAGGTATAAAAAAACCGACATTCCAATGAGTAAATAAATAGGACCGTCAAATGCGTTCGTCATGAAATGAATAGCGCATAGGAAAGCTATAGTTATGGATGGGTACAGGTCGTACAATACTTTTTGCTTTCGTGAAAATCTCTCGGACGTAACGATGGTAAATAGAAATGCGAGAGTAAGAAGAACAAAGGGAATATCGAACACATGTCCGTGCAGATCAGCTACAACATATGAATATATCGGGAATTCATGGATGGTAAATGGAATAAAGCGGGTGGCGTTTGGGTACCAGTATGATGTTGGGGTGAATTTCGTTAGAATGTTCCAAAACGGAACTGGTTTTTCAGCATTGTATCCAGACGTAAAAGCATAGATTGAATGTAGATTTCCACCGATATTTACTAAGAAAGTGCCTAGAATTCCTGCTAAATATGATAGTCGTAATTTACTCCCAAACGCTTTATACATAATATTGAAGCATAAACTGAACGTTTGCGTTATTCCCATGGCAAAAATAGTTGCCAAAATGAGGTTGTACCCGTAATTTGATGCGATGTTTGAAAGTTTAATAAGAACAGCGCCCGTGAGGTGTCCAAAGTAGTAATAATTAATTGAATGCCCGGCCAGCCACATGTCTTTAGGAGGGAAGTACTCGCTTTTAAGAATCGAATTCATGAATCCGAAATCCATAAATTTTTCAAGGCCGTGAATGGAAGGTTCCTGACCACGCACTTTTACCCAGAGAAAAAGGCTGGCAATAAAAAGAATTTCTTGGAAAATAATAATAAGAAGTTGATTCCGGGGAAGAACAATTGCTTTTGTCTGATTTTTACGTAGAAAATACGCTCCCACAAGACCTAGGAGTCCGGTCAGGAACAGCAGACCTCCTCGAGAGAATGGAAGTATGTGATACATTCCCAAAACAAGCGTGCTGTAGCTAACAATTAAAAGTCCGATTGCTTTTGAGAACGAATATCCGACATCAAAAAATGACCCGAAAATCTTTTTAGTAACAGGGAGCGCAACAATTCCCAAAAGTAGCAAAAAAAAGTACCAGCTCGTGGTTTGCGTTATCCAGTTCATATAATTCATTACTAGCGTACCCCTTTTAGATTGAAATATCAACCACTTTTTGATATGATGACGCTACTATTATGGACACTAAATTTATACCTGCCGACCACGAGAAAAAATTGTACGATTTTTGGGAAAAAAATGGGTACTTTGAGGCGAAGGTAGATTCCAAGAAAAAACCGTTTTCGATTATTCTCCCACCTCCAAATGCAAATGCCGATCTTCATGCAGGACATGCAATGTATGTATATGAAGATATCTTAATCCGTATGAAAAAACTTCAAGGCTTTTCCACATTTTGGCTTGCCGGAGCGGATCACGCTGGTTTTGAAACGCAATATGTTTTCGAAAAACATTTAAAAAAAGAAGGAAAAAGCAGATTCGACTATGATCGTGACACCTTGTATAAGATGATTTGGGACTTTGTAGTGAAAAATAGAGGTACGATGGAAAGTCAACTACGAGCTTTAGGATTTTCACTAGACTGGAGCAACACGCTCTTTACACTCGATGAGAAAATAGTGGGAACAGTTTATAAAACATTCAAAAAACTACATGAGGATGGATTAGTGTATCGCGGTTCAAAATTAGTAAATTATTGCACTCATTGTGGAACTGGTTTTTCGGATTTGGAAGTAAAAGATGAAGAAGCAACTGGTTCACTTTACTCTCTTACATACTCAATTAAAGAGGGAGGTAGTGTAACGGTAGCAACAACGCGCCCGGAAACAATGTTTGGCGACACCGCAATTATGGTGAACCCGAAAGATAAAAGATATGTAGATTTAATAGGGAAGACGGCCATAATTCCTATTATTAATAAAGAAATTCCCATTATTGCAGATGAATATGTGGAAATGGAATTTGGAACAGGTGCTGTGAAAGTTACGCCGGCTCATGATTTCAATGACTTTGAAGTTGGAACACGTCATGATTTACCTTCAGTCCAGGTAATTGGATTTGATGGGAAAATATATGGAACCGGAACTGAATATGATGGACTTCGAGTTGCCACTGCACGTCCTAAGCTTGTTGAGGAGCTCTCATTACAAGCTAAAGAACATACAATGGTGGTCAAAACATGCTATAAGTGTTTTAGAACGCTCGAACCACTTCCTTTAGATCAGTGGTTTGTAAAAGTTGCGCCGTTAACAGATGCCGCGATTAACGCTCTTCACACGGAGGAGACCTCTGTGGTTCCAAAACGCTTTGAAAAACGGGCACTTGATTGGCTGACAAATTTTCATGATTGGAATATTTCTCGGCAGATTGTGTGGGGAATCCGAATTCCTGCATGGAAATGTGAAGATTGTAGTGAATGGGTAATAACTGAAGGGGAGGCTCCAGACCAGTGCTCAAAATGCGCAAGCAAAACTCTTAAACAAGATGCTGATACGTTTGATACCTGGTTCTCATCGGGTCAGTGGCCTGCGGCAACGCTTAAAGCCTTGGGAGATGAGTATTTTGATTATTATTACCCAACTTCAGTTATGGAGACGGGGTACGATATTTTGCCATGGTGGGTGTGCCGCATGATGATGTTAGGTATTTATATGACGGGTAAATCTCCGTTTACCACGGTATTCTTGCATGGCATGGTTCGTGACAGCAAAGGTGCGAAAATGAGTAAAAGCAAAGGAAATGTGGTGAATCCGATGTTGATGGTTGAAAAATATGGAGCTGATGCGCTTCGAGCATCGCTTATTTTTGGAAATTCAGAAGGAAATGATGCTCCTTTTTCCGAAGATAAAGTTCGGGCCATGAGAAATTTTGCGAATAAAATGTGGAACGTGGGAAGGTTTATTGGGATGATGAAGGAACCGAAAGAGACTCTCTCTGAGAAGCCCAAAGACGTAAGTTCACTCCTGGCCGAGCTTGAAAAAGAGTTTGTCACGCTTCAAAAACAAACGATTAAAGACATGGAAGCGTATAAATTTTCCCAAGCTTTCAACAATTTATATGAATTCCTGTGGCATCGATTTGCTGATTATTATATTGAACAGTTGAAAAGTGAGGCTCAATCTGGTAATATTGACGTAGTAAAAAAACTTGAAGAAGTGTATTTATCAACGCTTGTTCTTCTTCATCCGTTCATGCCCTTTGTTTCCGAAGCTGTATACAAAGTATTTAACGGTGAAAAAATAAGCATTTTAGACAGTAAGGAATTACAAAATTAAAAAATCTCATGACCAAACGAACATATCAGCCTAAAAAACTCAAACGCGTACGAAAACATGGATTTCTAAAACGTATGCTTTCTGCTGGCGGACAAAAAGTTCTTGCTCGACGAAGGCTTAAGGGCAGAATCCGATTAGTAGTTGGCAAAACGCAATAATGAAGCCAACCGCTCCGCTCGCTCCCATCGCCCCTAGTTTATTTAATACCATTTTAGTTATTCCGGTTGTTAATACGCTTCTTTTCTTTAATTTTATATTTGCATCGATTCATTTGCCCGGTTCTTTTGGATTCTCAATTATCGCTTTAACCGTCGCTATTCGATTATTGCTCAACCCTGCTTCCAAACAACAATTGGAGCTAGCAAAACGAATGCAAGAAGCCAAACCACACCTCGATAAACTCACCGAAAAGCACAAAGATGATAAAAAGAAACTCCAAGAAGAACAGATGAAGCTCTATAAAGAAATGGGAGTTAATCCAGCCGCAGGATGTTTGTATGCATTGGTACAAATTCCTGTTTTTATCGGATTATACAACGCGCTTAATTTGTTCTTAGCTCACGGAACATTCGATAAGGTCGCTGGTGCAATTAATAAAGTTGTTTATTTTGATTTCTTAAAAACAGCTTCAATCAATCCGTGGTTTTTTGGATTTAATGTGGGTATTGCTCCAGCAACATTCCAACAGAATGGCGTACATTATTTAATTATTCCCGTTATTACAGCCATATTACAATATTATCAAGTAAAAGTTACTACCGCCCAACAAGGAACTGTCGTTGTCAAAAAAACAAATGCAAAGGAACTCGAAAAGAAAGCTGACATGCAATCAATGATGTCGTCACAAATGCTGTACATATTCCCACTGATGATTGGATATTTCGCATACGCACTTCCGGTTGGACTTTCGCTATATTGGAACATTTTTTCACTCTTTACTATTTTTCAATACAAGGGTAGTCCCTTAACCATATGGAAGAACAGGAAGTAATTAAACAAATAATGACCGAGTTGCTTGAGAAGATGGGTTTTACCAACGAGGTAACTGTTACGCAACAGGAAAATTTATGGATGGTTCAGATTTCAGAAAATGATGAAAGCCCACTACTGATCGGTAAATTCGGAATGACGTTACGATCATTGCAGACTATTTTGGAAACTGCTTTGTTTAAGAAGCTGGGCAAAAAAGTTGAATTGGCAGTAAATATTGGTGATTATCGAGAACGTCAAAAAGAGCGTTTGGAAGAAATTGCAGAAAATGTCGCGACTCGAGTAAAAGCTGAACATCGACCAGCGGCTTTGCGATCGTTTAGCGCGTACGAACGAAAACTGATTCATGAATACGTAAGTCAAAAGCATCCTGATTTGAGAACAACGTCAATGGGAGAAGGGAAAGAACGCCGACTAATCATCTCACTGCTTAGTGATGACTCAGAGTCATTAGATCCCTTCGAACAAGTCGCTTAATGGCACTTGTAGCCCCTTGGAAAGCTTTACAATCGTTTTGAACGTTGGGTTTGCTCGCCCATTTTCGATTCGACCGATAAATGTTCGATCCATTTCACATGCGACCGACAAATCTTCCTGCGACATTCCCGCTGTATGACGACATTCTTCAATGTGACTTCCTAAGCGTTTATATATGAAATTGCCTTTCATAATGGTCTAAAACATAGTCTAGAATTTATAACATCGCGGCTACTATACAGGTCAATTATTAAATTCTTATTAAATTTGTGAAAATCCTTTTTTGATAATTTTGGCAACCTGGTGATATTTTGACAACCTGGAAGGTTGGTAGTGCCTGTTCAACCTGGAAGGTTGTATTAAGATTATCTCGATTGGCAATTAGCCACCTTGTGTGCTATACTTATATTCGTTACAATGTTTGTACGATGAAATTCTTAATCGATCGTTTCAACATTGGGAAAACCCCCGGAGTGTCTCTGGCACGCAAGCCCTTCTCTTTTTCAAAATTCTCGATTACGACTCACCGATCTTTTGATTTACTCTCTCATAGCTCATCGCAGGTTATAAGTTACAACAATACTTATGTCACCTGAAACTGAAGGACGAATTCCGGAAAATTTGATTCCCCCAGATAAAAAGGGAAACGCATTGTGGGAATGGCTGAAAAAGGTGCTGAAAAAAGCAGCTGAAAAGTTTGCCGATGCTAATGCGGCTAAAGATGATCCGGATAAGAAAACTGGTAAAGATGTAGTGAAGAATTTAAGTAAAATTGCTGAAAAAGTTAAGGCTGAGCAAGCCGAAGCTGCTGCTCGTGGCGAAACTCCTGACGAAGATATACATGCAAAGTTCCCTCCACATTTACTTGATGTAATGGAGGCAATACAAAAAGGTGGATTGCTCGATAAGTACGAAAAACAAATCATTGAGAAAGTTGCGAATGTTGCAAGTGGTGCTTTAGGAGTTGATAAAGCTATTATTCAGCTAGGAATGTTGATTGTTCGTGAAAGTAAGCTAGATAGAGCGATCGCAAGAAAAGTCTTGCCGAAAATTAGACAAGCCATTACCGAAGCGATGGGTAGGGTAAAGTTGAATCAAGGAGTAAGCGCTACAGAAGAGGATGTTACGCAAGCAGAAAGTGTTACGAGTGAAATGGAAAATATCTTACAAACAGAAGCCCAGCAGCGTCCTCCTGATGAACAACAAAACGGACGTGAAACAGATGATGGACTTGATTATTACACCAGTCAAGACCAGAAAAACTTAAAAACTCGTTTGAGCGCAGGTATGAACGAAGATGATATTAAATGGTTTGAAGCACTCAAAACTCCTGAAGCTTTCGCAGACCACTTTGACAAGCGTATAGAAGCTGTCAAAGCAAAAGCAAAAGCTGCTTCCGCTCCGATTAATGATGTTGAGGCACAAAAAAAAGTTTCGCAAGAAGCTACGGAATTTGTTATGAATGCTCTTATGACTGTGTATTCCCCAATTCTTGACGAAGAACCAAGTCAATTTTTCGATAAGCAAGCAATGGCAGCGGGAAATCAATATACAAATCCATACACTGCTGCAAAAACATTCTCCAAGATGCTTAATACTCTGCGTGAAAAAGCAAAGATCGCTGGAATGGCTACTACGACTGAAGGTAATAAGGTACGGGAAAAAAAGTACGCGCGACTTGCCAAAGAAAAACAAGTCGTTAAAAATGATAAATCAGGTCAGCTTGAAGAAGTTCTATTGGCTACTACTACGCTTGAAGCAGTTTCGGTAGGAGATTTTGCAGAATATTTGCGTGAGGCCTTTGATTCCGGAGAAGGAACCATTGAATTTGGACACAATTTCAAACTATTGACTGCCCAGGGACCCAAAGAAGAGCGGGGTGAACCTGGATCGTTTTTTAAATCAATTGCAGATTATGCGGGGCAAAAATTTACATCAGATGCTATTGATACGGCATTCCGGTTGCCTCACAACGACATTGTTCAGGCAGCAAAACAAAAGTTCCAATCAAGTTATGCACGAATGTTGCTTGATAATGGTTGGCAAAAAGATCCGCAAATTGCAGAAAAATTTCTTCAGTCGATGCCTGCTACTGAACGTAGAGTAAAAGAAGAATTACGAGAGCAATTTAAAGGTCAAGATGTTCCGGATTGGGCAATTGAATGGGCGTTTCAAATGGGTCGAACCATGTATTTTGGACTTGATTTTGGATTCCATGAAATTATGTCGTATGCTGACCCAGATTTGAAATATGACGGAAACACAACATTTATTGGAATGGGTCATATGCGAGGATATTTTGACATGTGGGAATCGGCAAAGTTGCTAAATACGCAGCGAAAAGATTTGCATTTGGCAAAGGCAGTTTGGTTGCCCTATACAATGGAGCTTGGTGATAGAAAATACGATCATGAAGAATGGACTAAAGAAGGTCAAAGCAAGTGGCGCGAATCGTTTACCATGGGAAAAATGAGCTTTGCAGGCTCATTCTTAGATGGTCATAAACTGTTTATTGACATGGGAAACGTTACGGGCGCCGGAGGATGGGGAACGAACCAGGGCTGGCGTGTTCGTGAAGGATACAATTCCTGGCTAATGGATGAGTTTACGGGAAATACGTCAAACAGGCTCGAAATTGGAGCAGGTGATGAAGATAAATTTGTTAATTCATGGAAGCGGCTTGAAAACATTGGAATAACAATTAGTGAAAATTTTATGCAGCAATATGTGTTTCCGACTGCACTGGGTGATAAGCCTAAATCGGATGCTTACATGGCGGCTGTTGGTAAATTAAGCGACTTCTTCTATGACCGGTACTTTTCGGATGAGCGTGGGAATATGACAGACATAGGAAGAGAATTACTTAAAGATATTAAGCGTGTGGATAGTCATGGACATGCGTTAACAGACAAAGCAGCGCTTGCCTATCATATTAAGCATGTAATTAAAGAACATCCGGGCGAGCGAAAAGACGCCTTGTTTAAAATAATGCACAAGATCTCTACGGTTCAAACATTCGAGCAAATGCCCGCAATGTTCATGACTATGGAAAAACAGCGTACGACTGAATATGGAGTAACAATGCTTTCGGAAATGCAGGATCACTTTCTAGCGAAAGAAAGTGGAGATACTAAAAAAGCAAAAGAAAGAAGTGATCATGCACTGGGTGATCTTATTTATGCCCAGGAACAAATGCGTATCGATGTAAGTAAAGATATGGAAGCGAATTTAAAATCACCTCATAAGAATTTATATGGTAATTTGAAGGATCCATTAAGCAGTGTTCGTGGCGGCAAGGGTAACAAAATTGATGAAGAATATATAGACCGGGTGCTAAAAAATCGATTTTCGGAATACGATGAAGCGGAGAGAAATAAAAGAGTTGCAGATGCAAAGCATGCATATAAATTTATCAAGCAACGACTAACGGAGCGGGTAACCATGGACGATATTCGAAAAAATGCAGAACTGGTACGAGTAGAAAAAAAAGATGCCGCGCGATTCAAAGCCATTGAAAAGAAAGTAGCCAATGGTGAAGTTAAAACCCGCGTTAACTGGTGGGCGAATGCACTCGATGAAAATATATTTGGACACGCCGTAACACAGCCAAGCGTAGCTATGAAGTTTATTAACACTGCCGCCACAGGCCCCGATACCGTTAAGCGTGATGCAATACAAGCGGCAGACACTGCAGAACTTATGCATACGGTTTCACAAAATTTATATAGCGCTGTTAAAAAAGCAGCATTTACTTCGCATGACAAAGGTGATCATGCAGGATTTGAAGAGCTTTCCGAATGGATACGATCATATAAAGGCAAGGTACAAGGAGAGTTGGGGAGTGAAGTTTCATATACAACTGTTTTCCGAACGGCACAATTGATTGATTTATTTTTCAAAAAAGATGATGAAGCGAATAAGTGGTGGAAATTAGGACCACAACGCTATTGGTCTGATGTTAGAAAAAGATCGGTTTCTGATTCGCTCATTGATGAAGGAGCTCCGGTATGGGCATGGGACAAAGATTTGGAACATGCATGGGCAGAACATTTGCATCATAAAGGACAATTAAAGAGAAAACCATCTACAGGAGAAAAGCATAAAGAAATTCCTAGAACAGATTGGGAATACAAGATTCTTAAGAGAATTCCTTTTATTAAAAATAAAATAAAAGATACGAAACTTATACATGATAATGTCAATACTATTTCCTATCATTCATTATTTGAGTGGAGTAATTCCGGATACAATCAATTAATTATATATCATTATTTTCCTACGCTTATTGGACTATTGATTGCGATAGGTGTTCTAGCTGCTAAAAAAGGAAGTGAAGATTTGGAGAGTGGTGGAGGCGGGGGCGGTGGTGGTGGTGGACATGGAGGTCATCACTAAGTATTGGGAATTGCAAATTTTTATGGTTATAATGAATCTATGAGATTTATTAAAACGTTTATCTTTTTGAGCGTCATATTCCTTCAATATGGAGCACAGCTTAGTTATGCCGATATTACACCCAATCCAACTACCTTACCGGCATTTTTAGTACGCGAATGTGGTTATTCTGAAGATCCAAATGCAAATAAGTGTTGCTCAAAACTTGATTTTGAAAAGACAGTTGCTGGACCTGCGAGGTTTGTATTTAGAGCTGCTCTGCCAGATCTTTTAGCAAATGCTGCAGTAGATGTAGTATCCAAAGCATACGAATATGACCCAATTCACAAAAAAATGGAAGTGAGTTGTTATACAGGATTTGAGAAAAAAATTGATGTAAAAAATTCTACCACTGGGAAATTAGAAAAGGCATGTTTTTGTTCAGATGAAGCATATCAAAAAAAAGCTGTTACCTCGGTAGCTGCCCAGGGGTCTCAGATTATAAAAATTTGTAATAAATATATCGATAATAAGAAAGAATGGAATGCATGCCGAGCATGTGCTCAGAGGGAAGCATTTATGACTGGGCTAGGATGTATTCCGACAAATTTTTCAGAATTTGTTACAAATTTTTTGCTAAAGACTGGAATAGGGTTCGCAGGCTTGTTCTCATTAGGATGTATAATTTATTCTGCTATCATGATTCAGACATCTCAGGGTAATGCTGAAAAAATTAGTGCATCTCAAGATCAGATTAAGGCGTGTATATTCGGATTATTATTAGTGATGTTTTCCATCTTATTACTTCGAATAATAGGAGTAGACCTACTTGGATTACCGAGCTTCGGGTAAGTGAAAAGATTTAGTAATTAAGGGATAATTTGGGGGTACTAATAACTTACCGAAATCTATTCAATGTGATATTTTGATCAATAGCTTTTTATTTTTATAAATTCGTCATTCTCTCTTGATCACTTCCACCATGACTTCCGCCTCCGTGTCCGCCACCTTTCATCTTCCCAGTTATCCATCCTTTAATTCGATCAAGGCCAGGCAACTCTCCTTGGCCACCAGCCAATCTCGAAAGAGTATGGACTTGTGAAGCAGCACCCATAGCGGATCCGGCGAGTATACCAGCTCCACCTAAGAGTAAGCCTGCACCGCCTTTAACGGCAGGTTCACCCGCGATTCTTTTTACCATATCTTTTACAATATTCGGAATTGCGAATAACATCGCGCCCGATATGACCATCGCCATAACATCTGTGTCAAAATCATACAAAAGAGGCATAGAAAAAGCATCTTGCCCGCCGTTGAAGCCTATTCCTTGTATTACCTGAATGACCAAAATGAGGGTGATAACTGCAGGAAAAACCAAAAGATTCCCAATAAGTTTTTTAACCCATGAGCTAAAGCCATCCTGGCCGGGTACTGCGACAAGTATTAAAAAAACAGGAGCAAACATAACGTTGATTATGATTTGGATATATGCGCCAATTAGTAAAAAAACTATTCGAAAATACAAAAATAACACGCCTACAATTGCAACTATTAAGAGTAATGAGTAGACTGCAAAAGTTGCCGTGCCAAGGCCAAGCATGAGGCTCATAAATGCTCCAATAAAACTACCTGCATCAATAATGCCGTTTGCACTGCCTAAAACTCCGACACTAGCTTGAAAATGACCAAAAATTGCTTTCGCCGCAGTTACATTGTTGTTTGCTAAACGGAGCCCAATGAAGGTTGTTGCGAACGTCAAAATTGCTCCTATGGAGACTTGTAACCACGGTGGAATCAGGGTGATCACATTGATTAACGCTTTGTAGTACAGTTGACCAGTAAATGCCGTAAATTGACCTGAACCACCGAAGCTCAATATGTTTGATGTTAAGTATTGGTCTTGGAGTTGTTGGGGATCCATATTCGGCAAGCCCGATGAATGAAAGATTTGAAATATAAGCAAAATTATAACGTATGTTAAATCTATTAAAAGACCAGCCATTGCATATGAAAACGTAATGGCGAGAAGCGCTACTACAATACGAGGAAGTGCATTTTGCACAGAAATAATCGTATGGGAATCAATTTTATATTGAAACATAATCATGAAGCCCGTTGCTATAATAATGAGCACTAAGACCATATAGGTCATATTTCGAAATGCTTTCCAAACACCAAGAAATGGGCGTAGGCTTGCAAAACCAACTCCTTCAGCAGCATTCGCTTGAGTTATGAAGCCTGCATCTTGAATGGATTGGTGAATATACGCAATACCCGACGCGGGGGGGTTCATGATTGGTGCAACCATTATTCTTGAAGCATGCCCAAAAAAACTTTTTGGGAAATTTTTTATTTGGTCTTCTGAATTATTTGAACAAAGCGAACCAATAAGACTGCAAAATATTCTTTTTTGAACAATTGCGATCTGTTTACCTACTTGTGTTTGATATTGGGGTTGTTGAAATGTTTTGGTCAGTTTTTGTTCTTGTAGTTGTGAAATCTGAGAACCCGAAAGAATATTTTGTTCTGTTTGTGGAAATCCCCATTTCATGAAAAGACCAAAAGTTATGAATAAAACTGTAGTAATAATAGTTAGTCGTACGAAGTATTTAGAATACTGAGCTAAGAGGGCGCGAAAATAAATCCACATGGTAGGTTCATTGTAGAACAATCGTGAAGATGGTGTCAAATGTATTATTTTTCAAAACCTTCATCAGGTTCAGGGAGATCTTTGACGGTAAAACTATATGTGAATGGAGTGGAAAGTCTTTTACCACTGAGCGATTCGGATTCAGCATAAACAGTAATAGTATTAACTCCAAAGGTCCAAATATTTTTAGGGGTAATAATAATACTGTTGCCATCGGAGTGAATTAAAGTAGGTACGGAAGGATCGACTTTATAATAAAATGCACGTTCTTTGATAGGTTCTGAAAATGTTATAGATACTTGTAATGCTGGTGATTGGTCAATGGAACCATCTTGGGGGTTGATAGATACTAATTGAATGGCGTTGTCAGTCGGCTCGGTTACTATATCTTCGTTAGAAGAATTTGAACTTGTTGGAATAAGCAACTCTGCACTCGTGGGCGCTGGTTGCGTGTCTTGTGTCACTTTCTCTTTTGTTGTAAAAGCAGATATAACGATAAGAACAAAAAATATGAAGCCGATAAATGCAACAATTCCAATAATTAGTAATTTTTTTCTATCAATCATTATGGAAAGCAATAATAACTAGTGGCCGACTTCCAGCCACCCTGATTAATTTGTATATGTACATGGTCGCACCCTTGTTGTTGACAAACCCGTGCTCCTACTTGTCCTGATTGAGCTTCTTTGCCGATTCCAATTCCAGATCCAAGCTGTGTGTGGTGTAAAGTAACTATATATGCCTTTCTATTCACATTAGCTTGATATTTTTGAATTCCGTTCCTTGTTGCAGCATAATGATACCAAATTACGTTTTGCCCCTCAATAGGAGGAAGTAAGATTGGCTGGCCTGGTTTCATGCTTATGTCAATGGCATATGCTGTTCCCCATATTTCAGCTCTGTTTTCACGATCGCAACTGTTTACTTGTTCGAACGTATTATAATTGAGCCCGCAGTGACCACAATTCGCTCGTGGGGTAGAACGAGAGCCGCATAAGTAAGCTCCTCCTCGCGGCGCACAGGCGCCTGGAACTGGTGGCATAGCAGTTGGCATTATTTCAGGAGTCGGATATGGTGGGGTGGGTTGAAGTGGATAAGGAGTCGGTTGATTGGGGTCGGGAACTCCTTGAGTGCAACTAATTCTAAAAAGTGCACATAAAAGATTCGGAAGGATATTTAAATCCTTTTCTTCAATTTTAGTGAAAGGATCGGCATAGGCGGGAGTGGTAAGACGAGAAATAACCACAAATAAAATTAAGAAACTAGAAAATAGTATAAATATCGAAGATATATTTTTTCTCATTCTGTCACGCCTGCCTTTTTTGCCCAATAAGCGCCTGAACGGAATAAGCTTTCAAAAGTGCCGGCGTCGGACCAAAACCCATCAATTTCTGCCCATTTCATTTCACCCCGTTCAATGTATTGGTTCTGAAGATCGGGAACTTCCAGCTCGCCTCGATCGGATGGCTTAATAGTGCGAATAAAATCGAAGCAGCGATTGTCGAAAATATATAATCCAGTACTTGCGTAATTGGACTTTGGATTGGCGGGTTTTTCTTCAACTTTGATGATCTTTTTAGGGTCAGTAGGGTCAAAAACGGGCACTCCAAATCGTTGTGGATCAGAAACTTCTTTCAAAAACATCATAGCCCCTGACTCGAAATTCTTAACCGCACCTGAAATATCAGCATCGGTAGTGTTGTCTCCTAGAATGACTGTGATAGGCTCATTATTGGCAAAATCTTCAGCATACATAATGGCGTCACAAATTCCACCTTTTGGATTACCTTGAAATGCGTATTCTAAGTGGGTAATTCCCAGTTCTTTTCCGTTTTCAAGAACGCGAATAAAGTGACCAGCGTAGGGGCCAGAGGTGAGAATTAAAATCTCGGTTATCCCGGCGTTTACCAAGGTCTGAATCGGGTAGAAAATCATGGGTTTGTCGTAAATAGGAAGCAAATGCTTATTAGTAGCATGAGTTAGAGGATAGAGTCGTGTTGCAAGTCCGCCAGCAAGTATTACGCCTTTCATATGTTGATTATACTACTTTAATAACACTGTTTTCAATAAAAATAGCGCGGTTGCGCTGAGTAAAATATACTCCAACACCACCGATAAACGCAAGCTGTTGTCGATAATGTGGTGCAAAATTCCCCAGATAACGTAAATGGCTACAAAAAGGGAAACGATATAGAATTGGACTTGATTGTTTCCACGAGAATAATACAGGGCAACGAGGAGGAGTGCTGCTATGCTTCCTAATACCAAATACCAGGCGTGATGTTTTTGTTTTTTCATAGTTACTGAGATCCTTCGCTTTGCTCAGGATGACAGGTACTTACAATATTACTCCATTTGCCGCGATTAACAAGCTCAGTAAAATAAATGCGACGAAAATAAAATGGGCTAGGTGTTTTCCGACAACTCGATAGGTTTTAAGCTTGTAGCCGTAATAAAAGTCGAGCAGAAGTGTTGCAAGCAGCATTCCAAAGAGCGTGAATGTTGCGGCTTTAGGCAGCGAACGCATGAGGCCAGCAACGAGTCCGGGTTTGGCGGTGGTTGATGCTTGAAGGCCAGATACAATAGTGGCGGGGGAAGGAGAGATGGACTCTTCTTGAGCGACTACAGTCGGCTCAGGAGTAGGCTCTGATGTAGGTTGTGCGGTGGGTAAAGCGGGACGACGGGTCGGAGCAGGTTCCTGGGCGTTTGCCGCAGTCGTGAAGGAAGTCGCAACGGTGCTTCCTGATGGTTTTCCAAACATTTGAACAACGACAGTAGTTTCTGAACCAGTTAGTGTGCCGTTACAGGTGGCAAATCCAACATCTTGGTATTTTCCATTTAATATGTTGGCGGCGTGCGTTGGGGAAGCCATCCAGGCGTTTACGACGCTGTTTGAATCGTTAAAATCTTTTGCTAAATTCTCACCGGCTGTTTCGTATTTGTATCCGGATTGTCCTATGAAAAACCAGGGCGTGGTTCCGTCGGGGGCGTAGTGCGACCAAAAGTTATCGGCGAGCATTTTTCCACATTTGCCGGCAGCCGCTGATGAAAGTTGTCCATTTAAATTAAGTGCGGGAAGTCCGCTATTGGTTCGTTGTTGATTGGTTAATGAAAGAAGAGCGCCGACGTTGATGTCTTGGGCAATTCCCAAAACTGACCCGGCCGGAAGAAGCGCATTGCTTGAATATGAAAATGACAAAACAAGTGCGCCAATGAGGTATACGGTGAGTGAGCTAATATGGAGTCCATGAGCCCGGTAATTATTATGGTGGGATGGGATAAAAAAGCGGTGTAGGAATGATTTCATAACAGATATTTAGTAACAAATCGAAGGTTACTTTTTATATAGTACCAGATAATCATAATCCCTGCAAAATCGATGACTACATCGCGCAGTTTCCCCTCACGGGTTGGAACAAGGGTTTGATGGTATTCATCGGAGATGGCATATAGGAGAGTGAGGAGAATAGCAGCGAGAAGGGTGTTTTTTTTGGGAATGATGTTTGTTTGATGCAGGGCGCGGAACCAGAGGTAATACAGGAATGCGTATTCGACCATGTGAAGTGTTTTGAATAGAATGAAATCAAACGTGGTTTGTTGAACGAGGGAAAAGTGTGGGTGCGACGAAAAGTAATAAATAGCGCTCATCCAGGCGACCAAGGGAAGCCAATAGAGGAAAATATTTTTGATCGAAAATGAATTGGGGGCCATATTTTCATTCTATATAAAATGTAGATGATATTCAGTAAGGAAATGCCGGCTGCGCTGGTAGCTCCGGTTTTGATGAAGCTTTCTAGGGATGGGTGGCGGAACATGTTGCTAGGAAAGTTGAGGGTTCGGGCGGGTTCGTGTTGATAGTCGGTTTGTTGGGGAAAGGTTGAATCGTGACCGATGCCTTGGAAAGCGGTAACGGAGATATCGGTAGGGTAGGAAGAGTCGTCTGAGCTTTCTAAATCAGTACCTAGGACCGTTGCTATATCGCTCTCATCCTCTCCCACGAGCTCTCTTTGGGCTGCGCCGATTATGTTTGTTGTGCTTGTAGGGCCAATAATGCATGAGCCATTAGAGTCATTTTTTGTAGGAAGAGCAATACAAATTTCATGTGAGTTTAAATCGTTTCTCGAAATACTTTTTCCTTGTTGGGCTCGAGAATAAGAAAAATAGTCTTTTTGCATTCTTTCATTGTCTAGCAGGCGGACTGAGTCGCCGTCGTTGTTAAAAAGTGCCGATTGCATGTCGATTGTGGCGTACGATTTTGGATTAATGGTGAGGGTGAACGCTTGAGGGCTACTTCCCGCGTTTTCAATGTCGTCAATGAACCAGGAGTTTAGAGTGATTGTGTGGTCATTATTGTTGAAAAGTTCGACCCATTCATGTTGGCCCGATTCGGGGGTCGTGAGGGCTTCGGAAATGAAGATGTTGTCGGCGCCGCCCAGAGAGCTCTGCCCGGCGGGAGATGGAGTAGGAGTGGGTGCGCCTGTTGGCGAAGGTGTACTCTGCGTTGTTGGAGTAGGTATTGGGCTGGTTCCGCCAGCTGGCGGAGGAGTTGGAAAGATAATGCTTATTGGAATTGCACTCGCTTCTGCTTCAGAACTCGTGTAACTTCCAGAAGCCGTGTAGCGACGAATTCTTAGGAAAAAAGAGTTTGAAGTGCTCCAGTTGGGTGGAATGCTCGTGAGTCTTGCGGAGATGGTTGCTAGTTGCATTTCTGAGCTAGCGATGTCGATTGGGGCGTATTTGGTGCCATCTTCTCCGTTATACCACTCTTGGCCGTTGTAGGTTTCACCGGCGTAGTCTGTTGAGCCTTCTTTATATAGATCAACTCGTAGGTAGTTTTTACCGGCTTTTGCACCGGTAATACTGATGGTTATTGCAAAAGGGTCTTGGGAGATTGAACTAGGGGATTGGGTGAGGGTTGTGGTGACTGCGTGCACACTCCTTGTAGAGAAAAATAAAAATAGGAAAATGGTGAAAAAATTGAGAAAAATTTTCATGGCATGCCTAGCATATCACTCAATTATTAAATTCTTATTAAATATGGCGAGTATTTTGGCAACCTGTCAGGTGGACAGTGCATTGGTAACCTGTCAGGTTGTTTAGTGGAAATCATCCTCTACAAATTCTTTATACTTATTCAAATCATTATTGAAATATTTTAAGACTGGTTCGGTATATGTCAAAGCTAGTAGATCGGGATTGTTGCCTAGGTAGTCTTTATATGAACTCCATGGATATTCACGAAAAGAATCTCTAAACGTCGCTTTATGTGCTATTGGATTTCGATGCACATAGCGGGAAACATTGAGGAGTTGTTGTTCGGTGGTTATAGGAACATCATGAAAGGGACTGAGAAAAAGAGGACCTTTTCGCTCGTGTTGTGTATTATATGCTCGAGTAAAAGAATTTGTAATATTTGAAATGAAATCGTGAATTCCGTCTGAAGTACTCTGCTTGAGTATAAAGTGGAAGTGATTTGGCATAAGACAATAGGAAATAATTTGAACCCGAAATTTAGCTGTATTATTTAATTGCTTTTTAATTTCACTCTTTTGGCGTGTGTCAAGTCGTTTCCATTTAGAGAAACTTAATTGTAGATCGGAAGCTCTGTAATAAAATACGGTAAGAAGGAATCTATTACAAAGGGAAGTATCGAGAAATGGAGTTTTACTATCAACGGTTTTATTAAAAATATGGTAGAAATTGCCATTTAAAAAATCTCTTTTTTTGGAAGACATGCCGTACTATGACATATTTCAATCAGAATGTCTACGGACTAGAAGTCACAAAAACATATATTTAGAATGTTGTGACAGTATAAAGAAGTGCTTATAGCAGTTAGTTACTGGCAACCCGTCAGGTGGACGGTGCCTATTCAACCTGGTAGGTTGTATTTCTCTTTTAAATGTATTTACTCGTGGCGAAGTAGTTTCCAAGAAGTCCAATTATCATGCCAAAAGCGACGGTTAATGTATAGGAAAGAATAATGAAAACCAGGCTTGGTGGCCACACAGTGAGTTGTAGGTGGGTCAGTCCGTAAAATGAAAGATTAGGAATGCTGCCTAAATAAGAACTTAAGAATGGTTTGACTGCAAAAAACGTTCCATAAAAGGTTGCGAATGCTAGTGTTCCACTGACTAATCCAAAAAAGATTCCTTCTTCTAGAAACGGCTTTCGGATATAGAATTTGGAAGCTCCTAGTAAGCCAAGCAGCTCAATTTCATCCTTTTTAAGTGCGATTTTAAAAGCGGTTGTCGTAACCAAAACAACGATAGACGTAAACATTAAAAACGCAAAAATACCAGCGGACACTCCTCGTAATACATTCGTTAATGTATGTAATCGATCAACAATATTTTTTTGAAAGACGACTTCATCTACACCTGGCTGTTTTTGTAGAAATGCTGCAATTTCTTTTAAATACTCAGGTTTTTTTGCACTAATTTCCAAAGATGCGGGAAGTGTTTCGGCCGAAACAAGTTCCTGCAACTGCGGTTCATCGCGACTTATTGAAGTTCGATAAATTTTTAAGGCTTCTTCGCGTGATACGTATTTAATTGAATCAGCTTTTTGAGATTGAAGAATTGCTTCTTTTAATCGATTGATTTGCTCAAGTTGAGTTGTTGATTCAAAATATACGGTTACTTGCGGACGAGTTTCTACATAGCTCAACAAGCTCGAGAAAAATGAGGTGAGTGTGAAAAAAAATACGGCCATGAACAAGGTGAAAAACAAAATCATGAACGAAGCGAGTGATTGATAGGGGGTTCGTTTGACTGATTGCACGAATGATCTCATAAGTGATATCCTCCGCCGCGTTGATCTTTTATGATCTTTCCATCGGTGAGCGTAATAACGCGTTTTTTGAAGCTATTTACAATCTCTACATTATGGGTAGCAATAATAATCGTTCGTTTTTTTTCTAGTTTCTTAAATAATTTCATAATATCCCACGTGGTTTTTGGATCTAAATTTCCAGTGGGTTCATCAGCAAGTAAAATGTTTCGATCGCCAATGATAGATCGAGCTATTGCAACACGCTGTAACTCTCCAGCAGAAAGTTGTAACGGGAACATGAATTTTTTCTCCTCAAGTCCCACCAGTGTTAATAATTCTTCAACACTCTCCTTAATCTTTTTATCAGACGTGCCGGTGACTTTTAAACCAAGTGCAATGTTCTCGAACACATTATTATTGGTCAGTACTTTAAAATCCTGAAACACCATGCCGATTTTTCGGCGAAGTTTTACGATGTCACTGAATTTTTTATCGGTAATATCTTGGCCATCGACCATTATTGAGCCGGCGGTAGGCTTGAGCTGTTTCATGATGAGCTTCAGAATGGTTGTTTTTCCAGCGCCCGACGGACCGACTAAAAAAATAAAGTCGTTATCTTCTACTTCAAACGAAATATCGGTGAGACCACCGCTGCCGTAAGAATAATTTTTGGATACAGAATCGAATGTGATCATATATGTATAGATCCTGATCCGCCACTGGCGGAAAGTTCAGGATGACAAAAGGGCATTAATCTAATACCTCTACAAGTCCAACGTCCATAAGCCATCCGGCCTTTTCAGCTGCAAATGTTTGGCCCCACACGGTTACTTTATGATCTAGGAATTCCCCAAGATCAACAGTACTTGAAGTTATGTATACATTTTGAGATTTTCCACCGGGCCGTTCCAAATGATGACTTCCTTCACCCTCAAAGCCTCCTTCTTTTAGAATTCCTGTTGCTGAATCTTTGAATGTTTCTTTATCTTTTATTCCTGCAGTGTCTTTATGAGACTCTTTTTTAGAGTCGGTAGAAGTGGAAGTAAGTGATTTTGCCCGCATGACTGATTGTACCTTGCTGATTCCAAAGCCAGTTATCGCTCCTAGTACAATCAAACCCACGAAAATACCCACTAATTTTTGTGTAGAAAATTCAGGCGTTTGTGTGTTTATAGATACAGTATCAGCGTCGTCCATTTTGTGCACTGGCGTTACATCGTCCATAAAGCTATGGTACCAAATTTAAAAAACAATATCAATGTTTCAAATATGTTTCGATAAATTTGTCAATATTACCTCCTAGAACGCTCTCTACATTAGTCTCTTCGTACCCGGTACGAGTGTCTTTGATGAGTTTATACGGATGTAACACGTAGTTGCGGATTTGCATTCCCCATGAAGCCATTTTTGCCCCTCGCAAGGAATCTAAATGTTTGTTTTTGGAATCTTCTTCGATTTGCCATAATTTAGCTCGAAGGAGTTTGAGCGCATTTTCGCGATTTTGCTCTTGCCGACGCTCTTGCTGACAGGTAACAATAATACCGGTTGGCTTGTGAATTAATCGAACAGCAGTTGAAACTTTATTTACATTTTGACCACCATGCCCCCCCGCTCGATAAAACTGCCATTCAATATCTTCATCTTTAATCTCGACCTCACGTTCTTGAATGATAGGGAGGACCTCCACGAGTGCAAAGGAGGTTTGGCGTAGATCATTTGCATTAAATGGAGATTGTCGAACTAAGCGGTGAACTCCAGCTTCTGCATGCAAATATCCGTACGCGTATGGACCTTCGATATTGAGCACAACACTCTTAATTCCAGCCTCTTCACCTTGAATATAATCAACAATTTCGATTTTGTAACCCTTCTTTTCAAAATAGCGCATGTACATGCGATACAGCATTTCAGACCAATCCATGGCCTCTGTTCCACCTTGGCCGGCGTGGATTGCAAAAATAGCATCACCAGAATCGTAGGGACCTGAAAGGAACAGAAGAATTTCATAATCATCGAGCATTTTTTCCAAGTCTGTAGTATCTTCCTCGCCCAACATCAGCTGCATAAGTTCAATATCGTCGACTTGTTTTTTAAGCGCGGTAATTTCTTTCATAACCTTGCCTGATTCTTCCGGATTGCTCCAAAAAGACGCGTCGTAGGTTTTTTTCTCAAGATCTGCAAGGTGAGTCTTTTTCTCAGTAAGATTGACTTTGGTAATAAGCGCGTTCACACGCTCTTCTAATTGTGCTTTGTCCATGGGAGTATTATACCTGAACTGACAACCTCTTAGGTTGGTAGTGCGTGTTCAACCTCTTAGGTTGAAAATTATTCAAAGTCGGTTCCTACGATAATTATCACATCTGAAGCCTCGTCTGCATCAAGCGCGGTGGATTTGGTGAGTTTTACATTTTCGCTCAGATCCTTTTTCAGAATTTCGAAAATTGCTTTTTTATCATCCTTCACTTGTACTTCTGTTATTTTGTAATCAAATTTATCAGCATTTGCGGTTAGAATATCTACATATCCGGCTTTTTTCAAAATGTCTTTGACTTCGCTTGCTTTTCCAACAGTTCCAGAGCCGTTTAGAATTTTAATGCGAACATCTTCTTTTTTAAATGCAGGCGTAGGAGCTTTGCTTGGTTCCACCTTTTCTTTAGGAGCCTCGGTAGGAGCTAAAACGATTGGCTTAGACGTATCTCCTTGATTACTAATTGAATTCAGCACCTTTGGCCCGAAATAAATGAGCGCAAATGAAAGTAAAAATGAGGTTATAAACATGAACATATCGCGCTTTTGAACGGACAACGAAGGTAATGATAGTCGTTTACCGTTGTCATTTCCACTTATCTTCATAGGTTTAAAATTTCCATCACCTAGAATCGAAAATTGTGGGTTTTCAGTAGCTAAAATAAATCCTCCTAGTGGGGCATCGAATTTCAAAAATGGCAACTCGCCCTTATCAGGAGTAACAAGAAGTTTTAAGTAATCCTGATAAAAGTTAACGACGATTTTCTCAAGAGGATTTGTCCAAATTCCCACTTTTTTAGTAAATAAATCTTGTCGAACTGTTTTTGATTTTTCACCCGAAAGCACCAAGCGATCAACTTTTTGAACTTTTTCTTTTAATTCATCAGCTTTTTTCTTGAGCGTTCCTTCCATATCGGAAGATAAATCCATACGAGTATCCTCCAAGAGTCCTAAGGAGTCATAATGGAACGCAAATGATTTTTTTTCATCGTACGATGCGTAAATAATACGTTCTTTTTTGTCTTTTTTGAGCGTTTTTTCAAATAATTTAAAGTACCCAACCGTTTCAGGAACAACCGATTTAATATTCAGTCCAAGCAAGCTAAATACTTCTTGGAATTTAGCGAATGATTCCCTTTGAACGGCAAAAAATTGAACAGCCGATTCATTCTGCATGCGCAAAACAAGGTAATTGTAGAAAGATGAGTCAAGGTCAAAAGGCAAGCTTGAACGAGCTTTATCTTTAATAAACGGAATAATGGCGCTTTCTTGAATATCTGCGGGAACGCTGTAGCGGGCAAATGCAAATAACTCTTGGGGGAGAATTAAATACACATCATGATCCTTAACCTCGGTAGGAGTGGCCCCTGTTATTGCCTCTTTAATCGCGCTCGCCAGAACATCTACGCTCCCAACTTGGCCATTTGTAAGCAAATCAACCGTGTGAGTTTTCTCGAAAGTCGACAGATTATACTGTCCGAGCATTGTTTTGGAAAGAGAAACGAGTTCGATGGTGTTGGAACTGATAAATAAATAGATCATAGCTGTAAATTCATGATACCGCGTGCAAATTCAAAAGGCAAGAGGATCTTTTGCTCAAAAATAGCCTGGTGACTGGTATAATATGCATCATACCAGGGATGCCGGAGTGGCCAATCGGAACAGACTGTAAATCTGTCGTCGCAAGACTACGGAGGTTCGAATCCTCCTCCCTGGACACAATTTGATGAAGTATGAAACTCTTTCTCGCGTCTGAAGCTAAACACCCAGAATCAATAAAAAAGCTTGATGAATTTGTTGGTGGATTTGAAGGAAAACGAATCGCATACATTCCCACTGCAGCTAATGGTGAGCAAGGCTGGGAATCATGGAAAGAAGGTGGATCATGGAAAATAGTAAATACACTCGGTGCAGATATAACCGTTTTTCAGTTGGAAGAATATCGAAATCAGAATATGCAAACAGTTTTAGAAGGCTTTGATATAATCTGGTTCGCCGGCGGTATGCCGGGCTATTTAATGTATTGGATAAAAAGTGTCGGGCTAGATAAATCTCTCAAACTGCTCCTCGAAAAAGGTGCTATCTACGTCGGCTCAAGCGCCGGTGCAATGGTGGCAAGTAAATCGCTCGATGTTGCAACATGGGGTTTTGTTGATAATGATTTAGGAGCAGAAAATATGCCAGGCTTAGGACTGGTTGATTTCGATATTTACCCGCATTATGAAGATTCTTTGCATGAGAAAATTAAGCGTAAATTCAACGGAAACAAGCTCTATTTATTGAAGAATAGTGAAGAAATTATTATTGATAATGGGAATATGCATGTTATTGGTGAAGAGAGAGTCATTTGAGAGTAATAATTCCAAACATATTCACCCAGCCTGGACACAATTTTCAAGCTTTCAGGAAAGACTATATATCAGCTTAGGCGAACTTCTTGATACATTCTCACGAGGGGCAGTAAATTAAAAAATACACAAAAATTTTGCAGAATTGACTATTTTAGCCTATCCAAATAATCCGATATAAATATTACTATACCTATAGTATAATATCAGCTATATGAGTTCACCAATAGAACGTCGTCGAAATCCCTTTACACCTGTATTGCCGGTTACGCCAGAAGTAGTAGCGAGGGGATACGAAATTATAGCTGCAAATCAAGAAGCAGCATTGAAATTAGAACTCAAGCATATTGCAGCTTCTAATCCGCATCTTGCTCGACATATTTCGGCGTTTGCGAGAGCCGTAGGAGAAGTTGTATTGCCCCAATTTAAAGCAGATATATTCGAAGGAGCAGCCTGGGCACATTTACTACTTAGGTTACAGTTGCAGAAAAGTTCTGGAGCGCAAATGCTTTCACAAGAAAATAGAAACGCATTACCGCGAATAACGGAAGGGCAGCGACAACAACATTCTGATGCGTTTAAAAGGAGCGGAGAATTATCGGGTCTTGATCTGTACAATTTTTTTGTTGCACGAGGCGCTCTGTTAGAAAGCTTTGACCCAGGATTGTCGACTGCAATGGATCAACTAACGGCAAATAAATTTCCCATGCTTCAACCGTCTGAAAGTGACCAGATGGACAATATTCCATCACTGCCTATTTTACTAAAATTTGGAGCATCAGAAGTATATTTCCTTGTATACGGAGCGGCATATAATCGGTGAAATACAATAATCCTTTTTTTTGGAAATGGGCTACTAGTCGCCGAATCGTAAAAATAGAATTATTGGAATAGAAATCTCGAAACATTGCATTTCCCCACCACCAGCGTTTCCAAAAGGCCGGTTTTTGTAAGAATTCAAAGTCAATTTTAGTTGGGGTATCGATCATAAGCCCACATATTTCTTAGAACAATCGGATCATCTTCCATTCGCAACATGTAACACTATGGCCTGTCATAGCAACGTATTATACATCTATTCTTGACATCCTTTCTTCTATATATTATTGTTACTTTAACCATGCATGATTCTGTAAAATCGGTTCTCTTCGCTCTGAGTGCATTCGTTGTACATATGATCCTTTTTGGAGGATTTATTGCCGGCATTTTAGCTCTTGTTGGAGTATTTTTCGGATATAAAGCGTATAACGCAAAAATCGTGCAAATTCCTTTGCCATTTTCGGTAAATATTTCAGGTAAAAAAAGGAAGAAGGCAGAGGTGCTTATTTCAAGCAAAAATCTAGCCCTAGGAGGAATTATTTTGAATGTAATTGCGCTGTTGATGATTTAATAAGCATATGCCAAAACGAAAAGTTTCCAAAACTCAGCTCGCCAAACACAGAGTATTCCATCGTTCGGTCAAAAACAAAGTTCTTGCTGGCGTTTGTGCTGGTATGGCAGAGTATTTTAATATCGATCCACTCATCGTGCGATCTATTTTTATTGGCCTTGCATGTATTGATGGAGCTGGAATTGTATTATATGTTCTACTGTGGATTTTTACTCCAGTGGCAGGTAAAAAATGACACATGCCCCCCCATTTTGGTAATTTATTTTCAGTATATGAGGAAGAAAAAGTAATTTAGTTTTAGAATACGTACTCTCTAAACATCGAATTCCCCCACCACCATTTTCTCCAGTATGCAGGTTTTTGCAAGAATTCGTAGTCTATGTTTGTTGGTGTATCAATCATAAGTCCAATTACGTTTTCAGGAATATATTGTTCCCAAATCCATACATTGTCATTTGGGTCATACGCCCACATATTTCTTAAAATAATTGGGTCTCCTTCAAGGCGTAGAACCGTTACTTTTCCTCCATTAAAGTCTTGTGGAAATACCTTACCGCCTTTTACGGTTAATACCCATTTCATGTCACCACCAAATTCAGGTGATGTAACGACTTGTAAAACGGAGTTGTTGACTGATTGAGCATGCGCAGTAGTTGCGGTGACACCAAGAGCGATACTTGAGATAAGCGCAAGACTTAGGAGTGCTTTTTTAATGAAATTCATGTCTATAGTATACAGTATGTAAGCTTGGACTGCAAATTCGCGGAGAATTTACTTTTTTGAAGAAGTCTTATTTACTTGAACAATCATAAGTATCCCTAGTACGATGCCGGCTATTCCATAAATTGAGGATGTGGTCTTGCTAAAATCAAATAGTTGATCATACCCAAGAACATAGCTGAATCCAGTAATAATGACATATAAAAAGTAAAAATATTGCATGTATATGAAAATCTTTGATTGGTTTTTATTCATATGAAAATTGTACACTTTTTGAGAAATGTTGATAACTTTATACTATAATTAGTAGATGAAATGTGCAAAATGTAATGGAGAAATGGAGGAGGGCATGGTCAAAGGTAGTAGTGGGCATGATGCTGGGCAAAAATGGGGAAAAGAAATTAATTGGCGGGGAAGAGTAAAAAATGGAAAAGATATAGTTGTTTATCGATGCACTTCCTGTGGCTATTTGGAAAGCTACGCAGTCTAAACTCATATTCCTCCCCATATACTCTTCCCTCCACATCTGTTACTATGTTCGCATAGTCGGGGGGTGAAATATTATGTCGCTAGAAGTTCCGGTTGAACATCCTGTTCGAGTATACAAACAGAAAAAGGTAATCTTCCGCACGTATCAAATTATTTGGTACCTGTTGGGAGTAGTAGAAGTGCTGCTAATCTTCCGAATTGTGCTTAAAATGCTTGGCGCAAACACAAATAGTGGTTTTACGTCGATGATATATACTCTCAGTGCGCCATTTGCAGTGCCGTTCCAAGGGATTTTGAATATTAGTTATGCAGAAGGTCATGTGTTTGAATGGACTACGTTTATAGCAATGATTGTATTTGCAATTCTTGCGTATGGATTGGTCGAACTATTTCAGTTGATTAAGCCCACAACCCCTGAAGAGGTTGAGAATGTGGTTGATAATCAGTAAAACGTGTTACTAATTAATCGAAAGAAGGTGAACAAACTATGGGAATAATTTTATGGATCATATTCGGAGCTATCGCAGGGTGGATTGCTTCGATGATTATGGGTTCAAACGGTGATACAGTAATGGATATAATTATGGGAATCGTTGGAGCGGTAGTTGGCGGATTTTTAATGAATGCATTGGGCTATTCTGGCGTTACGGGATTCAATTTATACAGTATGGCGGTTGCTGTACTTGGTGCAATTGTGGTAATTTACGTTGGTCGAATGCTAAGAAATAGATAATTAGTAGGCAACAACACACACAAGTCCGAGTACAAAAAGTCCTAGCCACATCGCGGTTTGTAAAACGATGGTGGCAGGTGCCTTAAAGTCTTTTTTCTGGGTGTAGAGTTTGATTGGATAATAAAACACAATCATACTGCATATTAAAGCCGATGTCGAAAATAGAGACATTGCCAGAAGTGGGGCTAAATAGTGTGGAGAATCATTGTCGTGTCCTTCGGTAGCGAATGCAAAGAAAACTATGATAGAAATGTAACCAATGATTCCAAGCGCTTGAAAAAAAGCAACTTTTGACGGTGAAAATGGCTTTTTGACTACCATGTATTGAGTATATCACATCCGATTCTCCTAGCTTTTCCCCCTGTTTTCTGGTACAATTGCCCCTATGACAGTCATAAAAAGTGAATTTTATTTAGCCTTACAACAAGTCGCGACCGAGCGGGGAATTAAGCCCGAGGAAGTTATTGCGTCAATTAAATCGGCAGTTTTAGCTGCCTATCGAAAAGATTATCATCCTGAAGTTCCTGAAGATAAAGAAATCGAAGAAGTATTTGCCGTGAGCCTTGATGAAAACACTGGTGAAACCAAAATTCTGGAAGAGGGGAAAGATATTACTCCTGCCGGATTTGGTCGTATTGCGGCCCAAACTGCTCGCCAGGTTATTATGCAAAAAATTCGAGAAGCTGAAAAGAAAACCATTATTGGTCATTATCAAACACTTGTTGGGACTCTTGCAAAAGGTCGTATTATCCGATTTGAAGGCAAAACAGTCATTATCGATATCGGAAAAGCCGAAGGCGTTATGCCTCCTGAAGATCAAATTCGAAATGAGAACTATGATTTGAACGTACAATTAACCTTTTATATTAAGGAAATTCGTGAAGATGATTTCCGTGGTCAACGGATCATTGTTTCTCGTGCGCATCCAAAGTTGGTTGAAGAATTATTCCGAAAAGAAGTTCCAGAAATTGCAAATGGTGCAGTTACGATGAAAAATGTTGTTCGAGAACCGGGTGATCGTGCAAAAATCGCAGTTTACTCTGACCAGAGTGGAGTAGACCCTGTTGGTGCCTGTGTAGGGCAACGAGGAATGCGTGTTAAAGCCGTTACGGATGAACTTGGCGGAGAAGAAAAAGTTGATATTATTCAATATCAAACTGATGAAGCATTTTTTGTTCGAGAAGCTCTATCACCTGCCAAAGTTACTTCCGTGGAACTCGACAAAGATAAAAAATATGCAAAAGTTATCGTTGACGCTTCACAAGCTCCTTTGGCGATTGGTCGTGGTGGAGTAAATGTGAATTTAGCATCACGATTAACCGGGTATGAAATTGATATTGTGCAAGTTGGCGGACTTGAAGAGGCGCCTAAAGAGGAGGAAGCTGTTGAAGCTCCTGAAACTCCCAAAGAACCAAAAGTCGTTAAAGCTAAAAAAGCAAAAGAAGATGAGAAAGAGATCCTGAAACCCTCCTCGGAGGACAAGCAAGTTCAGGATGACAATACTGAAGAACCAGAAGTAACTACTGAAGAAAAATGATTATGAAAAGCATATTTCTTACGTAAACTCCGGCTCTTCTTACCAATTATATGAATACACTAAAGGATCGTTCACCAGTCGTGGTTGTGCTCGGGCACGTTGATCATGGAAAGACAACGCTTTTAGATTACATTCGAAGCTCGAATCGGGCTGCGCGTGAAGTTGGTGGTATAACCCAAAGTATTGGTGCGTATGAGGCTAAAATTGAGTCAAAAGAGTATCCGATTGACACGATTACGTTTATTGATACTCCGGGCCACGAAGCATTTTCACAGTTACGCTTGCAAGGCGCAAATGTGGCTGATTTGGCCATACTTATGGTCGACGGTGTAGATTCATTGATGCCTCAAACTATGGAATCAATTTTTCATATTCAAAATGCAAAAATTCCCTATATTATTGCGGTAAACAAAATGGATCTTCCAGGTGCAAGTATTGAAAAGGTAAAAAAAGACCTCTCCATTAAGGGTGTACTCGTTGAAGGCCAGGGTGGAGATGTTCCAGTTGTTCCTATTTCAGCAAAAAAAGGGGAAGGTGTACAGGATTTACTTGAAACAATCCTAGTTCTTTCTTCGCTCAATAAACTCACATACTCGGAAAGTAATCCGCTACAGGCGTTTATTATTGAATCAAGAACTACTAAGGCTGGAATTGCACTCTCCGTAATCGTAAAAGATGGGGTATTGCGGGTAGGCGACACTGTTTTCGCCGGTAATTTGCAAGCTAAAATTAAAGCGCTCGTGACTGATTTAGGGGAAAATGTGAAAGAAATTTTGCCATCACGACCGTGTGTGGTGTTGGGATTTAGCGAGCTTCCAGAAATTGGACTGAGCTTAACTAAAGCTGCTGCGGCAGGTGAAGAGGTAGCTAAAGCGCACGTTGAAGAGCAAAAAACGACCGCTTCATTCTTTTCTGAGCCGGTTGAAGAGGCTAAAAAACTCAAAGTTATACTTAAAACCGATACTCAGGGATCTCTTGATGCACTCCTGGGCACTCTGGTTAAAAACGATACAATCGAGGTTGTCCTCTCGGGACTCGGCGAGATTACCAAGAGCGACATTTTTCTGGCTAAAGTAAGTAAAGCAATTATTATTGGTTTCTCGATAACAATCAATAAAAGCACTGAAGCATTGGCCAAAGAAGAGCGAGTAGTAATAAGAACCTATAACATTATTTATGAGCTGCTTGACGAGCTTACGGAAGTGTCGGATTTAATGGCTGAAAAAGAACAGAAAGAAAAGAGTGTTAAAAGTGAGTCTAAAATCGTGGCAACATTCATTATCGAAAAAGAAAAGATTGCTGGAATCAATATTCTAAAGGGTAAATTGAATATAGGCGATGCTGTCGAGCTATATCGAAATGAGAAACTTATAACAAACTCCAAGATCGTATCGCTTCGACAACGTGCAAAAACCGTGCCTGAAGCCAAGAAAGGTGAAGAAGCAGGCGTGCTTTTTTACCCTCAACTTGACTTTATAGTGGGTGATGTGATAAAATCTTATAGTATATGAACAATGACGGTGTAATTCCATCAATTATTAAGATTTTAGAAACAAAATCGGTTTATTCGATTGTGTTGCCAGCTAACCCTACGCCTGACGCGGTATCGGCTGCTGTGGCTTTATATTTGGCCCTCATTAAGATTGGGAAAAGCGCGAGTATTGCCTGTTCTACCCCGGTTGACCCTGCTTTGGGCATTATTGGTGCTGATAAAATTCAAAAAGAACTCGTTGCTAGTGGTGACAATTTAGTCGTCTCATTTCCATATGAAGATGGTGCAATCGACAAAATTACGTACAATATTGAAGGAAATCAGTTTAATTTGGTTATTGCTCCTAAAGAAGGTAAGGCTCGACTCGAGACAAACAATGTCAAATATAGTTATAAAGGTGGAAAAGGTGAAGTAATTTTCACGATTGACGCTCCTTCGCTCGCTTCATTGGGCGATATTTACACGAATCAAAAAGACATGTTTACGGGTGTTGAAATTATTAATGTAGATCGACACTTAACAAATGGAAACTTTGGATCGATTAATTTAGTCGAAAAACAACGATCTTCAACATCGGAACTGGTTTTTGCATTGCTTAATGCGCTCTCACTTGAGATCGATAAAGATAGCGCTACCACGCTTTATGGTGGAATCGTTGCTGCAACGAATAATTTTACGTCATATTCGGTAAATGCGAATACGTTCGAAGCCTGCTCAAAGCTACTCTCATTAGGGGCCGTTAAACGTGCACCCGCTCGCCAACCGATGAATATGTATGCGCAACCGGGTGGAATGCCACAGATGAATTCTATGCCAATGGCTCCAACGCAGCCATATAATCAACCTGTTCAACAACCGGTTCAACCAATACAGCAACCCGTTCAAGCCCCGCCTGCGTTTAATGAAGCGATTTCGGTTGCTCCAGAAACCATGGAAAATGCAGAAACTGATGATAGCGATGCGTCTTCTACGGAATGGCTAAAGCCTAAGATCTTCAAAGGCGGAGGATTAGTTTAATCTCCCTATCTACTCCGCTCGATATCGTGTTTGTCGACTCGAGTGAAGAGTTGCTTCACGCTTCAACTCGTCTCCAAACAGATATCTCGCGCCGTATGATCTCTGAGTCCTAATTAAGTTATAATGAATACATGGATCTCTACCTTATCATCGGTATAATCGTTATTCTCTTCGCAATCTCACTCTTCCTCATCCGTTCGTGGTTAACAAGCGCAAAGGCCGGAAATTCCGATGAACTTATTGCGTGGCTTAAAGATGTTTCTACCCGAATGGAGAATCAGGCGGTGCAAACTGATCGTAAAATGGCGCAAAACATGACCACATTTAACGAACGAATCGATAAGACTTCCCAAGTAATTTCCCAAGTGCAAAAAAACATCGGGGAATTTGCTGAAATTGGACGGGGAATGAAAGAATTGCAGGAATTTTTAAGTTCACCCAAACTTCGAGGAAACATTGGTGAACAAGTTCTTAAGGAGTTACTTTCTCAATTTTTACCTGCAAAAACGTACACTCTACAGCACACATTCAAGAGTGGGGAGAAAGTCGATGCGATCGTGAAAACTTCCCGAGGACTCATCCCAATCGATGCTAAATTCCCAATGGAAAATTTTAAACGGCTTATGCAAGAAGAATCGGCAACGCTGCGCGAAGTTCACCGAAAAGAGTTTATACGCGATGTAAAAAAACATATTACGGATATTTCCAAAAAATATATTTTAGTTAACGAAGGAACGGTGGATTATGCGCTTATGTATATTCCGTCTGAATCTATTTATTACGAAATTATCGTGCTTGAAGAGCTGCAATCGTACGCTGCAAACAAGCGAATTATGATTGTGTCGCCGATGAGTTTTTATGCATATTTGCACGCAATTTTAATGTCATTTGAAGGTGAAAAAATCCAGTCACGCGCACAAGATATACTCCTCGCGCTCCGAGACCTGAAGAAGGATTACGACGCAACCAATGACTCTTTTGGCGTTCTCCACAAACATCTCACTAACGCGTATAACCAAGCTGGTCAGGTAACCAAATCATTTAACTCATTTGGAAACAAACTTGAGGCTACTAAGTTGCTTGAAGAGAAGGTTGAGGCAACTACCTAATTCCCCCTTGACACGGTGTTCATAATTCCTCTATCATGAATGAATGGATTCCGATTTGCACAAAATGCGACGATATATGCTTCATCACCGAATTGCTACGTATGCGATCGTACTTTTTTTAATGCTCATGACATTTATTCTTATTAGTATTTCTCGACAAATTCAGAATGAGCAAGCGCTCGTACTCGACTCCCAAGCCGCCAGTGCGCGTCCAAATGGGCTAGCGCAAGGAACATGTCCGGCAAATGGTATTCCCTTTCGAATGACATATAATGGCGCATCGTCATGTTATTTTGGCCAGTATCGATCCGTTTCGGTTCGATGTACTGATGGTGCTCGCGCGCAAATAATTAACTCTTCTACTACAGGATCGTTTAGCGTATGTGCGGATAAAACTGCTCTTGAAGCTGCTGCAAAAGCTCGTTGTGGATGCACGGGGGGTGGGCAAGGAGGTCCAGGCAATCCAGCACCAACAGGTGGGACGGGAACAACTCCTGGTCAACCTGCTCCAACATTCCCAAGTGGGGGAGTTGATCCATTGCCATCAAGTGGCCCAACTACATCTGTAATTAAAGTACCCAGTGCTACTCCAGCAATTAATATTATCACGGGTGCTCCTGGCGAATTGGTTCCTGCTGTACCGATGTGTCCTCGAGGAGTTAAGATGGTCTCGGGCCAATCAGAATGTGGAACTAATACCCCGGCAACATTTGCATCTGCTTCATATGCTTGTGTATATAGATATAAAGGTACTATTTCTGGGAAAGGTACGTGTAGAACAATGACGTATTTCCAAGCCCAAGCAGAACTGTTGTGTAAAAATGATGCGCGATGTGCGTCTCTACCATACCCTACTTACAAGGCGCCGACTTCTATTCCCACAGGTCCTCCTACTGAATAAACCCCCTTGATAGTGAACGATCGTTCTTTTATACTGTGTGCATGATGCGTCAATTTATTCTGCATGTCGATGGGGACTCTTTTTTTGCAAGTTGTGCACAGGCAGTGTATCCGCATTTAAAAGGAAAACCAGTTGTTACGGGTAGCGAGCGAGGAGTAGTAACTGCCGCATCTTTGGAAGCCAAAAAACTGGGAATTTCGAGGCAAACGTCGATGTATGAGATAAAGAGATATTTCCCACAGTGCGTTATTGTGAGTTCGAATTATGAAATGTATGAACTTTTTTCTCAGAAAATGTATACGATTCTGAAAAAATATTCTCCGGATGTAGAACAATATTCAATTGATGAAGATTTTGCGTGTTTGAATAGTGTGGCCCCGTCAGAGTACGCGGCGACACAGATTGCACAGCAAATAAAAAACGATATTGAATCGGCACTTGATATAACCGTTTCGGTTGGATTGTCGGTGAATAAAAGTTTGGCAAAATTGGCTTCAGATTTTAATAAGCCGAGTGGATTTACGGTGGTGCCATTTGAAAATATTGAGAGTTTTTTAAAGGAGATCGCTGTGGAAGATATTTGGGGAATTGGGCGGGCGACTACAAAGTTATTACAAAATTATCGAATTAAAACAGCGTATGATTTCTATAGTAAACCGGAAAAGTTTATACAGGCGGTTTTGACAAAACCAGGAATTGAGATTTGGAAAGAATTGCATGGGGAGTATATTTTTAAGTTGGATTCTGCGCCTAAAACATTATTTCAATCGATTTCTAAAACGCGAACGTTTAGTCCGCCTTCAAGCGATAAGAATTTTATTTTTAGTCAACTGATTACAAATTTAGAACGGGCGTGTCATAAAGCGCGCCTGTACGGATTGTATACAAATCGGTTTAGCATTTTTTTAAAGGGTCAAGATTTTTCATATGTATATGGGGAAGTTGAATTGATGGGAAGGACTGCGAGTCCCACGGTGGTGTTAAAAAAAGTACGACCAGTTTTTGAAAAGCTTTTCGTGAACGGGAAAGAATATCGGGCAACGGGTGCCATTCTCTTGAACCTTGTACCGTATGGTGATGAGCAGGAATCGATATTAGAGAATCATGTAAAAAAAGAAAAATCGCGGGCGATTTTTGAAAGTATCGATATTCTCTCAAAACGCTACGGGGAACGAGTGGTGAAAACGGGAGCAACGATGTTTATGAAAAAGATAGTTCATACGAAAAGAATTAATTTGCCGCGGTTTGAAGCGAGAGTGTGACTTTTGCTTTATGCTCCGCTCGATATGCTGATTCTCAAGTCGGGTTGCACAGACGTTTGCAGGTGCAAACGACTCTCGAATCACATATCTCGCGTCGTATATATCGAAATAATTCTGCGCAAACTTCTTCTCGAATAATAATCACTCGCTACTTATATTTCTGCAGAATCTTAAAATCATTCAATAAATCCACTTTTTTACTCGCTCCATATAAAGCAACTGCCGGGTGAAATAAGGGAATTATTTTTACCGTTCCCCAACTCGATTTTGCTTCAAAAATTTGCCCATGCAGCTTACTAATAGGACCCGTCTCAGAGGCGAGTCCAAACTTATCCATAATATATTTCATCGAAAATCTGCCAAGTGTTGCAATAACTGCGGGTTGAATAATATTGATTTGCCGATCTAAAAATGGGGCATACAGTTCAATCTCTTGCGGGGTTGGATCGCGATTTTCAGGGGGACGGTCTTTAACAATATTACTGACATATACATCTTCACGTTTTAAGTTTATAGAGCGAAGAAGTTCGTCGAGGATTCTTCCCGATGCGCCGCAAAATGGTTTTGCGGTAAGTGCTTCATTTTTGCCCGGGGCTTCTCCGATAAAAATAATTTTTGCATAGTGACTTCCTTCGCCAACAACGGGGTGATAATTGTTTTCTGTTCGGTGCTCATAGAGCGGAGATTTTTTGAAATTAACAAGCTCATCATGAATTTGTTTGAGGGCGATAAGGCGAGCGTCGGAGATGCTCATTTTACAAACTGTTCAAGAAGCATGTTGACGACGGAAAGAACAAAGCTAAATGCAAGCGCCCACCAGAAGCTGTCAACAGTGAAGTTGTTTACGATTGAGCCAACGAGGAGGATAAGGAGGGCATTGAGAATGAATGTAAACAATCCAAGCGACATTACGTTAATAGGAAGTGTGAGAATGAGTAAAAGTGGCTTTAAGAGGGTGTTAATGAGCCCTAATACGATCGCTACTAACACGGCGGTTTGTAAGTCGGGAATATGGACACCGGTAGAAAGAAGCCATCCAGCAATGTATACGGAAAGTGAATTTACGAATAGTGAAATAAGCATTCCCATACCACCATTATTGAATAATAAACAGGGAATGTCAAGGATTATACAAATGTCAGCGCAATGCCTTTTTTGTTTGCACGACCGGTTCGGCCGATTCGGTGAATATAATCTTCGTAGCTTTCAGGGGCATCGAAGTTAATCACGTGAGTAATATCGTCAATATCCAATCCACGCGATGCTATGTCGGTGGCAATTAAAATATCAATTCGATTATCTTTGAACGCATCAAGCGCTTTTTGACGTTGAAATTGGCTTTTGTTTCCATGCAATGCATCGACTTTAAATCCGCGTACATGTAATTCATTTGAAAGTTTTTCAATTCCCCATTTGGTTCGACCAAAAATGAGTGTTTTTTTAACTTCATCGGTAATCAATAAATCGTGCAATACTTCAAGTTTATTTTTTCCATTAAGTCGCACAATATCTTGATCGACATTGTTAGTTGTTTTATTTGAATTAATTGAAACGGTTATTGGATCTTTCAAGAACGAACTCATAATGTCTTTTACATTACTTGGAAGCGTGGCTGAAAAGAACAATGAGTGACGCTCTTGCGGGAGTTTTGTAATAATTTCACGAATGGCATTTACAAATCCCATATCAAGCATTCGATCAACTTCGTCAAGAACAATGCTATTATATTTTGCAAAATTAATTGCATGTCGCATTTCCAAATCCTTAAGACGTCCTGGGGTTGCAATTACAAAATGTGGATTTCGTCGCATGTTTCGAATTTGATTCGAAATACTTACTCCTCCAATACATAATGCAGAAAACATTCCCATTCCTCTTGAAAATTCTCGGAATTCATCGTCGATTTGAACAGCTAACTCTCTAGTAGGTGCAATAATTAACACGCTATCATTTTTGTTTGTTACCAATTTATTGATAAGTGGCAATAAAAATGCGGCAGTTTTTCCGGTTCCGGTGTTTGCGATGCCAACAACATCTTTACCCTCTAAAAGCAACGGAATTGTTTGATCTTGAATTGGTGTAGGAGTTACGTATCCTCGTCGTGCAATATTTTCTTTTAATTTTGCATCAAAAGCAAAATCGGCAAATGTGTGTGTTGCAACATATGCTTCTTCGGTGCTTTCAACAGCGCGTTTTACAAAAAGTTGTGGATCGAGTACTTTAACTCTGCGACCGCCACCACCGCCGCGACCTCCGCTAAAGCGTGGTGCTGAGCCAGAGCGATCTCCTCCTCGAAAGCCTCCGGTACTAGGTCGAGAAGACCCGTAACGGGAACTACTGCGAGGTGCATTTCCGAAACTTCCTTGTGATCGATTGTTATTTTGGTACATATTAATTTAGTCAATAAAGTTCAATAAAATAGAACTGCCTAAAAATGAAAAAAAACTGGGTTTTGCTTATGGGGAAAAGACACGAATATTAAAAAGTATGCGGGGTATCTTTATCTAACCATTTCAAAACTAATTTTACTATCACTTCGTCGTCTCCAGCTAATCTTTTTAATGGCTAACGACTTCGAGAAAAAACATCTTAAGCAGATTTATTTCATTGAAATATTTCTACTTGACTAGAGATAGTATAACACATGATATTCGTTGTGTCAAGTCCTATAGGACAATATCTACTTTTTCCACAGTGCATATTTACATGAAAAAAGATCTTTAAAGCCTTGTAGCAATAAATTCTTCACTTTCATATCTTCGTACGCGGTGTAAATAATGACCATGGAACTAACGGAAATTGTGCATAAAATAACATATAAATATGATTCTAATTTTACTCCGGTTGGTAATGCTGGTAGCGTTGTGGTACTTCCATAGGTCCAAGCTTGAAGATATAATCCAAACGGTTCACTAAATGACACAATTACTACAGCACTTACAACCGTTAAGAATATAGAAACAATTTCTCGCTTTAATATATGATAAAAAAATAACCATTCGATCAGAATAAATGGAAGTGCCAAAATAAGTGTCGAATATAAGTATGAAAATTTGCCAAACATACGTTACTTTCTTGATTTTTCTCTAATAACTAATAGGATGCTTGTGGCAAGTAGTGGTGTAAGAATCGTAAAAATCCACTCTTCAAGCGGTAAATGCCAAAAAATGATACCCAGGTTTTTGTTAACAGGGAAAGACCACATACCCGTTTTCACTGCATATATATCCCATGGCACATGAACCAAAAGTGCAAATACAATAATATACCCAATTGTTTTTCGATATTTCCATAGCACATCGAAATATTTGAGCGTTATAGCGATGATAGGAATTCCTGCAGAAACAAAAAGCCAAATTGTATAATCCATTGTAAGAATAATATCAAAAGATTAATCACTTATAAAGACTGAGAATATACTTGCATTACCTGTCAATATCTGCTACTTTTTAGGTAGTATGAATTACCCTGTGACGAATTTTTTTAAACGGCATGCGCTTTTAGTAATAGTACTATTCTCGCTTGTGGCTTTTGCCGCATTTTTTGCCCTCATTCGACTCCAGGGCAGCCTTGATCCACGATCGCAAGCGGCAATTACAAATCCAGGCGGAACTTTAGAGATGAAAAAAGCGCCACCTGTTGCTCAGGCTTCTGAACGTATGTTTGGGAATCTGGAAAGTTATGAACAGTATAAAGCAGGGCAGACACAGCCAGCAACTGCTCAAGTGAATATTTTTAGCGATACACAAACGGGTGGAGGTACCGATGATGATTCTGGCGATGTGGGCTTTATTTCAAGCCTTGCAGTGCCAATGACAATTCTGACAACAAAAATAATCTGTCCGCTTGAATCTAAAGCTGCCGATTGCCAATATTTTGGCGGTGATGGTATCCAAAAAGCTATCAACGATTCTCCTGCAGGATCATCCACGAAAGCGACGCAACTATTATTGAAGGCAGGCTATTATTTTCGAGATATTCCAGAACAATTTGAAGTGTTCGATGAAAATCGAAAACAGCAGTTAGAGTCTGCGAACTTTTTGGTTGGAGGTATAGATGGAAAAGATAAAAAGTCGATAATATTTTCTCCTTTCGAGAATAATAATGGAGTTACTCTATATGGGTCATTAATGGACCCGGCAAATGGACTGGTAGTTACAGGTGGAAGAGTTGATGTGCGGGACTTAAGTGTTTCGTCGTTTAGCAAATCTACATGCGATGACAGACGAAATTGCAAAGGAGGGGCAGGCGTAATGGTTTTAAATAATGCAAAGTTGCATGTTGAGAATGTGCGACTAGAAGGTAATAGGGTTGGAATTAGTATTTTTGACAACGCTGTGGGATATATTAATAATGCAAAGTTTAAATTTAATAATCTGACAAGCATGGAATTTGCTGGTAACTCACGCGTTGAAATTTCTAACGTCACTGTAGAAGGTGGGAAAAATGGAATCTTTTTTGGCGACTCTACAGTCGCTGCGATTACTCATACTTCTTTTAAGCGGCTACAGGTGAAAGCCGCTCAACTTTTACAGCGGTCGAATGTAGTAATGTATAAAATCTCAATCGAAGATACTGGTGAAGGAATAGTTACATATGAAGATTCAAAAGCAACTATTACAGATGTTACCCTCAAGAAAGTGCAAGACAATATTGCGGCAATCGATAAATCTCAAATTACCATTACTGGATTAACTATTGACGGCGGTAATTCGGGAGTTTCGTCGCATGTCGAATCAATGATAACTGTTGCAAGAGGTGACTTAAAGAATATATCGAATAATAATGTCGGAATCTATGATAAGTCACACATGAGTGTTTCCAGATTAGTAACAAGTGGTGGAATTGCGGGGGTGGCTCTTGATACTAATGCTTCTGCTAAAGTGTCAAATAGTACGTTCTACGGAAACACGGAAGTGGGTATAAATTTGGGATGTCACGGGAGTGTTGGTCGTCAATCTGTTGATCTGGTGAATAACATTGTTTTTGGAACAAAAAAACAATTTAACGCGTGCGGGTCAGGAAGTGCATATAACTTTGGTGGAAAAGCTGCAAAACAAACAATCGATGTAAAAGATTTCCGTGCAAATTGGGCATTCAATAGTTCATCCAACGATTTTGGTGGATTTGAAAAGTTTACACAGTGGCTTGCATCGGATAAATTAAATCGTGTTGCGGACCCACAGTTCATGAATGCTGCGATTGGTGATTTTCATTTAAAACCTGGTTCACCCGCATTAACTGCTGGAATTGACGGAAAAGAAGTGGGGGCATTTGGGCAAGGCGATGGTCCGGTCGAACCGCTTAAACAAAAAACGGTGATTACGTTAGTTTCCCAAGATGGATCGACTGCTTATTCTCGAGAATGCGAAGGGCAACGGGGAATTGTTGATACAGGCGCTTGCGGCCAATGGGTAACGTATGATTTAAGTGCTATTCGGGTAGGTGTACCGGCAGGACAGACGTATTCAGGAATTTCTAGCATTGTTTACAAAGAAGGCGACAGTACAAAAGTATTGCTTCAATCTCTTCTTGATAAAAGTTCTTCAAAAGCATGGTACCGACGATGTCGATTTAAGGCGCGAGAAGATGTGCACTATCGAAATTGTTCGGATTGGTCGGAAGTCGATACGGGAACTATTGAAGGTATTACAAAGAAAACAATTGGAATTGAAGGGTATATTGAGGCAACGGGGCACGCAAATTATTATGTGCAATCATTATTATCGGATGATGGGATAACTGCGTTCAGTCGAACATGCGAACTGACGAATCGTGAGATTTTATTTAGGGACTGTTTAAGATATAAGAAAGTTAATCTTTCAGGAATAAGATTGGCTGAAGATTCAGTGCTTACATTTACAGATCTAGATTCATGGTATTCATCAACGCATTACAATCAGTCGATATTATTGAGCGATGGAATGCATTACATGTTTAGAAGCTGTACGTTTGGCGGATCTGGAGTAAATTTCCGTCAATGTAGTCCGTTTACCAAGTATTCTATTAGTGACCACGACAATAATTGGAATAAGGAATGGCGAGTAGCAGGAATTGATTCTTTTACATACGAATATTAAAGTTAGTGTATAGAAAACTTTCATATTGATGCTCATTGTAATTGCCGGGGTCGTTGCCAATCGCGATGGACGAGGAAGTGAAAATGAAGGTGATGATAAGATAATAAAGATTAAACTAAATGCATTATAATAGACTCATGAAATATGTTGATGCGAAACTCACTCTTGATGAGATACTGCAAATAAGAAAAGACTTTGGAGATTATGTGAAAGTCACCGTCGACATACTTAATAATAGACTCATTGTGGGCTGTGAACTCCATGCAGATGGCGAAGCAATTCTCCTTGAAAAAGGAGGGAAACAAGACGATATTTGGGGAGGTGGGGTAGATTTCACCAATAATTCTATAAAAACATTTGCGATGCTTAATATACGACCTCGGTTAGATAACGATAGTATGGAAATACTCGACAGTAAAATAAAAGCTGAGTTTAATAAGGTGGTTAAAGATCTTTTTGAAAATCTATGGACAATATAAAATACAGTCATTATGCCGACGGAATTGGGTATTTATATAGAGCTGCTTTTGAGATGGCCAAAGGTCGTAAAGAACAGGCGCTGTCATTTATTCAGATAGCAGAAGGAAAGACTCAAAAAAAGTTTGATTTACCATGGGATAGAAAGGATATTGTTGTAGCGGAAAAAATTCTCGATAAATATACCGAGTTAATGAGCGAATTCATGAGGTCTGTTTCTCCTCGATAAGTTCAAACCGGGGAACTTTTTTCCCATTTATTACTACTTCTTCCAAAAACATTTTTAGCGGTCGAACCCATATTTTACTGCGAGGATTTTCATAGAGACATTCGTATACAGCTAAATCCTCAAGTGTTTCTGAATGTTTTGCGAGTGCTATAACCCTATACAAATTCCCCGATTTTGAATGTTTATAGGTGCCGCCAATAACCAGTTTTTTATGCATAGATATATGTTCTATTATTTCAAGTACGTATCAAAAAAATCAATCGATCTTTGCATGGCAGTATTAAAATTCGCTGCTAAATTATGATCATCACCTTGGTAGGTATAAAGTTCAACAGTTTTTCCTACGGCTTTCATTTGCTGCGCAAGTTTTTCTGAGAATTCAACGGGCACCGATTCGTCTGCAGTTCCATGGTGCAATTGTAATGGTCCAGAAATGTCGCTCAAATATGAATTTGCCGAAATTGAATTCCAAAATTCGGGGTTTTTTTCTGGGGTACCATATTGTTGCGCTAACATAACTCTCCAGCTGCGGGATCCGGTAGGTTGAACGCGTGTCGGTCCATTACGTCGCCAATTATTTAATAGATCCGGATATGAAGCAACAACACCGGCCCAAATAACACCGGCTTTGACATCCTTATTTGCAACCATGTTTCGAAGTGTTATGTATCCGCCCATTGAATGTCCCCACATACCAATTTTTGCAGGGTTTGCATCGGGGAGTTTTTTTATTGAAGCCACAGCATTTAGTACGTCAATGGTGTAGCCATTCGATCCGTACGCTCCCGATGGTTGACCTTCTGATTTATCGTGCCCGCGATAATCGGACCGCAAAACAATGTATCCGTTTCGGGCAAAACCATCGACGTACGCAATGTAACGCTCAGTCGTTCGATATTCCGCTGGTGGAATATATCCGTGATTAAAAATAATAACAGGGAATCCCCCCGTCGGCTTTTCAGTTTTTGGAATAGTTAGAAGCGCCCGGATTTTTAATCCTTCTGATTGGTACGAAACAATTGAACGAGTATAATTTGAACCAGGTGTTAATGCCTCCTCAGTGACCAGTGGACTTCCAGGGTAGTTTCCTTTTTTGAGTACATCAATGGTAAGCGGATTTATGTCGATGGCGCCCATTTCATTATCGGCGCTATTTGCCATGTCGGTAGACAGGTTTGTGGGAGGGGACTTTCGAGCGTATGTGTAAATTCCGACGGCCGCAATTATTCCCAAAAAGATGAGAACAAACTTTTTCATATTTTCTTCGGAAAAATTACTGAAAGAATCATGGAAGCTGCAAACGCTCCAACAATAATTAAAAGGGAAGTAATTGAAGAAATGTGAATGTTAAAAATTCCGGCAAGCATTTTTGCACCGATGAAAATAAGAATAAATGAAAGCCCTTTTTGTAAATGATGGAATTTGTGCAGCACGCTCTCAAGAAGGAAGAATAACGCCCGCAAACCCATAACTGCAAAAACATTTGATGTAAAAATAATAAATGGATCCTGAGTAATTGCAAAAGCGGCAGGAATTGAATCGATTGCAAAAATGATATCAGTTGATTCCACTAACAATACAATCATGAAAAGCGTCGTAAAAACACGTTTTCCGTTTTCGATTACCGTAAATCGGCCCGCATGCTCGACTGAAGAAAAGGGAAGGTATTTTTTTGCTGCTCGAAATACATGATTTTTTTCAAGATCAACGTGTTCTTCCTTTTTGTCGGCAAAGAGTTTAATTCCGGTATATACAAGGAGTGCTCCAAAAATGTACAGTACCCATGCGAATTGGCTAATAATGAGTCCACCAACTCCAATAAAAAGAGCTCGAAAACCTATTGCTCCCAAAATTCCCCAAAATAGTACCTTGTGATGGTATTTTTCTTCTAAATTGAAGAAATTAAAGATTAAGAGTATGACAAATAGATTGTCTACCGAAAGCATTTTTTCAGTAACGTAAGCGCTCATGAATTCTGCGGCGGCTTCTTTGCTCATGAATAGGAAAATGAGGAATGCAAATGCGAATGAAATTGCAACCCAAAAAAGAGATTGAATAAGTGCAGAACGGGGAGTAATTGCAACAGCCTTTTTATTGAAGTAACCGAGGTCAAACACTAAAAAGGCGCCGATAATTATCGTAAAAAGTGCAAATAATTCAATTTGAATATCCATGTTATTCTTGGACTTTCTTTAGTTGGTCATTTACCCATTCCAATTCTTCTTCCAAATATTTCTTTTTTGCTTCTAAATGCTCTTTGTCTGAACCGTATTCTTCATTGCTACAACAACCGTCGCTTCCGCAACCATCTTTTTCGTTGTCGTCACAGCAGCCTTTTTTAGAACCGCATTTTTCATCGTTGCAACAACCTTCTTTATCGTCATGTTCACATTTGTCGTCGCAGTCGCATTTGCATCCGGTTTCCTTTGTGCATCCACAGCCTCCGTCCATACATGAACATTTTTTGTGTTCGTGTTTTTCGTCAGTGTCGTTATGTGAGTGATTATGCATAATAGTTTCCCCCTTTCAGAGTAATGGTACCATATTTTTGACTTCGCAGCAACCCTCTCTTTTTCAACCTGGAAGGTGTGCAGTGCCTGTTCAACCTTCGAGGTTGGTAGTGCGCATTCAACCTAAGAGGTTGTTTTATTCGAGGAGTCTTTTCTTAAATTCATCCAATGTCCCATCGTTTTTCATTCGTAAAATATCCGTAACAAATTCGCTTCCCAAGAATTTTGGCCCCAAGACTATCTCAATAAACTCGTCAAACGTGCATTCGATAATCTCGATTTGCTCTCCGACATCGAGCTTTTGTTCGCTTACCTTTTTACAATCTTTCGCAATGTAAATTGAAACATCCCAGTCGATTTTATGAAGCGGTTGGTATGTTTTATACTCTTCCCACGAATCGGACCGGAATCCTCCTTCTTCTAAAAGCTCTCGTTTTGCCGCAACCGAATACTCCTCATCTTTATCTACTCGTCCGCCAAAAAGTGAGTAAAAATTGGGTTTTGTAGGCTGCGATTGATGGGCTAGAAATATCTTTCCTCCTGAAACGGTAATAACGTCTACCGTTCCGGTTCGTTTCAACATCTCGAATGTTTCAAATGAACCATCGTACATTTCCTGTTCCCATTGGTACACATCAAAAATCTGCCCGGTAAATACTTTTTTAGCTTGTGGTGGAAGTTTCATAATCTTTTTTATGGATTGATGCCAGAATTGCTCCAATAATAGCTAATGTGCCGCCGAAAATCAAGG
>CAYQYZ010000007.1:64836-68854 GCA_964422025.1 uncultured Gammaproteobacteria bacterium
TGGATTGATGCCAGAATTGCTCCAATAATAGCTAATGTGCCGCCGAAAATCAAGGAAGTGGTGACACTCTCATGTAGCAACACCGATGCCATTGCCACAGTAATTACCGGTTGTAGAAAACTCCCAGCTCCGGCAACCATAGCAGAGCTCTTTTTTAACAAATGCTGATAGCTCAAATAATTTAAAACAGTACCCAGCAAACCCGTCAACATAGCACTTATAATATGACTCATTTGAACATCGTGTACTCCATATTTTTTAACTTCGAAAATTGCGAAAGGGAAACTAAAAACAAGTGCGACAACACAAAAATAGAAAACAAGCGAAATAGCTGATGCACCAAATTCCACCTGAGCTTTTTTACTTTTTAATACATACAAAGAAAACGAAATCATAGCAACAAATATAAGAACATTCCCCAAAATCATATTCTCTGGTACGTTACTTTCAAATAATGGCAGTAAAACAATTATTCCAACACCAATAAGTCCCAGAAAAATTCCTGCTATTTGGCGAGTAGATGGTATTACTTTATCGAGAAAATATGCATACACTACTGACATTACCGGTATTCCGGTATATATAAATGGACTTGCGGATGCGGTCGTAAACTGAAGAGCAATAAAAAATAATATTGGATTAAGAGCGCCAAATAATGCAATTGAAAAAAATTGTTTCAAATGGGCAAATGAAACCTCTTTTCGTTTATGAATGAACGGGAGAAGAAATATTGTTGCACAAAGAAATCGAATAAAAGTTACTGTAAATGGATGAAATGCTTGCAGTGCAAATTTTGCAAATACCGCAACCGATGCACCCCAAAAAGACGAAAAAAGAATTAATCCCCAAATTTGATACTGATGATTTTTGTGAATCTTCATGAAGACATTTCGGATTGACCAGGTTGGGCGGGAACTTCGGAAAATCGGTGAATGCCATCGGTAAATGCTTCTTCAGTTTTTCGGACAAAGTTTAAATATGTGCTTACGGATGCCATGCGATCATGATAGCAATCAGGCCATTATTTTTCAATAGAAAATGTTTTTTGTTTTCCAGCATGTCCTTTTACAAGAACTACATTTGATTGGGGAACAGAAAAGTGCTGTGCAAGTAGCGTGATTACCGCCTTGTTTGCCAGTCCTCCGGAAGGAATTTCCTTAACGCAAACTTTATAAACAGGTAGCGATTCAAACATGCCAAAATCAAGTGCTGACTGCTTAAGCAATGTGATCGATTCTTGTTTGGAATTTGGGTTTGTTTTGACAAGAATTTTCATAATTTGTAATAGGCAGGTATGTACGAAGTTATTATAGTAAAATTCAGTTTAAATTGAGCGTGGTATTGTGTATAATAGCCTCCAGACCGGCATTTCCCCTGTAGCTCAACGGTAGAGCAGGATCCTGTTAAGATCAAGGTTCGTGGTTCGAATCCACGCGGGGGAGCCAAGCTTGACGTTCGGCATAATTTAAGATTGTGTCGAAGGGTTTTATAGCGTCATATCGGACTAATTTGTCTTCTACTCTAAGGTTCGATAGTACGAGCTTAATTAATTGCCTTCTTTCTTCAACTTCCGAACTTTTGAATAACTCACAAGCCCGATTTGACAGTTCTAGCAGGTATTTAGCCGTGATGTAGTAGTTATCTTCGGCTTCTTGAAGCATACCTAGACGAGTGGTTATATCAGCCTTTTGCTCGTGGAATGACTGAAAGAACTTGTCATACTCATCGTCAGTAATACGCCCTTTGAGTTTATCAAGATAAAGATTATCCATCATTCTGGTTAAGGTCTTGTTCTCGTCATTCAGTTTATCTAACTGCTTATTATGAAAGTCCATTTTGTCTTGATGAAGATTACTTAGGTTTCCAACAACTTGTTCTAATACCCAATCAGGGATTTGTAACCGCTTAAACACATCACCTATTTGTTCGGTAATTGTTTCTTCCCTTAACCAGTCAGCACCGTGCTTACCGTTGTATTGGGTGCAATGATAGTAGACGTGTCCTTTGTGCTTTTCGGGAGTTACTGCAAGCCCACAATGACCACATCGTAGTAATCCTCGATAGATGTAGGGTTTACCCGCATACTTAAATGGCTTCTTGTTAAAGCTATCTTTTACTTGCTGGACTTGGTCAAATAGTTCTTTAGAAATAATTGGGGGATATTTATGCTTATATTGTTTTTTATTCCAAGTCATAATCCCGTAGTAGAAATGGTCTTTTAGTATTTTGTCAGTCATACCTTTAGACCAGTCAACCCCATACTCGGATTTTATCTTTTGACGCAGTAATTCCATTGAGAAACTACTAGTCGCATACCATTCGTAGGCTTTTTGTACTACCTTTGAAGCAAAATCATTGATGACTATCTCTGTCTTATCCTTACTTATTGGTTCTCGTTTATAACCGTATGAAGGTCGAGAGGGATAAGTACCCATTCTAAGCATTTGTTCTTGTGCCCGTTTAACGTTATCGCTTATAGCGTCCGAATAATACTTAGCTAGACCTAAACTGATACTAAAATTAAACTTCTCGACTGCGGATAACTGGCTATTTATAACCTGTCCGTCAGATACAAAATGAAGTTCTACTTCATCTTTTAATGCCCTTTCGTAAAGAATAGCTACACGCTTATCGAAGACATTTCTTGATAGTCTGTCTACCTTGTCGAAGCAGACCGCTACTTTTTCTTTTTGTCCTAATATGAAATCAAGAATGTTGTCAAAATCATCACGTTTGGTTTTATATGCACTCTCGTCGTAACTAAACTCTTTGAGAGTTTCAAAGCCTTTATTTTTGCCGTAATTTTTCATCCTTACCATTTGAGCTGGTAGGGAGTTGCCAGCATCAACTTGGGAAGGGTCACTAACTCGGGCAACGTATATGCTTTTCATCTTTTTATATATTGTTTCCAATTAGGGTCATTGCGTGTGCGATTAGATTTTTCTAATTTGCTCTGTTGACTAACTAATCTAGTTGAAGCACCTTTAATGATTTGCCTATGACTTTCGTCAATTCTCGTAAGCAAATGGGTAAAAAGACCTTCCCAGTGAGCATAATCTAGCTCGCTTGGTTTGCTCGTAGGCTTGAAGCCTAGTTGATTAGCCAGCCTGTTCATTCCATCTTTACCAATAACCTTTGATAATCCTTCAACTACGTTGGGCTTGAATTGATTAAATGTATAAACAACAAAATCTTCATAGAGCTTTTTATTCTTTATTTCTATTAACGGACTTATTCTTTTTTCAATTCTCATTAAAACAATGTCTATCATTGGTTTAGGGAAAAAGTCATTAGGGTTAAACTTGTGAGCGACTTCAAGATTAAACCAAGGGTGTAATAAAACAGCTAATTGGCTATTCTTATTATCAAATGGCTTGCCCACAAACTTTTTTGCGGCTTCTTTCTGAACAAACAAGTAGGTGTCTGTTGATGGAGTAGAAGCCTGTGTTAATTTCTTTACTATTGCGGATGTAATGTTAAATGGGATATTTGAAAAGACTTTATATGGATAATTTGGCAACTGGTAATCAAGAAAATTACCAAGTTTCAGCTCTAATGATGATTGGTTATTAAACTTTTGGGACAGTTTATCGTACAGGTTTTTATCAATTTCAAAAGCAACAACCTTTTTAACCTTTGATAATAATTGTTCAGTAATTATTCCTTGACCCACGCCAATTTCATAAACAATATCTTGGTCATTAAGCGATGTATTAGCTATCAGCTTTGTGACTAAGCCTTTGTCTTTCAAAAAGTTTTGTGAGTATGCAATTCTGTTTCTCATATCGTTTGTTTAGGGCTTCTCAATGTCATAAAGGTATTCAAATCACTTTCTTTGATACGGTATTGTTTGCCAGCTTTGTATGCTGTTAATTTGCCTGTCTGTATCCATCGATACACAGTGAGGTAGACCACTTTCAGCATTGTGGCAACTTCTTCAATTGAATAGTATCGTTCTTCATCCATATTTAACATTATTTAACATTTAGTTCTGAAAATCAACTAGTTTTAGCGGTTC
>CAYQYZ010000008.1:0-56542 GCA_964422025.1 uncultured Gammaproteobacteria bacterium
AGGTGGTACATGCCTGTTCAACCTGGTAGGTTGCCAAATTAGAGCTTCTAGATATGATTAGAAAGAAGTGAGACGAGGTCGACGAGTCTATTCGAATAGCCCCATTCGTTGTCGTACCATCCGAAGATTTTTACAAAATTTCTATTTAAAACTTGCGTGTAATTCGGATCAAAGGTACATGAAAAAGGGGAGCCGATGTAGTCGCTTGAAACCAAAGGAGTTTTTTCATATCCCAGGTATCTTTGCATGGTGCTTTCGGACATCTCCTTAAACAAAGCGTTAATCGCTTCCACGCTTGTTTCTTTTTCTAACAAACACGTCATATCTGAAATAGATCCTACCGGCACGGGAACTCGCAATGCAATCGCTCCTAGTTGATCGGGGGTACAACTGGTCGTTTTGCAAATCGCACTTGCTGCTCCGGTTGTTGTGGGGATAATTGAGAGCGTGGCTGCTCGTGAACGTGTTTCATTCTTTGATGCGTCATCCAACAATTCCTGACTACTTGTATACGCATGTACGGTGGTCAAGAAGGCCGACTTAATACCATAGGCGTCATCAAGCACCTTAGTCATAATAGCTGCGCAATTAGTGGTACACGAGGCGTTACTGATTATGTCGGTTCCCTTAAAATCAAAATCATCGCTATTTACTCCCAAAACAACGTGCTCAATGCTCTCATCTGAAACAGGAGCCGTTACAATTACTTTCTGAACTGTCGATTTAATGTGCTTTTGTAAATCCTCACGCGTTTTAAATGCACCCGTACAATCAATTACGACATCAATATTATGATCATCCCAGGGAATTTCTGACGGCTCTTTGAAGTTATAACAAGCGATCTCACGGTGGCCAACGACAATTTTATCTCCTTTAGCCTCCACCGACGTATTAAGCGTTCGATACACTGAGTCGTACTTGAGTAAATGGGCAAGAATTGGAGCCTTAGAATGTGCGGTATTTATCGCGCGAATTTCAATATCAGGGTTCTGCAAGGCAATACGAGTAAAAGCTCGACCGATTCTTCCAAAACCATTTAATCCAACAGCAATCTTACGCATAGTAAAAGATTACAGTATTTTGTGGGTAAAATCAATCAAGCGGGGGTTTATTCTTTGGCTGGTTCTTCGGCGGTTTCGCCTTCGGCAGCAGGAGTTTCGCCACCTTCAGCAGCACCTTCTTCGCCTTCTGCAGCAGCTTCACCTTCAACTTCAGGAATTGCAGATTCAAGGTCAGGCTCAACTGATTCTTCTACGTGTAAGTTAACACGAACAATGACTTTTTCAGGTTCATCCATAACCTCATATGCTGCATTTTTTGGCAAGTCAGAAATTTTGATTTCGTCTCCGACTTCGACAAGTTTAGTTAAGTCAATTTCAATTGATTCTGGAAGATCGTCAGGCAATGCTTCAACGGTAAGATGGGTTGTTTGAGTAATCAAATCTCCACCTTTTTTAGTTGCAGCTTCTGATTCTCCGACGAACAAGAAAGGAACTGATGCTTCAATTTTTTTCTTCAAGTTAACTTTTCGGAAGTCTACGTGCAAGATATTTCCTGAAAGGGGGTGTTTTTGAGTGTTTTGAATAAGTACCGGAACGTCTTTCCCGTCAACATGAACGGTAATAACGCCTGTTTCTTTAGCGTGGCGATAAACCTTGGTAAATTCAATACGATCTACTGTTACTGATTGAGAAGCGAAATCTTCACCATAAACATTTGCAGGAAGTTTGCCTTCGCGTCGAAGCTTTTTGACTCCTTTTCCAATGATTGTTCGTGCTTCTACTGAAAGTTCAAGTCGTACTGGTTTTGTTGTTTTTGCCATATTAATGTAAGTTCTTCACCGCTTGATAAGTTCAAGAATGAATATCTTATTTCCTGATAGAGTTGTATTGTACGCGATTGTACCGTTTTTTTCAAGGGCAGGATAATTCTTGTTCTTAATGGTTATGTTTTTAGGCAGTGAAACCGTCATAGTAACGTTGGTATTCAAGCTGCCGATTTGCTTTTGGAGCGCCAATTGATACGTATTTGCTCCTTGTTTTATTTTTTGATTTAAGCTGTACCGAACTTCTACAATATCTTTACTCTGCTTTTCAGTCAGAACGAGCAACTCGATCGATTTAAAGTAGGCAGTGCTTTTTTCGGTAAAATCATCTACCTCTTTTCCATTAACTAAGACCTTTTTAACAGTCGCACTCCGGGGAATATAGAGTCGAAAGAAGTTTTTATAGTCGCCACCGAATTCATTATCAGGGGAATCGTTTTGAATGTGGGAAGTAAAGGAATTGTGCACGGTGCCATCTTGATCGATTTGAGTATTTATTCCAAACTCTCGAGAAACAAAGAAATTAGCTTTATTTACCCCCAAATTTGCATCAATAGGAATAAGCGAATTGCTTATACAAACAGTGTTGCGTATACATTCAGACTGCAAAATCGCTCCTCCCCAGCCGGTTTGGGTAATTGTCTGTTGAATTGTCGGATCGGTGAAATTAAGAACGATATGTTTTTCTTCAAGGCTTTGAAGCATATTTCGGCCCAGTGCGCCTTTATTTACCCCTCCTAAGTTTGCCAGCATTGTTTGTAGTAACGCCGAAAGGAAGCTTTTCTTTTGTGTAGACCCCGGGAAAAAATTAGTTTGCGCACGTTCTTGAGTTTTAAGGTAGAAATTGTTTTTATCCACCGTTTCTTTATAATCGGGCACGTAGAGCGTTCCAAATGCATCAATTACATTGGTAATTCCCGTTGTTGTTATTCCAATTGCTCCATCAAACGCTGTAAATCTCATTTCTTTTTCCAAAAAAACCTGGGCATTTTTTACGTTTTCAGGAAAGTCCGGGGAAAAGTTGGAATCGCGCAGAAACCAGTGGGGTTGTTGTAGATGATCTCGAATAGCTTCCGGGGGTTCCAGGTGAACTTTTAGTTGTCCATCAGCGTCATACACGTCATATACAATCAAATCCTTCATTGTGTAATTGTCAAAGTTTACCGTTGCAAACGATCCTAAAAATCCGCCTCCTGGTCGCAATTCCATGTTATTGTAAAAAAACAGAACGTAGCGTTTTGCCGCTTTGCCTCCCAGCAGGGTATCGAGGTTATTACTTAATTGTCTAACGCGGGTAAGTGTTAATACTGCGCCGTCAAGATCACTATGAACGGAGACGGGAATTTTCACGGGTAATGAATCAATGTTGCGCGATAATACCAAACTCGTTTCGTGTAAGCGTTGAATATCGCGATTCATACGTACAATATCGGCTCTAATTTGCGCGACTTGATTCGGTGTTTTATTCTCGTCGAGCATGAGCGATAGTATGTTGGACGCCCGTTTTTCAATAGAAAGAGAATAAGTCATCATACCTGAAGTTGCGTTTACGGTAGTCATGAGAGAGTCTGGTAATAACGCAAGGGAAAAGAACGACAGGGTAGGACGGGCCATGGAATACAAGAGCTCTCCTCCTTTTAGAAATGGCTTTGCGTGTGAAAGAGCTCGTGAAGACGCGGTTAAATTATTGCTGCGAGCCTCTTTAATCGACTTATATAAAAAACCTGCCCCAATTCCCATAGGAATTAAAAAAGATACTTCGAATAGAAGAAAAAATATTAAGAAATATGCCATTGCCCGACGACGCGAAGGGGGCTTTGGCCATCGGAAGTGTATCCGTCGCACACTTTTGCTCACACTCGGCTTTAACGTATGGGTTAAATCAAGAACTCGGTTCGCGTTTGATGCAAAAACAAATCCAAGGATCGTCTCAATATTCTCGGTCGAAGCGTGTTTATTAGTGACTACAATACGTACGGCAGGATTGTCTTTAAGTATTTTCTCGATTTCTCTCTTACTTATAGAGTACGTTATAAGTACGCTCTGCGAGAGAGACTTGGGAGTAGACGCATTCTTTGGTAATTTTTCAAAGAAGAAGACTCTCTTATATATAGATAATTGTGAAGGGACAGATGCACTTGCGAAGGTGTCAATATTGTACGTCTTTAGACGTTGTGCCAAGGCGGAAATAAGCTGCGTTTCTTTTGTGTATACCAACAACACTTTTTCATTTTCTATAATTTCTTCGTGAAATAGTTTCATAGCTTGGGTAACATTATAATATAATAGCCTCAACAAACCGTATGCCTATACTTTCATATAACCAAGCACAGGAAATAGTTCCAACCATTAAAAACTCTGTTGGGGTGAGCGGATGTTTTGATATTCTTCATGTGGGGCATTTACATTTTCTACAAGAAGCTCGTACGCACGGAGAGCATCTTATAATACTGCTTGAAGGCGATGAGTTTATTACGAAAGCAAAAAATCGCAGTTCTTTTCACACACAAGCTGAACGGGCAGAGATTTTAAGTGCATTAAAATTTGTGGATTACGTTGTTGTGCTTCCATATTTACCTGACGAAGCCGCGTACGCGAAAATGTATTCAGAAATCTCACTCCACACGCTTGTTGTGAGCACACATGACCCATACAGAGTTAAAAAACAAGAACAAATAGAACATGCGCAAGGAAAAGTAATTCTTATTGATACTTTTGTTCAGAATAAATCTACGTCAAAAATTCTAGAGTACTTTGGATAGACTGTCTGTCATCCCGAACTCGTTTCGGGATCTCGGAGAATACACAACACATAACACGCACTTACCTGTCGCGTGTTATGTGTAATGGGTTGTTGAAAAAATTATTCAGCTGCTCCGATTTTATACATTCCGGTTCCACAAACTGGACACTTTCCTTTCATAGCTGGACGACCATTTTTCATGGTAACAGCTTCTGCTTCAAGAGCTTCACGTTTTTCTCGACATTTTACACAATACATCATTGCCATATGTTTCACCTCCTCACTTACGGTACTTTCTAGGCACCGGTACCCATAAGGTTAGCATAAAAAATTAGAAATTCAAGGGCAAATAGGATTGCGATGATAATCGCAGTTTTTTTTAAGTCTGAAATTGCGAACTGTTTAACTACATCTTCTTCAGAGTGTTTTGTGGCGGCTACTTCGGTTTGGACTGTTGCCGAAAGGTTCTTTTTGAACTTTCTATTTTTTTTACCCATAATTTTTTGAGCAGAACTTTTATTTGTTGCTCATGTTTTATCATAATTGTGCTTATTTGTAAAGCGAATGCGATTAAATACTATATCGATAGTATACTACTGTATGAATTCTGAAGGACTGAAAGCATTCATAGATAGGAAGCGTCGCTTGGAAATAGAGCGCCCTGAGTTCATTGTTGAACCCCGGCTCATTGCTCTTGACGGTGCTGATGGGACTGGTAAGTCTACACTAGCTGAAGTTATAGCCAAACAGCTGCGAGCCCATTACGGTGAAGATCGAGTTGTTGTAGTAATAACAAATGCTCTTAAGGACCCTGCGCAAACCAGGCTCCATACTGCCATTGGAAGCTCTAGAGAAAATGGCGACATACTTCGTCTTCGTCGATCGTGGCTAGCTGGAGCCAATAGAGCCTACGCGTACATAGATGAGCTCCTTGCAGAAGGAAAGATTGTTGTGCTTGATAAAACTGAAGTTGGACAACTTGCATATTCTCGTACTAAAGGGGATCCTAAAATTATTTCCATGACGGAACAGGCTATTCAAGACGGATCGGTTACGCATCGGTTACTTCCGGGGACACGGATCGTCCTGCGAAATACGGTCGAAACAATTAGTCAAAATCTAGATATCAGGCGACAGGACGGAAGTCTTAGTGAATACGATCCCCAGGATAATAGAGAGATTGAGGATCGCTTGGTAGCAGTTAAAGAGGCGCTACAGCTATACGATCGACTGCCAAACGGCCATATGGTAAAAACTTTTTATTTAGATACTCTCTCTAGAGAAGAAGCCCTTGTAGATGGGGCATTAGATAGATTAGTAGCACCACAGGTTGCCCAGATATGCGCCGATATTGACGCGACGCAAATGAGATCGGGTTTTAGCAGCTTATTCTAGTTGAAAATTCCCCCTTCACAGTTATACAATGGTACCAATGACTGTTCTGTACGCCGTCGTTGGCATTTCTTTTTTATGGCTCGTTGTTTTAACTGTTCTCATTTTAAAGTTAAAAAAACATTATAACGGCCTTATTGGTCACACCGGCAAAAAAACACTTGACTCGATATTAGATGGAATTATCTCGGAAGATAAACGGTTCGAGCAAGAAATTCATGCATTAAAGAAAGAATTGGGCGAGTTGAGCAGCAAGTCACACTTTCATTTTCAGAAAGTTGGACTGGTTCGGTTCAATCCATTCGAACGAATGGGTGGGGAGCAGAGTTTTATCCTGTCTTTTTTGGATGGAAAAAACAATGGTATAATTTTAAACTTTTTGTATACTAAAGAAGGAGTTCGAGTTTATTCAAAACGAATATCCGAAGGCAAAAGCGATGATTACGAACTTTCCAAAGAAGAAAAAGAAGCGTTAACAAACGCAAAATAATATGAATAATAGACTTATTGCAGGTATTGGAATACTCTTATTTGTTCTTTCAACATATTTTTCATATGCATATTTTAGCTCAGGTACTTCACTTTCAAAAATTGCAGATAACGTAAAAAATGCAGCGCAATTATCGACTCTTACTATTAATCCTAATGATCCAAAAACCGAAGAATGTCCATTAAACGGAAAAATGCTTACAAAGCAGCATAAGGATGCGTGGGAAGCTCGTCGTCCCCTTGGAGTAGCTATTGAAAACCATGCTGAATCTCGTCCACAATCCGGACTTTCAAATGCCGATATTGTATTCGAAGCAGTTGCCGAAGGCGGAATTACCCGATTCTTGGCAGTATTTTATTGTGAAGATGCGCCTCGCATTGGCCCAGTCCGCTCGGCTCGAATCTATTTCTTAGAATTACTTCAGGGTTTTGGTGATTCTCCATTGTATGCTCACGTAGGTGGAGCGAATACTCCTGGTCCGGCCGATGCATTAGGAGAAATTCGAGAACTTGGTTGGGATGGATACAATGATCTAAATCAGTTTGCCGTTCCGTTCCCTATTTACTATCGTGACTACGAATTATTGCCAAATGTTGCAACGGAGCACACAATGTATTCTTCAACACAAAAACTATGGCAATTCGCTTCTAATAAACGAGGTCTTTCAAATGTTGCTAAAGACGGAACAGCTTGGACACAAGGATTTAAACCATTAAAATTCAAAAAAGACGAAGCTGGCAAGGCAACAGCTTCAACAATCTCATTTGACTTCTGGACTCCGGGAACATATTCAGTCAAATGGCAATATGACGCGCCTTCAAACAGTTACAAACGATTCCATGCGGCGAGCGCGCACATTGACAACAATTCAAGTAAGCAGTTAGTTACTAAAAATGTCGTCGTAGCTTTCATGAAAGAATCTCCGGCAAACGATGGGTATGAAGGTGGACATTTGTTGTACAAAACCACAGGTTCTGGTAAAGCGCTTATATTTATGGACGGAAAAGCTGTGGAAGGTCAATGGGAACGAACTAAAGTAACCGAATCGTTACAATTCTTTGATGCGTCAGGTACCCAAATCTCCTTCAACCGCGGTCAGATCTTTGTCGAAGTTGTTCCACAAGGAAATGACGTGAATTACTAACGTGTTAGCTCGTATAATCCCATCTCAAACCCGCCGTAAAGTTTTAGCGCTATTTTTCCAGAATTCTTCTGAAATGTATCACATGCGTCGCATTGGCCGTGAAATTAATGAAGAAATTAATGCGGTAAAACGGGAATTGGGTATTTTGGAAAAAGAAGGTGTTTTGAATAAAGAGCAGCGAGTTAATAAAATTATGTACAGTTTGGATCCTAAATATCGGTTCTATGACGAGTTTTTACGCATGTTTGCCAAAGAAAATGAACTTTCTAAACAAATATATAAAAACGTTTCAAAACTTGGAAAACTTAAGTTTGTTGCGGTTTCCTTAAAATACGCACAAAAAAAGCCCGCCAAAGAAGGTGAAATTTATGTGTTATTTGTCGGAGTAGTTGTAATTGCAGAAGTTGCTGCTATACTATCAGAACAAGAGAAAACGTTTGGATCGGAAATAAATTATACGGTAATGACCGAAGATGAATTAAAATTTCGCAAAAAAAATAACGATCCATTTATTTGGCACTTCTTAAAAGAACCAAAAATTATGCTTGTCGGAGTTGAATCCGAACTTACCACATGAAAAACATTCGATTTTTAATTCTATTTTCCCTGCTTATTCTTGTCTCACTGTATATTGATGTGGCCGATGTTGCCAAATTAGATCTACAACTAGGGAAGTACAAATTGCCACAATTTACAACGCAATTGGGCCTTGATCTTAAAGGAGGAAGTCATTTGGTTTTTGAAGCTGATATGAAGGATATTGCGAGCGCTGATCGGAAAGATGCGATTGAATCAGCTCGAAATATTATCGAGCGCCGCGTAAACTTTTTTGGAGTAAGTGAACCTTCTGTGCAAACCACACAAGTAGGCGATAAACATCGCATTTTAGTTGATTTGCCGGGCAGTGATGATACCAGTAAAGCGATTTCATTAATCGGTCAAACCGCACGACTTGAATTCACGAAAGAGCCGCCAGAAGGCACAAAATTTGCATCCGATACACCAGATTTTTTGAAGGTTAACCAGCAAACAGGAATTACCGGCAAACATATTCAACGTTCCGATGTACAAACAGATGATACCGGACGACCAGCCGTGGGACTTACCTTTAATAGTGAAGGTACAAAGCTTTTTGCCGAGCTCACTAAACAAAATGTAGGCAAAAGAATTGGAATTTTTGTCGATGGATTCCCAATTACAAACCCTCCAACAGTAAATCAGGCAATCCTTGATGGAAAAGGAATTATTTCGGGTAGCTTTAGTATTGAACAAGCCAAACAATTATCGATTGCTATTAATTCAGGAGCGTTACCCGTATCCATTAAACTCGTTGAACAACGCAGTATTGGGCCGTCACTTGGCGCTGATCATATTCGCAAAAGCTTAGTTGCAGGAATTGTGGGGTTATGCGCAGTGGTACTCTTTATGTTACTGTATTACGGACGATTGGGAGTAATTGCTGCTGTTGGCCTACTTGTTTATGGGCTTGTTACCTTCGCAATTTTTAAATTATTCTCCTTAGTCCTTACATTACCAGGTATCGCCGGATTCATCCTTTCCATTGGAATGGCGGTCGACTCAAACATTCTTATTTTCGAACGGATTAAAGAAGAAGTTCGAAAAGGAAAAGATGTAAAAGGCGCGGTTCGTGTTGGATTTGGACGAGCAATTGATGCAATTAAAGACGCCAACGTAACAACAATTCTTGTGGCCCTGATTCTTTACAACCCGCTCAATGCCGGTTGGTTGCCACAATTTGGACTCATTCGAGGATTTGCGTTGACGCTCCTTATTGGTGTTATCGTAAGCTTATTTACTGGTGTCGTTATTACCAAACGCTTGTTGGAAATTTTTTACTTGCCCAAAAGTGAAAGGAAAACACAATCATGATTGATTTTTTGAAATATACCAAGTTGTACGCGCTGATATCGATTATCGTTATCGTAACCGGATTTTCATCGCTCTTTACTTACGGACCCAATGTATCAATTGATTTTAGCGGAGGATCCGTTATGCAGTATCAAAGCGATAAACCGCTTACAGAGGCACAAGTCGAAACCGTATTAAAGAAAGAAAAAGTCGATGTCGTATCGTTGTCTAAAGAGAGTAATAATGTTTTTCTGATTAAAACCAAACTAGTTACTGATCAAAAAGAGGTTACGCTCCGTGAAGCTCTTAAAAAAGAATACAAAACCTCAATTAAACAGCTTAAATACGAAACAGTCGGACCAACCTTAGGTAATGAAATGATGAAGAAAACACTAGTTGCCTCAGTTTTAGCCGTAATTATCATTTTAACCTACCTTACCTATGCATTTAAAAAACTTAATTATGGAGTTGCGGCAGTAGTTGCTATGATGCACGATTTACTCGTATTAGTCAGCGTATACTCCTTACTCTCTCACTTCTTAGGAGCTGAGATTGACACTCTCTTCGTTACCGCTGTTCTTACTACACTCTCCTTCTCAGTCCACGACACGATTGTGTTGTTTGACAAAATTCGAGAATATAGAAAACACTCTACGTTGCCATTACCAACCATGGCTAATAGAGCGTTTACTGAAACCGTTGTTCGATCAATTAACAACTCGCTTACAATTTTACTCATGTTAGTTCCATTAACTCTTTTTGGTGGTCAATCAATTCAATTCTTTTCGGCAGCACTGTTAATCGGAACCGTAACCGGCATGTATTCTTCGCCATTCGTGGCTGTTCCAGTGTTGGTATGGCTTGAAAAACGTAAAAAATGAGACTCAATAAATTTTTGGCTAGTAGTGGATTTTCCTCACGACGGGGCGCTGATGAGATTATTAAAAATGGAAAGGTCCGCGTAAATGGAAAACGAGCAGTTTTAGGAGTCGATGTTGATCCTTCCAAGGACAAAGTAGAGATGTTCAGCGATACGTGGCGTGTTATCTCTGTAGAGTCTGAGAGAGTCGTGTATGCACTCAATAAGCCCGCCGGGTACGTTTCCACAGCTTCAGACCCCGATGGTAAAAAAACGATTGTTTCATTGGTTCCACCTTCCCCCAGAGTATTCCCCGTTGGACGACTTGATGAAGATTCCAAAGGACTCATTTTACTCACAAATGACGGAAATTTAACGCAACGACTTACGCATCCATCAACTCATGTAGAAAAGGAGTATCGAGTTGTGTGCGAATTCGCCCGACAACTTCCCAAAGATGAATTTGAATACCATTTAAATAAAGTTCGAAAAGGGGTGCTTTTAAAAGAGGGAAGAACGATGCCGGCAAAAATTGAAGTGCTCGATTTTTATCCGGGCCGATGCGTGCTTAGAATCACTATTTCCGAAGGTAAACGCCGACAGATTAGGCGATCTATGCAGAAAATTCAAATGACGGTTGTGGAACTTGAACGGACACGAATTGGAGGACTAACTCTACTGAGCCTTAATTTAGCACCGCGAAAATTTATAAGACTTACGGATGAGCAGATAGAGCTTCTTAAATAACGATTAGTCATACAAAACTCCTACCATAATATGACTCTTGCAATACTTCTTTCATAGAGTTATAATATTAGCACTATGAACACAACAGCACAAAGAAAACAGGCACAATTTACGTTTTCACCACATCTATATAACTTGGCAGAATCTCTTGCCCGTTCCCGTGGCCTTTCTTTGGCAGAGTACGTTCGTTATTTGATCGTTCGAGAGGTTGATAAAAAAGACGTTGAATTAGTGCGTATGCAGAGCGCTGCCGATGAGGCACTAAAAGAGTATCGGGAAGGTAAAGGGGTCGTAACTATGTCAAGTGAAAAAGATATAGATACTTACCTAAATTCACTTGATACTGAATAACGCGCCTGATAAAATAGCCGCAATTATGCGTGCGACACTCCAAATCTCGACTACTCCAAAGTACACTCGCGCAGTTACAAAATACTTTAAAAATGATAAAAAGCGTAAAGTAGAGATAGCTAGAGCACTTAAACTCTTTATCTCAAATCCCGCTCATCCCGGACTCAACACAGAGCTTCTGAAAAATTCAGAATTTTGGACAATGCGAGTAAATAAATCTGATCGTATTTTCTTTCTATGGATTGAAAAAAATAAACATGCTTTGTTGTGGGATATTGGAGCACATGATAAATATAGGAGATATTAAATACGTATGCTATACTATTCCCACTCATGTCTACGAATACTATTCTTTGTCCCCATTGTAAGCACGAAATCGAACTTTCTGAAGCACTTTCGCATCAAATGAAGGAACAGATTATAGCGACAGTGGCCACAAAACATGCCGCTGAGCTAGAGGAGGCAAAAAAACTCTCACTCGAGGAAGCCCAAAAGAAGGCTGCTGCTGAATTTGAATCGCAAACCAAAAATCTTTCGGTAGAAATTGCCGAAGAAAAAGAACGCAATAAAAAACTTACTGAAAAACTTGATGGACTGCTTGAAGAAATGCGCGCACTGCGCCGACGTGATGAAGAGCGCGAAATTGAAATGAAAGAAAAATTATTAAAAGAGGAGGAAAGAATTTCCCAAGACGCCCGAAAGAAAGCGGAAGCGGAGCATGAATTGAAGGATTTGGAAAAAAATAAGAAATTAAATGATGCACTGCGCCAAATTGAAGAGCTTAAAACTAAAATGCAACAAGGCTCCCAACAAATGCAGGGTGAGGTGCTTGAGCTGGAACTAGAGCGGTTATTGCACGCAGAATTCCCCACCGATTCAATTACCGAAGTTAAAAAAGGCGAACGGGGAGCCGATACGGTTCACACCGTTATCGATAAACTCGGCCGAACCTGTGGAACTATTTTGTGGGAAACTAAAAACGCACAGTGGCAGGCGTCATGGATTCCTAAGTTAAAAGAAGATCAACGGGCGAAAAAGTCGGAGCTAGCAGTGCTTGTGACTATTAATAAACCCGACTGGCTAGACTCATTTACCTATAAAGAAGGCGTATGGGTGGTTTCATGGAAATTCGCACTTGCACTTGCGTTTGCGTTGCGCTATCACTTAGTAAGCATTAAACATGAAAAAGCTTCTTACGAAGGCCGCGATGGCAAGATGGAGGTGTTGTACCAGTATTTAACCGGCACTGAATTTAAGCATCGGGTCGAGGCTATCGTGGAAGGCTTCGGATCAATGCAAAAAGAACTTGAACGCGAAAAAAATTGGTTTCATACTAAATGGGCTAAACAGGAAAAAGAAATTAGAAAAGTACTTGATAATACCCATGGAATGTATGGCGATTTACAGGGAATTATTGGCGCATCCCTGCCTGAATTACCAAGTGGTATAATGGCCGAAATAGAGCCTTCTAACGATCCAGATATCATAAAATGAGACTTCTAGTCCGTAGACAAATGAATTACAGTCTTTTATAATGGCTTTCCATATGACAAATTCTGATGTGTGTCCACAATGTGGATCAGCTCTAAACCCAGTCACCCAGACTAAAACGGGGAAATCGTTACGACGTTGCAGTGCCGGATCATGGAATCCCGACACTAAAGAGGTAGATGGATGTTCCTACGTGCTGTGGGTAACTCCTGAACCTGAAACACTTGAAGAAAAGTGTCCAAAATGTAGCTCGCCACTTATGTTGGTGGTAACTCGTTTTGGCAAGAAGATGAAAAAGTGTTCAACCAATAAATGGGATCCAGAAACCAAAACAGCAAGTGGCTGTGATTATGTAGAGTTTTTAGGAACAAGTGTTGAGGAATTAGATGAAGATTGTCCAGACTGTGGTGAAAAGCTCGTTATGAAAACCACATCTAATGGCAAACGTATGAAAGTATGTTCAACCAATAAATGGGATCCAAAAACTAAAATGGCTGTTGGATGCGAATATATTGAGTGGCAACCGACGCAATAAGTTGTTATAATAAGCTTGTATGCAGAAAGAGACTGGACTTGCGGTTGGGATAATATTATTTGTATTAGGAGCGACATTTTTCTTCTTGTGGCCCAAAACGTCACGGAATGAATTGGATACGACGGAGGTTGTAGAGAGTTCGACCGCAGAGTCTGCGCAAGTACCTGTAGAAAGTACCGATATGACAAAAGCAAAACCAACACCAAAAATGATGATTGATTCGTCAAAAAAGTACCAGGCGGTCTTAACCACATCGGTGGGAGCAATCACTATTGATTTGAATGCAAAGGCTACTCCTATTACGGTAAATAATTTTGTCACACTTGCTAAAAGCAAATTTTATGACAAAACAATTTTCCATCGTGTAATTAATGGATTTATGATTCAGGGTGGAGATCCAACGGGAACTGGTATGGGCGGACCTGGATACAAATTTGATGATGAAAAATTTGAAGGCGAATATGTACGTGGAACCGTTGCGATGGCAAACGCAGGTCCAAATACCAATGGAAGCCAATTTTTCATAATGCATGGAAACACGCCATTGCCTAAAAACTACATTATTTTTGGAACAGTAAGCTCAGGTCTTGAAACAGTCGACAAAATTGCAACTGCACCCGTAAAACCAGGTGGTGAAGGTTCGTCACCCGTTGATCCGGTACAAATAACTAAAGCAGAAATTATCGAAAAATAATTACGTGCGAATTGATTCATATCCACTCGGGCAACTACAGGCAAATTGTTACTTTTTAACTCAAGGAAGTGATTGTATTATTATCGATCCGGCCGACAGCGCTGATTTTATTCTTGAAAAAATTCAACGGGAACGGTTAAATCTTGTGGCCCTCCTCGCTACTCACGGACACTTTGATCATATTATGGCGGTGGGCGAGATTCAATTGTCGTACGATGTTCCGCTGTATATCCACGATGATGACTTATTTCTTGTAAAGAGATTAAACGAAACCGCAAAACATTTTCTAGGATTCGATCCGGCAGTTATCGCTCCCAAGGAGACTATTTCATTTAAAGCCGGGTCGCTTGAGATTGGAGATTTTGCATTTAATGTCATTCATACCCCTGGTCACACTCCCGGCAGCTGCTCGGTGTATGTAGAGGAGGAAAATTCTGTTTTTACTGGCGACACGCTCTTTAAAGAAGGAATTGGAAGTTACGATCATTTATATAGCGACAAAAAAGTTCTCTTTGCATCTCTTAAAACTCTCTTTGAATTGCCAGAAGAAACAATTGTATATCCAGGGCACGAAGATATTACGACGATTGGGGAGGAGAAACACTCATTGCAACTCTTTTGATCTCGTTAGTAGTGCTTCTCGCTCATTCTTTAATGTTCCTGCAAATACCTCTGCAAAGAGTGCATTAAGAATTTCTCCAACCTTTGGACTCGGTTTGAGTGACAGTTGTTCCATAACATCTTTCCCATTTATCTTTAAATCTTTTACTGCAAATGGTTCGTGTTGAACTTCTTCAAGACGTTTTTTAAATAATTCAGTTCTCCATGATGTTAATTTTGCTCCGCTCCCAAGACGGTCGGCAACGCGCAGATCAAGCGCATCGTACATATACTCTTTTCCAACGTTTCTAATAAATCGGCGAATAGCGCTGTCTGTTTGGGTTTCTGAAACCGTAAACATGTGGAATCGCACAAGTGTTACCAATTTTTCTCGTTCTTTTTTTGACAAATGCAATCGTTGTGCGATTTCGAAAACCTGGGAAGCTCCTACGATTTCATGATTATAAAATGTAATCATTTGGGTGTGTTCGTCTTTCGCATACGTTTTTGCTTTTCCAATGTCATGAAGTAGCGTTGCAAAACGAGTGATTACATCATTTGAAGGGCATAGTCGTAGTGCTTCGATTAAATGAGTTCCAACATCAACCGTATGATGCCGGCCCGGACTTACCTGGTCTACTCCAAAACAATCTTCAACTTCGGGGAGGATATATTTAAGCAATGTTGTATCGTGGAGCAACAGAATTCCGTCCGCGGCTCTTGTGGAGTTAATGATCTTGAATAGCTCATCGCGAATCCGTTCCCCCGAAATATGCGTTATAAGTTCCGCATTTTTTTTGATCGATTCAAGAGTCTCATTATCAATACTAAATCCCAATTGCGTTGCAATCCGAACAGCTCGCATAAGTCGAAGAGCGTCTTCTGCAAATCGAACATCTGCATTTCCTACAGCTTTAATTATTTTCTTTTCAATATCTTGCTCTCCTGCATATGGGTCTACCAAAGATTTGCCATCAAATGCAATTGCATTCACTGTAAAATCTCGTCGGGCTAAATCTTCTTCAACCTTTGTTGCCCATTCAATTTCATCGGGGTGTCTGCTGTCGGTGTAACCGCTCTCTTTTCGAAATGGAGTGACTTCAAATAAGAACCCCTTTTCTTTATCTAGTACAACCGTTACCGTTCCGTAATTGTTCTCATAAAAATTTTCAGGAAACAGTTTCTGGATAGCTTCAACCGAAGCGTTTGTTGTAAAATCCCAGTTAGTAATTTCTTTTCCCAAAATTAAGTCTCGAACACCTCCGCCAACCACATAAACCTCAAAGTCGTTTTTTTCAAAACTGCTCATAAATTCCAAAACTTCGCTAGGCAAAACAAGTGGCGTTTTCATACGGATTATTGTACTATATATGCCACGAATGAAACTTGCTATTAAAAGAACCCTTAAAGAGCCTGTAAGCGTTGATGAAATCGTCTCTTTATTACTCAAAGATAGAGGCCTTGAGAAAGATATTGAGTTTTTAAATCCTCCGAACCCGAGCACAATCGATTTTTCATCATTTTTTACACCAGCATATTACAAAAAACATCTCTTATCCACTCTCTCTACACTCAAGCGTATTAAGGAGAATAGCGAAACTATCGTTGTATATTGTGATTATGACGCAGACGGAATTACCGGAGGAGCAGTTTTGTGGGAAACACTTCATTTGCTAGGATTCAAAGTATTTCCCCATGTTCCCGATAGAAAAAGTGAAGGGTATGGATTTTCAAAAGTTGGAATTGATGCGGTAAAGGAAAAATATAATCCTGCACTTATAATTTCAGTTGATCATGGAATCATGGGGCACAAACAAATTTCATACGCAAAGTCATTGGGAATAGACGTTATTATTACCGATCATCATAGTAAAGCAGAAACTGATCCGACCGATACACTAGCGATTTTTCATACCAGCAAATTATCGGGGAGCGGTGTTGCTTATTTTTTTGCAAAAACAGTTTTTGAAGAATTGAAAAACTCTCTTGACGCCAAAACTTCTTCAATTCTTACTAAACACTTTTCAAACGACTACCAGGCGCTTGCTGCTATTGGAACTGTTGCGGATCTCGTCCCACTTACCGGTGCAAGTAGAGCATTAGTAAAGCACGGGCTGAAAGCACTTACTAAAAGTAGTCGTCCGGGTTTAAAACATTTATTTATTGATGCGGAAATTGTAGGTCGAAACATGAGTCCGTACGAAGTTGGTTTTATTATCGCTCCACGTATTAATGCATTCGGTCGACTTACCCATGCAATCGATGCACTCCGTATGCTTTGTACAGTTTCGGAGAGCCGAGCAAGCGAACTTGCAAAAAAATCAGGAACGGTAAATAAAGATAGGCAAGCATTGGTGGAAATTGGAATAGAACAAGCGCTTAAACAAGTAAATGAAACAGACAAAATAATTATCGTTTCCTCACCCGATTGGAACGAAGGAATTATTGGCTTGATTGCTTCAAAATTGGTTGAAAAATATTATCGCCCGGCAATTGTTCTGGCAATTTCCGATGGACACGCAAAAGCATCGGTCCGCTCTATCACGGGAGTTGACATTACGGCATTTCTGAGAATACATGAAAAACTACTTATAAGCATTGGCGGACATGCAATGGCCGCCGGACTTTCGATCGAAGTAAAGAACTTAGAAAAATTCAAAAAGGCAATTTTAACTGACGCAGAAAAAAACATTACTGATGAACAACTAATTCCAACGACAAATGTTGATATGCAAATTCCATTTGAACTTAACACACTTGAACTTGCACATGCGCTCGAAAAACTCTCTCCTTTTGGAGTAGGTAACCCATACCCGGTATTCTCAACTGAAGGTCAGATTGCTGATAAAAAATTGCTCGGAAAAAATAGCGATCATTTAAAGTTAATGATTAAAAGCGGCGACATCTTACCAATTGAATGTATGTTTTTTAAACAAGGAGCACTTCATGATGAATTAAAAATCGGGGAGAAAAGAGAATTTGTCTATAAACTTGAGATTAATCGGTGGAATGGGCGGGAGAAAGTGAGTATGATGGGGAAAACGATTATTTAATAAGTTATTTTTTACCGCCCCTTCTTTTGCTCTTTATTCCATTACGATAACCCTCCTGATATTTCGTGATTTTTTCGTCAACAATTGCTCTCATGTGAGCAGCAGCCGCATTTTTTCTACCGTACTTTCCACGTCCATACACCGGTTGTGTATCTGATGATGAAGTGCCTTCCAATGCTGCGCGTGCAAGTCGCTTTCTTTCTCGCTTACTCAATGTAACTTCTCCAGTCGTTTGAACTCCGGGTATAGCGCTATCATAGAGTGTTCCGTTTTCAGGAGAATCATATGTGTCGCCTGCTATTGCAGATTCAGGCAAATCCATGCTGCTCTCTGTAACCACACTAATAGGCAGAGAGTTAGTTCCTTCCATACCTTCATTGCTAGTTCCTTCATCCAAGCCCAGATCTTTTTCATGAGAGCTCCTGATGTAATCTTGATTTTTTCGGAGCACAGCAGGGCCATCGAGCAATGAGCCATTTTGTCCTGCGTCAGATGGTGGTGTATAATCTGAAATAATTTCTGCCATAAAAAAACCACATCAACCCTCCTTGCAAGGTTGGTGTGGGTATGAGAACATATATCCTCGTATCATATTGTATCATTTACGCTTGCTATTGTCAACGAAGCCCCCAGCAGCTATAATGGGGGCATGAAAAAACTTTCCATTTCTTCACTTGCTGACAAGGTTGGTCAAGACGTTATACTTTACGGCTGGGCATATAGAATCAGAAATCACAAAAAGGTTGTTTTTATTGATCTTCGCGATGTTTCAGGCGATGTGCAAATTGTTGGTGGACCTGAATTGGCTACGATTAATCCTGAAGATGTAGTTTGTATTAAGGGCTTGGTAAAAGAGCGACCCGCGCACATGGTGAATGAGAAAAGCGCAACAGGTACTATTGAAGTAGAATGCAAAGAATTCGAAGTTCTTTCCAAAGCACAAACACTTCCTTTTGATTTTGCAAAAGATCAACTCGACGTTACACTTCCCATCCTTCTCGATTATCGATCGCTCACGCTCCGTCATCCGCATGTTCGATCTATCTTTCAAGTTCAAGAGCAAGTTATGGCAGGTTTTAGAAAAGCCGCCCAAGAACTTGGATGTACCGAAGTTTTTGTTCCAACTATTTCTTTCTCATCTACCGAAGGGGGAGCGGAAGTATTCAAAGTAAAATACTACGATCATGAGGCGTTCTTAATTCAAAGTCCACAGCTGTATAAGCAAATTATGGTGCCCGTTTTTGAGCGCGTGTATTTAGTATCTCATGCATATCGTGCTGAGCCTTCAGTAACGACTCGTCACTTGTCGGAAGCGACACAGCTTGATTGTGAACTAGGTTTCGTAAACTTTGAAGAATTGCTTGATGCGGTTGAAATGGTAGGACAAACAATATTAAGAAATGTTACCGAAAAACATCCAGAAATTCTAATAGAGTTTGGTGTTGAACCGCCAGAAGTAAATGGAAAAGTTCCGCGACTTACATTACGAGAAGCACAACAGATTATTTTCGAACGAACGGGTCGAGATAATCGGAAAGAACAAGATTTGGAACCGGAAGATGAGAAGGAAATTTGCGTATGGGCTCTTGAAACGCATAAATCCGACCTCGTTACGATTACCCATTTTCCAACGGCAAAACGCGCATTTTATTCAAAGCCCGATCCCAAAGACCCTGAATATTCATTAAGCTATGACTTACTTTTCCGAGGAATTGAAATTCTAAGTGGAAGCCAAAGAGTTGATGACTATGATGAACTTGTCTTGGTAATAAAAAGCAGAGGGATGAATCCGGAAGACTTCTATCTGTATTTACAGGCTTTCAAATACGGCATGCCCCCACATGGTGGTTTTTCATTTGGACTTGAGCGAATGACAATGAAACTGTTAAATTTAGGAAATGTCCGAGAAGCTTCACTCTTCCCTCGCGACATGGAACGAATTGACGTACGATTAAATGCCACAAAAGATGAAAAAAAAGAAATTAGCTCCTAGCAACATAAAACGACGCGTGTGGAATATTGTCATTCTTACACTTTTTTCGACCTTTCTATTATTTTACCCTGGAAATAATTATTACTCACATTTTTTCAGTTACAATCGCGATCTTTTTGCTGCTCAAAAGAAAATTTCTGAAAAAGAAATTAGGCCAATTGTGTATGTGAAAAATGTAGGAATATTCCCAAATATTTCAGCGCAGGGAGCGTATGTAATCGATGCCAATAGTGCAACACCAGTATTGGAGCGAAACAAAGATGCTCATTTTTTCCCCGCCTCCACGGCAAAAATTATTACCGCACTTGTTGCTTTGGACATATATAAACACACCGATGTTTTAACGGTAAAACGAGTAATTTCAGAAGGGCAAGTTGTCGGGCTTGTACAAGGCGAGCAACTGCGCGTTCAAGAATTGCTGTATGGTCTTCTTGTACATTCGGGTAATGATGTTGCATATGTTTTGGCCGATAACTATGGTCCTGGGTACGATGCATTTGTAGAACGAATGAATGAAAAAGCTGCTCAACTAAGCATGAATAATTCTCATTTCAATAATCCCGCTGGTCTCGATGATCCACGTCAATATTCCTCGCCATTTGATTTGTCACTAGCCGGACGGAAATTATTACAAAACGAACTGCTCTCGACAATCGTCTCAACTCCTAGTATTACTATTTCCGATGTAAACTTCGAGCATTTCCACGTGCTTTCGAATGTTAATAAATTACTCGGAAAAATTCCCGGAATCGGTGGACTCAAAACCGGATATACCGAAGAAGCGGGCGAAAATTTAGTTTCATTTTATAAGCGAAATGGGCATCAGTTTTTAATTGTCATTATGAAAAGTGATGACCGATTTTATGACACTGAAGCGATTGTTCATTGGATCGACACGAACGTAGGATTTGTTTCGATTTAATTTTTTACCGCAGGTACATATGCTGCAAAATTATTGTCTCCTAAGAATACATACACCGGTTGAAAATATGGTTGATACGTATCGGGTTCAAAATATCCCAAAAACATTTTTTTGATTTTGATTGGATAACTTTCTCCTCCGGGGGAAACAATTGTTCCGTTTCCGGTGTTAAATTCTGCCCACGCTTCGTCACCAGTTTTGAGCGGATAAACGCCCGTATTTGCCTCATCTTTTTCGAAAAATTTAATTTGTGCCTTTAATATTTTCGGGGATAATCCGCTCATACTCATAACAACATAATTTTCTGATGTAAAATATTTCGGTGAGACAATGGGATATTCGCCCGCGCCTTCAAGAACATCGGGTCCAAAGAAATCAACTTCAACAACGTTAGCGTCTTGCGGATCCTTGACTACTTCAAATTCTTTCAAGTCAGTGTTGTAACGCATATACACAATATGCTGTGTTCCTGCTGCCAGCTCGGGTGGATATTTTCCGAGTTGCTGTAAATAGCGAATTGCGCGGTCTTTAATAGTCGTTTCATCGGTTATTTGGGGATTTATAAAAGTAAGAGCAGATCGTTCATAAGAGTATTTATACGAAAAATTAAAATAGGTAATATCAATACTCAGTCGCTGTGTCCCATCATCAAACACTGCGGTCGTATCTTGCAGTGAGTGAGGAGTTCGCTCTGTATTAAATCCTGCATTTTTTGCCATAGTGTAAATATTTTGCAAATAGCTAAAACGCGGCGACTTAGGGGGAATGAAAAAAACTTGGGCAGAATCCGTTGCGCTTATTGGTCGTCCTTCAATATTATCAATCTCGTACGTGCCGCCGACTGGGTAGTCGAGCTTATGCGTAAAAACAGGCGCAGGAAGTGGTCCAAAAGTCGTATTTAGTACCGTAGTTGTAGGGGCAACTTCAACTGGCGCACGCATTAAAAGCATAATAATAGCGAAAAAAATCAAGAAAAATGCACCACTTAAAATAATGAACGGTAGTGACTTGCGGGAATAATAGGATAGCTCGGAAAGCGTCATAGTTCAAATATACTTATTCCCGTGCTATAATTCAACCATATGGTACGCACAAGAATTCCTCCGTCACCTACGGGAAACGACTTACATATAGGTAATTTATATAGCGCTTTAATAAACTGGGCTTATGCACACAAGCATAACGGCCAATTTATTGTACGTATTGAGGATACGGATCGCACGCGGTTTGTAGAAGGTGCAGCCGAACAGATCCTTGCAACGCTTCGTGCGTATGACTTGGAGCCTGATGAGGATATGATCAAAGGCGGACCGTTTGGGCCGTATATTCAGTCGCAGCGGTTAGATTTATACAAAAAATATGCACAGCAACTTATATCTCAAGGAGATGCTTATTATTGTTTCTGTAATGAAGATCGACTTAACGAGCTGCGGGAGCAAGCACGGGCCCAAAAGCGCCAGCCAAAATATGATCGCCATTGTTTGAAATTATCGGCAACCGAGATCCAAGACAAACTTAACGAGAATACTTCTTATGTGATTCGCCTACGAATTCCTGATGGCTCAACTACGTATAAAGATACGATTCGTGGAGAAATCACTATCGATAATAGCACTCTTGATGACCAAGTTCTTATAAAATCAGACGGATATCCGACATACCACATGGCCGTTGTTGTCGATGATCATTTAATGGAAATTTCACATGTTATTCGAGCGGAAGAGTGGATGGCATCAGTTCCAAAACATGTAATTCTCTATGATATGCTCAAGTGGGAACTCCCAATATTCACTCACTTGCCGTTATTGCGAACTCCGGAAAAAGGAAAAATTTCAAAGCGAAAAGGAGCAGTATGGGCTTCGTGGTATTTGGAAGAAGGGTATTTGCGTGAGGCAGTTCTAAATTATTTAGCACTCATGGCCTGGAGCCATCCGGATCAAAAAGAAATATTCTCACTTGATGAATATATTAAAGTTTTTGATTTGAAAGATATAAATCCATCAGCTCCTATTTTTGATGTTGTTAAACTCACCTGGATGAATGGTGAATACATTCGGAAAATGGGACCTGAAGAGTTGAGTAAGAAATTGCTAGAATTTCACAAGGAAAAATATTCCAAAGAACTTATTGATAAAACAATTCCATTAATCCAAGAAAGAATTAAGACATTAAAAGAATATGATGAATACTGTAATTTTTTTGTAACAGCTCCGACTGATTATGAGGTTGATTTGGGAAAGTATTCCGACGTGATTTTAAAAACGAACGACGCTCTCAGTCAGCTTTCTGCGTGGAGTGTTGAGAGTATTGGTCAGGCGATGCTGCAAGTCGCGGTCGACGCCGGTTTAAAAAACAGTGAATATTTTATGGTAATGCGAGTAATAATTACGGGTAGAAAAATCTCGCCACCGCTCAACGAATCTATGGAATTACTTGGTAAAGAAGAATGTTTAAAACGTCTCCATCCAGTGACGGTTAACGTCAACGGTTAATTCTAAATACACTTTTTTATTTGTTGCTGCTTCAATTTCTTTTCGCGCCATTGATCCAATAACTTTAATTTGTCGACCTTCTAAACCAATAATCATTTTTTTATATTTATTATCTGTCGTAATAATTTTCGCCTGAATATAAACTAAATTATCATTCCTTTCCTTAATCTCCTCAATTACAACAGTAGTTGTATATGGCAATTCGCGACGTAATCGCAAAAAAACTTTTTCTCGAATTAGTTCGCTTAAAAATGTTTTACTATCCATATTCAAAGCAGGGTACACATATTCTTTTGCATCGACAATTTTGTCGCGTACCGGCAACATTTCAAATACTTTATCAAGTAAAAGACTTAAGTGGTTTTTCTTCAATGCAGAAATGCTAAAAAACGTATCAAATTCACTTTCTAAAAATTTATATTGTGGCAAATATTTTCGATCCTCATCTTCTTTGTTATAAACGAGTATTTTTGGTTTATCGATTTTCCGGACAATTCCCAAAACTTTCGCTTCTTCAAAATCGCGTTTGCGTGTAGGATCTACAATATATAACACCAAATCTACTTCCGACCCTAATCCGTGAATTGTTTGCTGATTAATTTTTTTTGACAGGGTGTCAATCGCCTTATTAAAAATTCCCGGGGTGTCCACAAACACAATCTGCCCACGATCATCCTCATATAATGCCTCAATCGGGAAGCGAGTAGTTTGGGGTTTTGGGGAGGTGATTGCAACTTTTTGACCAATTAAATTGTTTACAAGCGTTGATTTGCCTACATTTGGGCGCCCAATAAGGGCTACGGTACCTGATTTCATACCTCCAAGTATATCATACGCACACTTCTGAAGCTATTTTTGGTAGAATAGGGGGAGTGGACCGCCACTGGCGGACGCAATGGGGAGTGGTGTAATGGTAACACGCCCGCCTTTGGAGCGGCGCGACTCTAGGTTCGAATCCTAGCTCCCCAGCCATTCGACTCACTTCGCTCGCTCATGGCTTTAGTCGAGTCGAAGAAAAAAGATGGGTACGAATTGCAGTTTGTTAGTTCTCAATAAGGGCGGTGATTTTTTGGGAAGAACAAATTGCTTTTGTATGACCCCTTGTATTAATTACCACCTTCACGTGGATGCTTAAGTTCTCCGTAATAGAATGGATTTGACTCGAAGGGATTCCGCTCCTTATTGACTTGCCTTTCGTATTAACCTATAACTAATCTAGTTAATCATTTTTAAAAACATCTATGTTCTCAAAAAAAAATATACTCTCACTTATTCTTGGAGGCCTTTTATATTCAGGCTTGACACAATCGGCCTCAGCGGTTGCCTCAACAGTCGTTGTAACTCCTGGAGACATGGCAACGAGCTTTGCAGATGTTGTTGCGACGCCAACGAAGTGGTTTATATACAATGATGAAACAGACGTTATAGATAATTCACTTGGGTCTTTTGTAAGTGGGCCAGTTGGAGTTCCATTTGGCACAGAGAGCGTGCAGATTCAGGTACTAGGGACACAGCGACGAAATCTTGCAACATATCAATTTAGTGGCACTCCCCTTGGAGATATTACAGAACTTTCATTTTATACCTACAATCCTTCAGCTGGAAATCCGGGAAGTATCAATCGTTCAGGCTATTTGAATTTCAATGTTGATTTTAATGGCACAGACACGTGGCAAAGGCGATTGGTTTTTGTACCAAGTCTTAATGGCACCGTCACACAAAACACGTGGCAGAAATGGGACGCTCTTCAAAGTGGCTCTGCACAATGGCTCTATTCTGGAGCTACGTGGCCTGTAACCGGGGAGCCTGGAACGACATCGAAGACATGGACGCAGATATTGTCTGATTATCCAGGAATCCGTATTCGAGTAACAGATTCGTTTCTTGGTCTTCGAGTTGGCGAGCCTTATCCAGACGGATACACTGAGAATCTTGATGGATTTACCTTTGCAACTTCAGCAAAGTCAACAACATTTGATTTTGATGCACTAGCAGAAATAACCCCACCAACATCTCAATCTCAATGTAAAAATGATGGATGGAAACTTTTTAATAATCCAGCATTTGTGAGTAAAAAAGCATGTGAAAAATATGTGAAAGATCATAAAAAGGACGGGAAAGCAGAAGGTCATCTTAGGATGAGTAATCCAAATCAGCGGATTAAGTTTCATGTTTCTGAGGTAGATGCGAAGAAGGATCATTATGAAGTCAATGGATCTAATCATGTTGAATATTGGAATTTTGACTATGCTGGTGGACTCCATTACAAAACAGAAGCGCTTTGTGTATATGTGAATAAAGAAACAAAGGAAGCTCGCTTCATGTTCCAAATTCCCAGTGGGTTTCCAGGCCTGAGTGGATTGTATATTGTCTCGTATGTCAAAGATGCGATGATAAAGCACGGTGCCGAAGTATATGGTCATGCTGCCACATCAAGTGAGGGAACTGCTCGAGCCTGGTGCGAAACTGGTGCTGGATTTAGTCCAACAATGTACAGTATTACAAAGGGAGAGCTATCGGTGAAATAAGGTGGATAAGCTTCCGAAATCAGGAATACTGGTTATGACTAAGTATTTCGAGATCTTGTGAGATCAGTGGTCGTGAAGTAGAGTCGGCTATCACGAAATGTATCAGCCGATCCTTCACATCCTTCGGCTATCATACGCCCAGTGAAGCAGGGCTTGTCTTTGCTTTGGTCTGCATGTCGCGTCGCCCACTGTGCAGTTGTTGTAGACTTGTGAGATATGTCGTTTCATCGCCAACCATCGATTAATTTGCCGATCGTCATCCTGATGTCGTCTACCCATATAATAACGACAATACCACTGGAACCAACCTCGTGGATCGTCCGGATGTATCCAGCCTTTTTGACGCCATTCTGCAAGCGATTGGCTAGCAGGAACACCGAAATAATTAATTCTAGGATCTGATTGTTTTGGAGAAAGTTTAGCACCACTAAACCATTTTTTTGGAAACTCTTTAGTACAATCGGTTAAGTACTTGCCGCCAAAGACTCCTAAACGCAGCATTTGTTGAGGGGAAAGTTCAGGTATAAATCTAGGATCAAAGTTCTCTCCTACTGGTTCAGTCAAAGTATAAATATACTTTTGCTGCATTTTGTCATCAACAATAACCATTTTTGTTTTCATAGAGTTACTTGAAGTAATGGAAAATATCCCCATCTCCATTGTATATCTTACTTATTGGCTGTATACAGTATAATCATCCTATGGACACAACATATAATTGGTATCAAAAATTAATTAAGCCTGCATGGGCGCCTCCTTCTTTTTTGTTTGGACCAGTGTGGACCGTGTTGTATGTACTTATAGCTATTTCATTTGGAAAGGTTTTTTTGTTGGTATTTCAAAAGAGGATACCGATGATTGTTGCTTTACCATTTATTCTCAATATTATTTTTAATGTGGCATTTACCCCTATTCAATTTGGATTAAAAAATAACCTTCTTGCTAGCGTAGACATTCTCCTAGTGTGGATAACCATCATTTGGGCGATGCTTGTAATATATCCCTATGCGCGTTGGATTACCTATATTCAAGTACCATATTTACTGTGGGTTTCGTTTGCATCTGTTCTCCAGATTACGATTACGTGGTTAAATAAGTAGTGTACAATTTGGGCTGACAAACTTATGCAATTAAACGCAAAAAAACTCATAGAAAGCATCGGTAATGTTTTTCTTCACCAAGATAATTATGTAATGAAAAAATATGCGCCTGAATTTTTTAAAGGAGAAACGTTTATTGGTGACTACTTCAATTATATTAGTTTTGAACTTCTCGGAGATCTTCCTCCTCGTGTTTACCATTCTGCCAGTCCTTTTGATCTCATATCGAAAAAAGCTCCTGAACAAGCACTCGTTTTTCATGATGGAAAGCTTGAGTTGAATATAGATTTTACCGGATACTGCACGATGAGGACGGGAGTTATGGATGCGTTATTGTTACAGGCACTCGGAATAAAAGACCTAAGTGGTAAACGAATAATTATATTTGGTTCAGGTAGGGTCGCGCGATGGTCACTTACCTATCTGAAGGAAGTATATCCGAGCCTAACAGAGGTTGACATGGTAAATGCATCGGGGAAATCTGATGAATTTACGAAATTTGCCGCTGATCTTGGCGTTACTACAACGTTTCAAAATGAGCCCCAGTTAGAGTTGTATGACATTATCATTCTTCATACAAGCGCCACGACAGGAGTTCTTTCAGCTGAAAATGTCTCAAAAATTAAAAAAGGCGCTATTATCACAACGTATAAATCGTTGCAGGAAAATGGAGAACTGGCGAGCGAATTTTTTGATACGCGAAAACATAATGTTATTATTGATTGGTCCGAGTCTTTGCATGCAGGGGATGTGAAGGCCGCACAAGAGAAAGGTTTTTTACATGAAGATGGAATTGTTTATTTAACTGATATTCTCCAGAATGGCAACCAATTGCCAGAAAAGAACTTCACTGTTTTTCGAAGCGACGGAACTCCGATGCAAGACGTTGCAACTTTAAAATTGATACTAAATCAGAAAAATAAGATATAATTAAGCCACATGATAAATCCTGACATTTTTGGCTATTTGGCAACAAGCCTTAATATTGTAATGCTAGTTCCCCAGGTATTACAAACATGGAAGACTAAAAAAACGAAAGATCTTTCATTTGCATCACTCCTTTTGTTCAGTGGTGCATCAGTACTGTGGCTATCGTATGGTCTGGCAAAAAATGCACTACCAGTAATTATTGCGAATACGGTTTTGATTATCATGAATTTTATATTGATCGCTATAAAAATACGTTATCCAGAAAAGTAATGTTTCTAACGGATCGTAGTAAACGCGCGACTTTTGATATAATCTCCTCATTGTGCTGAACACAAAAATCATAGAACTGCTTGAAATACTAAAGAAAGTTCCGACAATTGAGAATTCTATCTCTATAGAAAATGATGCGCTAAACATAGTAAACTTTATCTCGGTCGATACTCATTCTCTAAAAGTAAACGACGTAGACTTGGAAAGTAAAATTATTTCCACATCTCCAGATGTTCTTAAAGAGAATGTTCAAATAGAGAATTTGGATTTATTTATAAATCAAATATCTCGCCAAATACTGAGGCTAAATCATGTCGGCATTAGCTATTGGTGCAAAAGTATCGAAGAGGAAATTGCGTTTTACAAAGAAATTCTAAAAGATTCGCAATTAGAATTATATGAAGAGGAATCGGGAAATAAATCCAACCGATGGTTTTTTATTGGTAATAAATCAAATTGGGAAAATCCACTGTTTGAAATTGTGTTGAATCAAAGTAAGACTGAATATGTAGACGAATGGATTCCTCATTTCCACATTGATATCGATACGATTCTTGATTATTCAGAAATCAAATCTATAACAAATAGTATATTCGGGGAAGGATTTATTACCTGGAATATCGATGTCCCACATTACGGAGTAGTACTGGGAATGGGTAGTTTGGGGAGCGTAAACGGAACTAAAATTTATCTTGGTTTAGGAACTAAATTACGAGATACGAAGTACCACAGAGAAGTTTCATTAAACCAAATATAAGTTTTCGGCATCTATATAACATTTGGTATACTTTCGTTATGAATATTCTTGTATTCGGAGACAGTATTGCCTATGGGAAATGGGATGAACAGGGTGGTTGGGTACAACGACTTAGAGAGTATATTGATAAAAAATACAATCTAATAGATGAGCCCAAGAATTGGTTAGTCTACAACCTTGGTATTCCAGGTGATCTTACTGTGCGTTTGCCCGAGCGATTAACAATCGAGCTTTCTCAAAGATTTTTCAACGAAGAAACTCTTGTTATTTTTGCCATAGGAATTAATGATAGCTGTGCAAATAATTGGATGTCTGGAAAACTAACACCAGATGATGAATTTAAGACTGCAATACAGCAATCAATTACAATTGCAAAACAGTATAACTGTAAAGTATGTGGTATTGGACTTACTCCGATAAATGAAAGTAAATCAAAAGGTCGTTTGTTTAATAATAAGGATGTGGAAAGGTTTGAAGACATGCTTGCAGAAGTTTACTCCCAAATGGATATCCCATTTCTACGATTATTAAAAGAATTAAGAGAATCACAGTTTGGACAATTATTAGTAGATAGCGTGCATCCAAATTCCGAAGGTCACGAAATATTATTTGAAAAAGTAAACGAATTTCTTCATTCTCAAAATTTTCTTGTCCGCTAAAATAATTTCCCATGTCCACAAAACCAGAAACTGTCGAATATATTCTCGAACAACTCTCTACAATGGCAAACATTCGTACTCGCAAAATGTTTGGAGAATACGCACTCTATTGTGACGAAAAAGTTGTTGCTCTTATCTGTGATGACGAGCTTTTTGTGAAGTCGACAATTTCTGGTAAAGAATTTGCCGGAAATGATTTCAAAGAGGGAATTCCATATCCTGGAGCAAAAATATATATCAAGGTTGATGAAAAACTGGACGATAGAGAATGGCTAAGTACTTTAATTAGAATAACTGCTGATGCGCTTCCGCTTCCAAAATAGAGAAAAGGAGTCTGACAAAATATTATTTGTCGAGTAACGTTTGCAGGGAATCTATTTTCTTTTCCAAGCGATCGATTTTTTCAGCGATAAGATCAAATTCTTTTTCTTCATCTTCTTCAACGAAAAAGCTGGCAATATTAGCAGTGATTATTGAGAACAATGAAATCCCCACAAACATTAATACGACCGCCAGTGTTCGACCCATATATGTAACGGGAACATAATCGCCATATCCTACTGATGCTACAGTTGCAAAAGCCCACCAAATACCATCATGATAATTTGTTATATTTGAAAATTTTGCACTTTGTTCAATCTGGGTCACGAGTACCCCAATTACAATAGTGAAAGATAAGGCCACTAGTATTACATAGTTAAGTTTATGGTAAAAAATTAGATGAACCAAATCCCATTTTTTATGCTTATGTTCGTTCATATTTACTATCATCATATACTATTTTACGTAGCTTGCAAAATGGTAATAATCTGCTACCATATTCCAATATGATCCTTCGTATTATTTACACTCTTTTTATTGGAATATTTCTCGCAATTTTTGTGGGTGTTGGGATTTCTGCATTTTATGAAGGTCCTGTTTATCCGGAAATGACTGCGGATTTAAAATATCAACCAGTACAGTCTGACAAATGTGTGGTTGATCCTAAAATTATTGCACAGCGAACTGCATTTGATAAAGCAGAAAAGCAGTACAATCATGATCGACAGGTTTATGCGCGCAATGTTTCCACCATTGCGGTTATTGCCGCAGTGATTTTAGTAGTCATTAGTTTAACAATGCTCAAAAAGATTTTCCTTATTTCCGATGGTATCTTACTGGGAGGCGCATTGACATTAATTTATAGCACTATACGCGGCGCTGAAACGGAAGACACCAAATTCTTATTTATTGTTGTTTCAATAGGCCTAGTCGTTTCATTTGTATTGGGATATATAAAATTTATTCAACCGCTCCAGAACGGAAAGAAGTAATATTCATGGGCCTCCTAAGTGCTATAATCGATTCATGAATATAAAGAAAGGCCCGTGGATAATTACTGACAGTACTACTAAATACGAAAATCCATGGATTTCTGTAAAAGAAGATACGGTAATTAGACCTGATGGAGAAAAAGGAATCTTTGGGTTTGTAAAAATGAAGCCAGGAATTACGGTTTTGCCGCTAGATAGCGACGAAAATGTTTATTTAACCAAAGAATATCATTATGCAGTTGAGCGTGAAACGTTAGAAGCAATAAGTGGTGGAATTGATACAGACGAAACAAAAGAAGAAGCCGCCAAAAGAGAGCTCCATGAGGAAACGGGCATACTTGCAGGCGAATGGATAGATCTTGGCGTTATTGATCCGTTTACATCTGTTGTTGATTCTCCAAATTATTTATTTCTTGCACGGAATCTAGAATTCTCTCAACCCAATCTTGAAGGAACAGAAACTCTGAAGGTCATGAAAATTCCTCTTAGAGATGCCATTCGATTAGTTATGAAAAGTGAAATAACTCATGGGGCATCGGTGGCTGTTATTTTGAAAGCAAAAGAGTTTTTGAATTTGTAAATTTATAACATATTTTTATATGGTAGATACATTCAGTCATGTTGCTCAAAACCTAACTTCAATCAAACCTCTTGTTTACACCGCAATGTCAAAACATCTTTTTTTCTATCGAATGTTTATTTCAAAATATGTTTTGGAAAATGGTGCCGTTCCTTTAAATCCATTTATGATTTTCGATTATTTTTTACTCGATACGGTCGATCGCAACTTGGTTCGAGAAGGGAATAATAACTTAGTTATGAAATCTGACGAGATCTGGGTTTTTGGTGCTGTAAGTAATGGAGTTCTTGCGGAAATTGAACTCGCAAAAAAGATGAAAAAGCCAATAAAATATTTCAAAATAGAAAAACAGCAGAAAATCATCGAATGTGCAAAAGAAGATATTGAGTTTGAGGATGAAATAAAGAATCCTAGAGACTTATTGTGATTCTGGTATACTAGCTACATATGAAAACAACCGCATCGTTTCTAACTAATGTTGGTCTGATTACCAGTAATGGAAAATGGGGACAGGATGTTATGGCCTGTGAATGGACATATCAACTTTCATACGATCCTCCGCTAATTGCCGTATGTATTCGCCCCGGCAAGGCAACGTTTGAAAATATTCAAGAAACGGGCGAATTTGGCGTAAGCCTTGCATCAACTGATCAGAATATTATTTCAAGTGTAGCGGGGAATAATCATGGAAAAGAAGTGGATAAGATTGCAATTCTTAAAGAACTTGGCATTAATTTTTATGAAGCAAAATCAATTAATACCCTTATGGTCGAGGGAGCGACATTAAATGCAGAATGTAAATTGATTAAACTTATTGAAATGGGCGACCACCCGATTTTCATTGGGGAAGTACAAACATTTACCGAATATGAAAGTGATCCGATTATTTACCATAAAGGAAAATATTTTAAACTCGGCGAACAAATTCATAAACCCGATATACATAAATTGGAACATATAACGGAATTAATTCAGAAACATACAAAATAATAACGTAATGATTTATACTGCCTCCGATGATCATGGATTTACCGTAATGCAACATGTTTACGAGTATTTAAAAACTCATAATTTAGAATTTGAAGATAGTGGTGTGACCAGCGCTGATCAAGATTTAAAACTTGAAGAGATGATTCCACCTGTTGTACAAAAAGTTCTTACAGATAAAGATAATAGTGGAATATTAATTTGTGGAACTGGTGTTGGCGTTGAAGTGGGTGCAAATAAATTCAGCGGTATTCGCGCATGTTTAGCAACAGCTCCCAAGATCGCCCAATGGGCACGCCAATACGACAAGTGTAATATACTCTGCTTGGTTGGGTGGGATGATGATAAAGAAAAAGTGAACAATATTCTCGATGCATGGTTTGGCACCGAATATGATGGAAGCGAGAATAGATTGAAAATGTTTGAAGAATTTAATAAGTGGCATTAATCAATGGAAGAAAAAGTATTTTTTCAAAATTCAAATCGATTGAAATTGTGTGGAGTTTTATCAAATCCCACGAACGATTTAAAAAATCCAATAATAATTCTTGTTCATGGATTTGCGACAGGTAAAGATAGAAAAAGCACTGTATCACTTTCAAATGAGCTTAATAAAAAGAATATCTCAACATTTCGATTTGATCTATTCGCCCATGGTGAAAGTGAGGGGAGCTTTGAGGATATAACTATGAGCGAAGCGGTTGATGATATTTTGCAGGCGATTCATTTTGTAAAAGAAAAAGGATATATAAAGATCGGATTGATCGGATCAAGTTTTGGAGGAATGGCAAGTATTGTTTCCGCATCTAAAACAGACGATTTATTCGTATTGGGTTTAAAATGTCCGGTTTCAGATTATAAAGAAGTGTGGGCAGCCCGTAGAACTCCGGAACAAATTCAGCAATGGAAAAGAACCAACATGGAGATGTACACAAATAGCCTGGGGACTGCTATTAAAATCAAATTCGGTTTGTACGAGGATGCAATAAAATATAATGTCTATGAAATCGCTAAAGATATTCATATTCCAACAATTATTATCCACGGAGATGTTGACGATAATGTTCCCGTGTCGCAAAGTATAAAAACTGCAGAAAGCATTCCTAACTGCAAATTAGTTATTATTCCAGGGGCTACTCATCGATTTGAACGGGATGGAGAGTTGGAGAAAAATAATGAAGAGTTTGTGAATTTTGTTGTGAGCAACGTGGAGTATGGTTAGATTCCCGAAACACCAAATAACGTTCCGATACCGTAGGTAATTGCCATTGCCAAAACACCACCCGAAACAACTCGTACGACGGCGCGAGTAACACTAGCTCCTCCAATTTTTGCACTCACCGTTCCTGTTATTGCCAGTGCAAATACGACGGCCGTAAATGCCACCGGCACTCTAATCTCTGCTGGCGGAAACGCAATTGTAAACAGGGGAATGACTGCTCCTGCCACAAACGCAAGTGCTGAAGCGGTAGCTGCCTGCCAGGGGCTGATTAAATTATCTGGATCAATTCCAAGCTCAATATCTACATGAGCAGCAAACGCGTCTTTTTTAGTTAACTCTTTAGCGACAGTAAGTGCAGTTGATTGAGATAATCCCTTCTGTTCGTATAAATGAGCAAGTTCTGCAAGTTCTTCTTTGGGAAACTGCTTAAGCTCGTATGCCTCTTTTTTTAGTAGCGCACGTTCAGTGTCGCGGGAACTGCTGACTGAAACATATTCACCCGATGCCATAGATATAGCCCCAGCAATAATTCCAGCGATGCCGGCAGTAACGATTACAGGTGTAGAGTTAGTGGCACCCGCAACTCCTAATACCAATCCCGCAATAGAAACGATGCCATCATTTGCACCTAAAACTGACGCCCGGAGCCAATTTAAGGAACTCATTTGGTTAAGTTTATGCGGTTCAAAGTGGTCGTGCATAGGGTAATTATACTCTTGTTGTTATGTTGTAACAATTGGGTGTCGGAGCGTGTAGAATAACTGGATGTCTCAGTTAAATTACACCCCCCTCCGGCGCTCGCACTATCATCGACCGCGAGCTAAAGGTCGAGGAGCTGGGTTTACTTTTCTCGTTTTACTTCTTACTTCATTTTTTTCTTTTTTAGGAACAAATTACGCGCTACATACATACTTTCCACTAAAACCTCAGGTAATGGGTGCGAATGTCGTTATTTATCCGACATTACCAGAATCATCTTCTCAACTCTCAAAAGTTGTCGATGAGGCGATGCAAGGCTCAAAAGGTAAGTATGGGATTCTCATAAAAAATCTTAAAACGGGCGAAATTTATCATGAAAATGAGCATATGACGTTTGAATCTGGAAGCTTGTATAAGTTGTGGATTATGGCAACGGCATATGAGCAAATCGAGGAGGGAACGCTTAAGGTAGATGATAGTCTACATGCTGACATTCCTGAATTAAACGAACGGTTTAATATAGCAACCGAGGATGCAGAATTAAAAGAGGGAACGATTGATTTCACCATTGGAAGTGCCTTGCGCCAGATGATTACGATATCACATAATTATGCAGCACTTGCGCTTTCACGCAAAGTTGGAATGAAGAATGTGAAAATATTCTTGCAAAATCATGATCTAGAAGAATCATTTACGGGTCAACCGCCAAAAGTTTCAGCATACGATATTGGAATATTTTTCGAGAAATTGTATAACAATAAGTTAGTCTCACCAAGTAGTGATAAAGAAATGATCGCATTACTTAAAGAGCAAACAATTAATCATAAACTGCCCGCAGAACTTTCAGATAGTGTTGAAATTGCCCACAAAACCGGCGAAATTGGCCTATTTTCGCATGATGCAGGAATTGTATACGCCCCCAAAGGCGACTATATAATTGTAGTATTATCACGTAGTGACTTTCCACCGGGGGCAGAAGATCGTATTGCAACGGTATCAAAAGCAGTGTATGATTACTTCAATCAATGAATAAGATTAAATCTTTCGGACCGTTGTTTGTTATTGTTGCCGCGCTCTTATGGAGTTTTGACGGTTTGCTACGCGTAAGTCTGTATTCTCTTCCTCCCGCAGTCATTGTTTTTTACGAACACCTTTTAGGAGCCTTTATTTTATTGCTTATTTCTTTTAAATGGTTTGCAGATCTTAAAAAACTTTCCAGGAAAGAATGGATTGCCATGGGGGTAGTAGCTCTATTTTCTGGGGCTTTAGGAACAATCTTTTACACATCGGCCTTGCAAAATATTAATTACACACAATATTCGGTTGTCGTGTTACTTCAACAACTGCAACCAATTTGGGCAATCGGCATGGCGGCACTTTTATTAAAAGAAAAAATTACAAAAAAATTTATTGGATGGGCGGCGCTTGCATTAATTGCAGCATATTTTATTTCATTTAAAGATTTGAATGTAAATTTTGCAACCGGCTCAGGAACAGTAAAAGCTGCACTCTTAGCTCTCGGAGCTGGTGTTATGTGGGGATCATCAACTGCAATATCAAAGTACGTTTTAAATAAAGTTTCATTCTTGGCAGGAACTGCGTTGCGATTTATTTTGGCTCCAATCTTTGCGCTGTTTATTATTTTAGGAAATAACCAAACAAGCGCCCTCTACACGCTTACTACACCCCAATGGCAGACCTTACTCTTAATTACCTTTTCAACCGGAATGGTGGCATTAGCATTTTATTATTACGGACTCAAAAAAACACCCGCTCGAATTACTACACTCTGTGAACTGGTTTGGCCAGCAAGTGCAATTTTAATTGATTATTCATACTTTCATCGAACGCTTTCGGCAACACAGATTTTCGGAATAGTGCTTTTGGGAATTGCGATTTACAATGTGACAAGACCGTTGGCTCTTAAAGAGAAGGAGGCATAACTCTTAAAAGCTCAGGGAGCTTGTAAAGTAATTTCGAGTATTTACAACATCTTTCTTGATTTGTTCAATTAATTCTCTCTCGTTCTCATATTTCTCATTATCTCGCAGCTTTTTATATAATTCTACTTTCACTTCTTTCCCATAAATATCTCTATCAAAATCTAAAATATAACTTTCTAGTTTATAATCTTCTTCGCCAAATGTTTTTGCTTCACCAATAAAAGTCGCGGCCAAAAGTCTCTCATCGTTTACATATACGTGCGATGCATAAATGCCGGATTTAACTTCCTGATCAAGCTTTACATTAATAGTCGGGAACCCGAGCAATCTTCCTCGTCTTTTTCCTTCAATAACTTTTCCGGTAATGGTGTAAATGGCGTTCATAGTTAATTGCAAATTTTAATAATTCAAGTATACTCTATGCGTATGGAAACAGCAGTGTTTGGTGGGGGATGCTTTTGGTGTACCGAAGCGACTTTTCAACAATTAAAAGGAGTAAGTTCTGTAACTTCAGGGTATGCGGGGGGAGCAATGAATGCTCCTTCGTATCATGACGTAACAACTGGGGAAACCGGACATGCAGAAGTTATTAAAATAGAATTTGATCCGAAAGTAATTCCATATAACGATTTGTTGGAGATCTTTTTTAACACGCATAATCCTACTTCGTACAATCGACAAGGAAACGATGTCGGTACGCAATATCGCTCGATTATTTTGTATACAACTGAGGAACAAAAGGTTATGGCCCAACAAGCTCGCGATGCGTTAATAACTTCTCGTCAATTTGAAGGGCCAATTGTAACTGAAATTGAGCCTTTAAAGGAATTTTATTCTGCAGAACAGTATCATCAAGATTATTACAACCGAAATAAAACAGATGGATATTGTGAGTATGTTATTTCACCAAAGTTACAAAAGTTGAGAGAAAAATACTCTGACAAATTAAAATAATATGAGTAGTCAACCACTCGGAATTTGCACCATCGTATTAAATGAAGATAAAACGAAAGTATTAATGGGAATAAGAAAAGGAAAGTATAAAGCAAGTTTTTATGGTTTGCCTGGAGGAATGCTTGAATTGGAAGAAACGTTAGAAAATGGTGCTCGCCGAGAACTCTTCGAAGAAACCTCTATCGTCGCCGACAAACTCTCATATATTGGAACTGTCCGAGAGCTGCAAGGAGATAATAATTTCATTCATTTTGTGTTTTGTTGTAGTACGTTTCAAGGGGTTCCCACACTTGTTGAGCCAGAAAAATGTGAAGGGTGGGAATGGATTGATTTAGAAAATGTACCCGAAAATATAATTCCCGGTCATAAAGCAGCGATCGATATGTATATTAATAGTAATAGCTTTCGCATTAGAGATATTACGAAAGCAGTATAATTTATGAAACTCAATAAACTAACTCCTGAAGAAGAGCGGGTGATTTTACATAAAGGAACCGAGGCGCCGTTTTCGGGAACGTATGACACGACTTTTAATGAAGGCACATACATTTGTCGCCAATGCGAAACTCCATTATATACTTCAAATAGCAAATTTAATTCCGGATGTGGATGGCCTAGTTTTGACCAAGAAATTCCAGGCGCAGTTACAAGAACGGAGGATCCAGATGGATATGGTGGCTTTGAAATAATTTGTAACACATGCGATGCTCACTTAGGTCATGTATATGACGGCGAACGATTCACAGAAAAAAATACTCGTCATTGCGTGAATTCTATTTCGTTGAAGTTTGTGCCGAAAAGGTAACGTTTGAGATCCTGAAACAAGTTCAGGATGACAGTAGAGTTCAGGATGACCCTTCTCCGCTCTGCGAGCTTCGGAAGGGTAAGAGCACTCAGGATGACTATTCTCTCCTTAGAAGTTTTAACATCGCAAACATAAATCGTGATTGTACTGCATCTTTATTTCGTCGAGTGTGGGCTTTAATAAAAGCAGTCGTTTCTGCAATATCGTCATCTTGTTTATTTTTCGATAAGGTAATTTTTTTTGCTAGATCATATATTTCCTCTTCATCGGCCGTAAATTCATACCCGTTATATTGCAAAAAAACTCCTGCTGAAACAATTGAAACACGTTTATTTCCATTATTAAATGGGTGTATTTTATTAATGAAGTACATGTAACAGGCCGTTTTTGTGTAAATAGTAGGATATAGATCCTTTTTTCCAAATGTTCGTTGGGCAGAAGCAATTACGCCGTCTAATTTATCGAAATACGTGTGTTTGAATACCGGAATAGGGTCGTTATTTTTCTTAAAAAAGGACGCAAGTTCATTGCAGATTACTTCGAAGTCCGAAAGTGTTAAATAAACCATTATTCATACGACAAACGTTTTAAGGTTTTGCCGTATTTCTTAATCATGACACGGGTATATTTTCGCGTCGTGTCTTCGCGTTTTGTTTCTTTATTGAAAAGTTTATCGACAAGTTTGGTGAGTTTTTTTTGCATTTCAATAATGTATCAGATTGATATGATAAATGCAAGTTTTTCTGAGATTCTTCGCTCTGCTCAGAATGACAAAGTTTCATGTTATAATTCCATAAATGACTCCAGGGAAAATAATATTTGAAGGAGAAACAGATGGTGGAAATGGCTTTGTAATACGCTATCCAAAACCAGACGACGTTCGAATGCTGCACCGATACATTAATAATCTTTCAAAAGAACAAACCTACGTAACATTCCAAGGCGAGACTATTTCATTAAAAAAAGAGCAAGAATTTTTGGATTATCAGCTTAATCGAATCGATCAAAAGCAAGCCGTTTTACTCCTCCTCGATGTTGATGGAGTAGTAGAAGGCGTTGCGGGAATTGATTTAAATGATCACACATCTTCGCATGTTGGAGTTATGGCGATTTCGATGAGTAAAGACTTTCGCGGTCAGGGAATTGGAGGATTATTTTTAGATAAACTTATTGATGAAGCGAAAAAATGTTTGAGCGATATGAAATTAATTACACTATCAGTCTTTGCGGTTAACAAAGCTGCTATTAATTTGTATCAACGATTTGGCTTCAATGAATATGGGCGATTGCCTGGTGGAATTGTGTATAGGGATAAATTCGTTGATCAAATTGAAATGTGTAAAGAGGTATAGGCAGTATGGTACAATCGTTCGTATATGATTCGTTTGATGTTGGCTGTTTTTGCTGGAAAATTTACCGCATTAATAATTCGTACGTTTACTCAGTCGGGCGGTAGTGCTGCCCCGGGCCTTGTTGCTCTTTATATCGATTCTCAATTAATTCGCAAACTTGCAAAACAGATTCCGAAAAATATTGTAATTACGGGCACCAACGGAAAAACAACAACGTCGGCAATGATCGCGCATATACTATCGCGCAGCGATGTTCAGATTATTCATAATAGTACTGGCTCTAATTTATCACGAGGGGTTGCTTCAAAACTGCTGAGCCAGAGCTCGTGGAGCGGAAAAATCTTTAATGCTGAGGTTGGTATTTGGGAGGCCGATGAAGCGGCATTTGTAGATATTATTTCTCAAATAAAACCAGAGCATATTATTCTCTTAAATCTTTTTCGTGATCAGTTAGATCGATATGGAGAAATAAATACGATTATTGAGAAGTGGAAAAAGGCGCTTGGAAAAGCCTCGTGGCAAAAAACAATATACATAAATGGTGACGATGGACATTTAGAGGATTTTATAAAAAATACTACTACTGAAATTCAAACTTTTGGAATTGCTGTTAGCCCTGTGAATTTCGAGAAAAAATCTGGCAAGAGTGATTTTGACATAAAAGCGCAAATTATCTCAACCGATATCGATAATACAGAAATTGTTTTTGGACATAAAGGATTTGGAAAGAAGCTACAAATTCCAATTACAGGAATATATAACGTGTACAACTTTTTGGCTGCTTATTTAGTAGTCAACGAATTACAGGTTTCTGCAGAAAATATTATCGATTCGCTAACATCGTTCAAACCGGCCTTTGGAAGAATGGAAAAAATTCGCGTGAACGATCGAGCTGGATTGATTGCACTTATTAAAAATCCAACAGGGACAACGCAGGTTTTAGAGACAATCAAACCAATGATAAAAAAAGATGATATTCTTGTGTTTATGTTAAATGATAATATCGCCGATGGCACTGATGTTTCATGGATTTGGGACGCGCATTTTGAAAAAATCACATCTAGTCTCTCGGTTTACATATCAGGAACCCGAAGATTTGATATGGCATTACGAGTAGCTTACGCCGGAATGAAAAAAGAATCGATTCATATAGAAAAGAACATTGACACGATTTTTTCAAAAATAGCTGAGCATGAATCAAAAGAGGGAAGAATATTTATTTTACCGACCTACACAGCACTGTTGGAGCTACAAGAGTATTTGACCAAAAATGGGTATAAAGATGAACAATGGCATAAGGAGGTTAAGCTATGAAACTAACAATCGGCTATTTATACGGAGATTTGATGAATATTTACGGTGACACCGGGAATATTATTGCGCTGCAGTATCGTGCAAAACTTCATAAAATCGAAACGGAAGTAAAAATGATTTCAATCGGCTCGTCATACAAATCGCACGACGCTGACATTCTTTTTTTTGGTGGTGGTCAAGATAGCAGTCAGATCGAAGTGTCAAAAGATTTGCAAATGACAAAAGGAAAAGTTATTAAACAAGAAGTCGAGCGGGGACTACCTCTGCTCTCCATATGTGGTGGGTATCAATTGCTGGGGGAGTATTACCAACCTGATAAGGGGGAAAAGTTACCCGGAATTGGCATATTTGGAGCGTACACAATTGCCGGCACAAATCGTATGATTGGTAATATTATTATTGATTCCAACTGGGGCAAGCTTATCGGATTTGAAAATCACAGCGGAAAGACATTCTTACACGATGAAACTACAAAATTAGGTAGCGTGCTCTCTGGCTTTGGAAACAATGGAGAAGATCAAACCGAAGGCTGCATGTACAAAAACGCAATAGGTTGTTATATGCACGGGTCATTACTTCCCAAAAATCCCACACTTACCGATTGGCTGATTAAAACTGCGCTACAAACAAAATATACTAGAGAAGTAGCTTTGAGCGAAGTAGACTCGACATTTGAAAACAAAGCGAGAAAGCACTTTCTTTCTGAAGATTAACTTGTATAATATTCGTATGGCCCACGATCAGCGTTTTGAAGTAACTCCTAGTTGGACTGCGTTGTTTCGAATTATATTGGTAATTCTTGCTACCCTTGTTACGTGGAAGTTGAAAGGGGTGATTATTATCGTACTGCTTGCAACCATGCTTTCTTCAGCATTGTACCCAACCGTTAGATATTTGACTAAATGGGTTTCGTTAACGGTAGCGTCAATAATTACATTAGCAGTGCTAACAGTTCCCTTAATTTCGACAGTCGCGGTTATTATTCCCAATTTTATACAACAGTTTCCAAGTCTTCTAAAAACACTTAATGTCATTGTTGTGCGGTCTACTTTTTTACCTCAATCATTAAAACAAATCGACTTTACACAGTATACAGAAAGTAGTATTAGTTATTTACTTAACTCATCGGCGCAAATTACCGGATTTATTGCAACAATTATTACTATTCTTTTCATGACTCTATATATGCTTATCGATTCGCAACGGCTACGAAGGATCTTGTTTGATAGTATTCCCCTAAAGCGTCGCGATGATTATTTAGCCATGTTTCGAGAGCTGTATGTCATTAACGGTCATTATATTCGAGGAAATTTACTTATTTCTGTTACCTGTGCCACGATCATATCTACTGGACTTTTAGCATTAAACGTTCCGTATGCAGTTCCATTGGGAATTTTGGCAGGTATTTTAGATTTGCTACCACTTATTGGTGCTCTAACTGGTTCTATTCCTTCACTTATTATTGCGTTTGCAGTAAGTCCTACAACAGGAATTCTTACGTTGGTTCTTTTCATTTTGTATCAACAGTTCGAGAATAATATTTTGGCTCCAAGCATTTACAAGCGAGTGCTTGATTTATCACCGTCACTCAGTTTGCTTTCAGTAGTTATTGGAGCTACGTTGTTTGGAATGAGTGGCGCATTTATTGCTTTGCCAATTGCTGCGAGTTTACCCACTGTACTGGCTTTTTTGAATCGTGAGAACCTCATGCAAAAAGGATCCAAGACGCTCTAAACTCTGGTATACTTGTGCCTATGGATGATGACAAATATAAAGCTATTTGGCTTTCATATTCAGGAATGAAGGATTTTACGAATTGTCCGCGCGCTTATTACTTCCGTTACGTATATAAAAACCCCCGAACTGGAAAAAAAGTGAGTATTGCAAAACCGGCACTCTCATTGGGACAGGTCGTACACTCAGTACTTGATCAAATTTCTACGTTGCCATCAGCAGATCGATTCGAACTCCCTTTAGTCGATCGATACGAAGCAGAATGGAAAACTGTTACCGGAAAAAAAGGTGGATTTAGTAGTACTGAAGAGGAGGGTATGTACAAATCTCGTGGGGAAGCTATGGTTTCTCGGTTGGTACAACACCCAGGAATTCTTAAACTTCCAGCAGTCAAGATTAAAGAGCAATTGCCTTATTATTGGATTTCGAAAGATGAGAATTTAATTTTGTGTGGAAAAATTGACTGGCTTCAATATGATGAAAAAAGTGACTCGGTGCATATTATCGATTTTAAGACCGGAAAAGGAAAAGAGCATGACGGTTCGCTTCAGTTACCAATCTATTATTTGCTAACAACTCATTGTCAAAAACGGGCAGTTGCAGGTGCGAGTTATTGGTATTTAGAAAGTGATTATGATCCTGTTACTGTTCAGCTTCCCAATGCAAAAGATTCTGAAAAACAAATCATGGAAATTGGACTGCGTCTGAAATTGGCTCGTCAATTAAATCACTTTAAATGTATAAGCGATGATAAAATGGGATGTAGATATTGTGCTCCGTTACAAGCTGTTGTAGAAGGCAGGGGGGAATTCGTTGGTAATTCAAATTGGGGTGATGAAATATATTATCTTTCGCCACAAGCAATGAGTTTATCAACAGGAAGTCCGCAATATGATTCTACGGACATTCCTGATGAAGAAGAATAAAACGAGTTTTTAAAATTACTTCTTGCTGTTGCTGCACATTTTGCAGTAACCCATATGCATCATCAAGTCGATGACTGCTGATAATCCAACCAAAATATAAACAACTTTTTCGCTCATAGATCCTTCACCCAATAGTGAAGCAACAAGATTTACATCAAAAAGACCGACTAAGCCCCAGTTTAAGGCTCCAACGATTACTAAAAGATACGTAGCTGTGTGTAGTGGTTTATGTTCCATATATTTCACCTCCCCTCGCCATTCTTATTTGATTCTAGATGTTTGTACATATAAAAAGCAAGCAGATAAATTCATGATACAATTGGATTGTTATGAAAAGGAAAACGATACTAATTACCGGGTGTTCGAGTGGATTTGGATTTGAGACGGCCGTTAAACTCTCTCAGAGTGAGTACATGGTTTTTGCTGGGGTACGAAATGTAAAAAGTAATGGAGCTATAAAGCTCCAGTTAGCAATTAAGCGCAATAATCTCCCAATAACAATTATAAAACTCGATGTAAATTCTGATGTATCGGTGAAAACAGCGGTTACTCAGATTCTCAAAAAGACTCCTAGAATTGATGTATTAATAAACAATGCAGGTTATGGAACACGTGGACCGGTTGAAGATTTTTCTATTAATGAAGTGAAAGCGCAATTTGAAACAAATGTGTATGGAGTTTTGCGAATGATAAAAGTAGTAGCTCCAATTATGCGAAAGCAAAAGTCGGGACTTATTATTAATTTCAGCTCAATCAGCGGTTTGGTTTCATTTCCATTGTTTAGTATTTATTCTGCATCAAAATATGCAATCGAAACGCTTACGGAAGGCTTGTGGTTTGAATTGAAACATTTTGGAATTAACGTTTGTATGGTAGAACCGGGGTCGTTTAAGACGAGTTTTGCGCAAAATCGAAAAGATGCAGAGTCAATGTATCGAGTCAATTCTCCATACAAGAAGTTAATAGCAACATTTGATTCCCGATACAAGAAAACACATGCAAAAACGAGTGGAGTAACATCGAAACAAAAAGGACCAGAACAGGTAGTTGATGCTATTTTAGAGATCATAGAGTCCGACTCAGTGAAGCTACGATATCGAATTGGAAATGATGCCCATAAGAATTATTGGATCCGGAAATTGATGCCAGATTTTTTGTGGATGAAGCTGTTGAGAAGGATATATAGGTGGTAATGTTTATACTCCGCTCGATATCGTGATTCTCAACCATAGTGAGCCCGCCTCAATTTTATACACAATCAAAGTAGCAGTCTCAAATGGTCTCGAATCAGATATCTCGCGCCGTATTTCTGTTTCCCCTCTATCTTTTACACTCGTAGGTATGCTATAAATAAACAATGGACTCAATTCGTTTTTTGGGGGCTGCAGGAACGGTGACTGGATCTTCATACGTAATTCAAAAAGAATCAGGCAAGGGAATTATGGTTGATTTAGGCATGTTTCAGGGGCCATTTCATATTGAAAATTTAAATCGTGCGCCAATTGACTTTTCTGTTCCCGATATTGAAGGCGTTATTCTTACGCATGCGCATTTAGATCATTGTGGTCGACTTCCGTTACTTGCCAAACTTGGATACACGGGTAAAATTTACATGACAAAACCTACTCGTGAGCTTATTGAGATTGTTTTACTTGATTCCGCAAAAATTTCACACAGCGAACGAGATGAACCGTTATACACCGAAGAAGACGTGCAAAGAATTCTGGATATGTCCGCCGTTGTAGATTACCATGCTCCATTTGAAATTGGAGGATACGGAATTACGATGTATGATGCCGGGCACATTTTAGGATCGGCAAGTGTGGTTATTAATGGAGCTCAAAAAATGGTATTTAGCGGAGATTTGGGAAATAGTCCTGAAGAATTGTTGCACGCAACTGAAAAAATTGCAACCGCCGATGTTGTAGTCATGGAATCAACCTATGGTGACAGAACTCATCATGTAGAAGATACCGATGAAATGTTGCTAAACGAAATCAATGCAATAGAAAAAAATGGAGGCGTACTTTTAATTCCAGCATTCTCGATAGAGCGAACTCAGGAGATTTTACATAAAATCGATCATCTAAAAAGAGCAAACAAAGTGCTCGCAAAAACTCCTGTTTATCTAGACAGTCCCATGGCCATTAAAACAACTTCGGTGTATAAGGAGTTTAGGAATTTATACAGTCCCGAGTTGGTTGATCACGTAAAAAAAGACGATCCATTTGATTTTCCTGGTTTGTCACTCGTTGAATCAGTCGAAGAGAGTAAAGCCATTTTGGGAGTATACGGAGCAAAAGTAATTATTGCTGGAAGCGGTATGATGAGCGGTGGAAGAATTATGTATCATGCACTCGAATATTTAAGCTATCGATCATCACGGCTTTTTATTGTTGGGTATCAGGGTGAGGGAACACTCGGACGAGATATTCTTGATGGCGCGCGAGTAGTGACTATCAAAGGTAGAAAAGTACAAGTGAATGCAACCGTAACACATTCTTCAGGAATGAGCGCCCATGCCGATCAACCAAGACTTCTTAATTGGTTTAATTCGATTGAAAGTGTAAAGCGACTTATTTTAACGCATGGGGAAGATGGTCCGCGAACACATTTAAAGCAGAAAATTAACGAAGATAAAACTTCTCTCACAATCGACACACCGCACTTGAACGAAACGATTAGTTTGACGTAAAGAACTCCAGATCTCTTTTTAATACTGTTGCATTCGCTCCACGAGAAAAATTATGATCCTCATTTTGATACGTATAAAATACGTGAGGAATTTTTGACAAAGTTAATTCTCTATCAAGATTCACGCTCCATTCATACGGAACTGATTCATCATCAGTACCGTGATGCATAATTATTTTAGACTTAATAAACTGAACATTTTTACTTGGCGATAACTTTATAAAATCATCAGCCGAGAAAAATTTATACACTAGTTCTTTTGTTTTTTCATAATTTGCTGAGTCGCGAGTCTTTAAAAAATACAACATGCTTTCCGGATACGGCGCACTTACCGGCGCCCATAAACTTGCCGCTTTAATTTTTGACCCTGCAACTTCCAGGACCTTAAGAGAAATATCGCCGCCCATTGAGTGACTCCACATGAAAATATCCCGCTTACTCTCCGCAATGGTTGGAGAGAGTGATGACAGGGAAGCGATTAAATTCAAAACATCAATTGGATAACTCAGCCTATTAAGGGAATCGGTTTTATCACCTTCTGAGTTTCCATTAGCTCGATAATCGGGCTTTAAGACAATAAAGCCTTTATTTGCAAAGTAGTCAAAAGTATTTTTGTAAGAATAGACCGTTGAATAATTTCCAGGTTCAATGTATCCATGATTTAATATAAGAAATGGGGAATTTGATTTAACATCTTTGGGTACACTTAGTAATGCATAAAGTTTATTTTCGTCTGAATTGTATGAGATAACATAGGCTTCAAATATTTCATTGTCATACGCTTTTGACTCGATGGTTATTGTGCTCTTCATATATTCTCTCTTTCGCAACGATTCAATGGTGAAAGGTGTGCTAATATTTGTTATTGGCGCGCTTGTCGGAACAGTTAGCGTGTCATTCTGTAGCGGAGGTTTTGAGAAGTCGGATTTGAAGAATATAATAAGGGGAGCCGTAAATAGAGCTAATAAAACCAACAGTGCTTTCATAAGTGAATAAGTATAGCAAAAAGACCGTCAGTTGTAGAATAAAGCTGCGTTATATATACTGTATGCATATGGATCGCGTAGTTTTATTCATCAAAATTCCACCCACAAGCATAGGGCGCGAAGACGCGATGGATAATTTCCTTCACTCTCTTCATCGAATTCTTCCTAAAAAAGCCTCCTTAAGTTTAGAAATAGCTTCGAGCGAACAATTTGTACGGTTTTATATTGTTACGAATAGGCAATATAAACAACTTATTGAATCGCAGTTATATGCTCAATATCCTGAAGCAGAAGTTGAGCAAATTTCTGACTATTTACCGGTGTCGTTTCAAAATACTGCAGTAACTCAAATTGATTTCAAGTATTCGAGCTTTTCGCCACTATCGACGTATAAAAAAACACCAGAAAGTTTTATAAAGCTATTGTCCGCAGTTCTTTCAAAGGCAGAACCATCGGAGCAGGCGATTTTTCAGCTCACATTAAGACGTGTAGGGTCGAGTGTTTTTGATCGTGGACTGTGGGGTGCATATCGCAAACTTTTTAATAAAGAATTACCAGTAAAAGACCTTGATGCAACACCGGATAAATTTTCACAAGATTTATTTGCGGGAAAATTACGCATAGCATATACAGCGCAAATCAGATCGACGGCAGAGTATAAATTAAATGTTTTAGTTAATTTATTAAAACATGCTAAGGGGGCAAATGAGTTAAAGAAGCGCAAATTTTTAGTTCCTAAAAATCTTGTGGATTTGTTTAAAACCCGAACTCTTACGAGTGTTGATTATTGGAATACTGCTGAGCTTGCCACGCTATATCACTTTCCTTACGAGGGTAGTTTGGTGACTAATATTGTACAAACAACATCGAAACGTGCACCAGCGCCTGATATTTTACCAACAGTTTCAAATACTGATCCTTTGGAACTTTCACTTATTGGTGAAACAAATTATCGAAACGATAATAAAAAATTCGGTATTAAGCGAATCGACAGACGTCGTCATTTGTATGTAGTCGGAAAAACAGGAAGTGGAAAAAGTAAATTACTGGAACTTTTACTAATATCAGATTTGCAAAATGGAAAAGGGTGCTGCTTAATTGATCCTCATGGTGATTTGGCCATGGAAATTATGACGTACATTCCGCAAAATCGAATTAATGATGTTGTCTACATTGATCCGACTGATCGAAATTTTCCAATCGGATTTAATCCACTTGAGCCGGTCGCTGATAATGAAATTCGCCAACAATTGTCAACATTTTTTATTGCAATTTTCAAAAAACTTTTTGAAGCAACGTGGAATCCGCGCATGGAACATTTAATCCGCTACATTACGCTTGCTCTTTTGGAAACTCCTGATTCGAGTGTTTTGGGAATTGCAAGAATTTTGTCGGACACTACATATCGACAAAGAGTAATTCAACAAATTAATGATCCTGTTGTGAAAGCATTTTGGACAAATGAATTCACTCCTTCAGATCCGCAATTATCACGTGAAGCAATAACACCGATATTAAACAAAGTTGGGCAATTTATTGCAAACCCTGTTGTTCGAAATATTGTAGGCCAACGCAAAAATGTGTTGGATTTTGAAAAATTTATGAATGATGGGAAAATTGTCATCATTAACTTATCGAAAGGGAAGTTGGGCGATGAGAATACTGCACTTTTAGGATCAATGTTCATTACAAAAATTCAACAAGCTGCGCTGAGCCGGGCAAAGGTACCCGAACAGCAACGACGGGATTTTTATTTTTACATTGATGAATTTCAAAACTTTGCAACTGATGCCTTTTCAAGTATTTTATCGGAAGCCCGAAAGTATCATTTGAATTTAACGATAGCTCATCAATACATTGCGCAACTTCCCGATGATGTAAAAGCGACAACGTTTGGAAATGTTGGAACCATTATTAGTTTTGGTATTGGTGCGGATGACGCGGCATATTTAGCAAAAGAATTTTCACCCACATTCACGGGCGATGACTTGATTAATTTAAATTCGCGAGAGATGTATATAAAGATGTCGATTGACGGAAAATTGTCACCATCATTTTCGGCAAAAACATTGCCGGTAAGTCCATCGAGCCAAGATAATACTCAAAAAATAATTGATAATTCTCGACTGAAATATGCGCAAAATAAAACGAAAGTGGAAAATGATATTGCACAGTGGTCAGCAAGCACAAGCGCAGTCATTTTAAGTGAGGATACATTCCCAGAGCCACTTATTTAACTGGTGAATCTTATAGTTCCCCAATCAAGTTTTTGTTGTTGAAGTTGTGTAAAAATATCTGTCCTCACCCGTTCATAATCTTCCTTCAATAATTGTCGATTTAAAACGCAATATTGCTTATTCGATAAAGATACGCAACCAAGACAGTCCTTAACGTTAGTACAATTGAATAAATATGAACTGTCGTGGCATCCGTTGGAATTCACCATATACGCGCAATTAAAATCTTCTCCAGAATCAACGAGCTCATATGAAACTTGATTATTTTGAGAAGCGTATGTGGCGTCATAGCAGCCTTTATTATAGAAGCTGTCATATATATATGCGCAATCTTCATTATGTGCCGCATCAAAACTTAAATAGCAATTTTTGCTGAAATGTACGTAATTTCCATATGAAGAATTTTCATTATGCATTTCAATTGTTTGCGTTACGGGGTATCGTTGTTTTAATTCTTCAACAATAGCGAGAACTTTTTCTACAGGCCAACTTTTATATATAGCTACTTTTTCACGATATTCACTTTCAGAAAATTGTCGATTAAAAATGCAGAATGATTTATTTTGTAAATGTACGCAACCAAAGACATCGTGGCAATTCATACTATCGTATACATAGTTGCTGTCGCGGATGTTCCCACAATACTCAACGTAAGTGGTATTAAAGCACTTGTGACCGTCAACGCTTTCGTAGGTCAGCTCACATTCTGAACAATAATCACAATCAAGCAAATTTGCCGACATGTAAGAATCATAAGTATAAATGCAATCAGAACTGCTTGCACAATCAAAACAAAACGAAAGATTTTTACTTTGATATATTTTATCCCCGTAATCACTGTTCTCAGACCCTACAATCGTAGCGGGAACGTGAGGAAATTTTAAAAGTAATGCATTTACTTCTTCAAAAAATATGTGAAGTTTCATATCAGATTTCTGGCAATGGTTCACTTATGATCGGATCGTTTTCTTGGAAATAGCGCTCGTAATCTTCTTTACAAAGAATAGTGCTCTTTGTTTTTGTTGGATCGTACGATGTAATAATTTCTTTATCGCATTTTTGGCACCGTGCTCGATACAACGTACGACCGCCTCGCAAGGTTAGTCGGCGTAATTGGCGGCACGCTGGGCATTTTGTTGGAAGTGGTAAGTTTTTCTGCTGTAGAAATTGCTGTTCACGGTCAAGGACAAGAAACTGCTTGGAGCACGATGCGCAGGTTTGAGTTGTGTTCATTGCGAATCAGTATAGAGTACGAGACCGTAGAATTCAATTACTTAGTCGCGACTTACTGCTGTTTGTTTTACCAGTTTTGCACTTTGGACTATTTGATACATTTCTCCTTCTCGAACCATAATCTGGTTAGTTTGTGCAACATCACGATATTGCAGCAAGAATTTTGACAGTGCTTTGTCAAGGTCGCGAACTTCGGAAGTAAGTTCTTTTAATTTTTGCTTTGCTTCAATAACTGCGCTGGTTCCTGCAAGTTGTTCTTTGATTTTATTTGACTCCATCTTAAGCGACTTCATTTTTTCTTCGCTTTCGGCTAAAGTTTTGTCATTCGCAAATGTATCGGTAATCATTTCTTTGTATTGCTTCATTTCTTCGCGCTTAGATTGGACTCCCTGATAATAGGTCTTAATAGTCTGCTCAAGGTCTAAAAGTTCACTTGCTTCGTTTAATTGCTCTTTTGCTTGCTCTTGAATTTCTTGGGGACTAACGAGTTCGATTTCAGCGTCGTCAACGGTTTCGATTCCATCTTCTAGAACTTCTCCATCTAGTGCCGGTTCTTCTGTAACTTGTTCGTCAGTTGTTGGTTCCTCTATGACCGGCTCCTCAACATCATCATTCTGTTTAGTTGTTGCATCATCCATAAGTTCTTCACTATACTTTACGTGCATGGTAAAAGTCAAGACAGATTTATCCTATAGGATTATCTAGTTTGATATGGTATACTGATTATTCCTAACTATATGACTATCGAAGTAGAAGATAAAAAAGGCGGTATTGTTGATGAGCTTTCAAAAAAAGCCACGATTTGGATCGGTACTCCTACTTCCATCATGGTCCATACATTTCTATTTTTTGGCATTTTTGGATTGTCAATTTTTGGCCTCACCCTAAATCAGATTTTGCTTATTTTAACCACTGCGGTCTCGCTTGAAGCTATTTACTTAGCAATTTTCATTCAAATGACGGTTAATCAACACACCGAAAGTTTGGAAAATGTTGAAGATGATATTGAAGAAATTCAAGAAGACATTGACGAGCTTGAACAAGACGTTGATGATTTGGAAGAAGATAGCGATCTCATACAGAAAGACGTAGAAGAACTTTCGGGCGATATTGTTCCGGGTGGAAAAATGGGAACTGCCGATGCGCTACAACATATTCAAAAAAACCTACAGGTACTTACAAAATCTCTTTCTGAAATTCAAAAAGACATCGACTCACTTAAGGCTGGAAAATAACTTCTGATTATTGTAGCATGGAAGTAATGTATAGGAAGTATTTGTATGGGAAAATTGCAGTTTCGGTAGCATGCGCGTTTTCATTAATGCTGGTAGTTTCGAACAATTTTTTGGTGTACGGACAAGATGCAAATACGAACGCGAATGTATTAGGCGCGTACTTTACACCAACACGTAGAGCCGTACCTACCACTCAGATTGTTACGTCAATGCGAAGAGTAATTTCTCCAACGAGAACGCCGACCAAATCGCCGTCTATGACTCCCACCAAGTCACCGACAAAAACTCCAACAAGAGTACCTACAAGCACATCGACGAGCGTTCCTACAACAAAGCCAGCAGAACCCACAAATCCGCCCGCCGCAAATACACAAACCAACCAACCGGGAAACTCTGGACTTGAATCTCAAACCGTCTCGCTCATTAACGCCGAACGCAAGAAGCAGAATATGGGTGAATTAAGTACTGACGGTGCACTTACTAATGCCGCACGTCGTCACGCGGCTGACATGTGTAATAACAACCACTTCAGTCACACGGGTACCGATGGATCCGACTTTACCAAACGAGCAAAAGATGCGGGTTACGGTGGATTTGCCAATGGGGAAGTGATTGGTTGGCAACATACTTCAGCAGAGTCAATATTTAACGGTTGGATGCAGAGTCCGCCACACCATGACATTATTTTGAATTCTTCAGTAACAAAAATCGGGGTTGGATGGAGCGGGAATTGTGTTGTAGGAGTTGTGGGGAGTTAATGTATGCGACATACCATTGATCATATTCAGAAACTTTCGACTTTAATGCGTTATTTGGTACTTACTTCGACCACTCACGCGGGAAGTGGGCATCCGACATCGTGCTTGTCGGCAGTAGAACTTACTTCCACGCTCTTTTACGGCGGTTTTTTTCATTATGATTTGACCAACAAACATAATCCCCATAATGATCGACTTATCTTTTCAAAAGGGCACGCAGCTCCTCTGTTTTATGCCTTGTGGGCAGGGGCCGATGCGATTGATAGTGCGCAAATGAGTACGCTGCGCGAATTTGGAAGTAATTTGGAAGGTCACCCTACGCTCAATTTTCCATATACCGATGTTGCAACCGGATCACTTGGACAGGGTTTGGGAGTAGGGGCCGGAATGGCAATTAATGCAAAATATTTAGAAAAAAACAACGCGCATATTTATGTGTTATTAGGTGATGGGGAGCTTGAGGAAGGTTCAAATTGGGAAGCAGTTGATTGCGCGGCTCATTATAAACTCGACAATCTTACTGCGCTTGTCGATGTAAGTCGACTCGAACAAGCAGGGCAAAGTATGTTTGGTTGGGACCTAAAAAAATATAAAAATAAATTTGAAGCACTTGGGTGGGACACCTTAATCGTCCATAATGGACATGACGTCTCCACTCTTCTACATACCTATCAAAAGCGTTTAAAAATGCACAAAAAACCTGTAGCTATTATCGCCAAGACTATTAAGGGGGCAGGAGTGTCGTTTTTAGAGAATAAGGAGGGTTGGCATGGGAAAGCGCTTTCACAAGCGGAACTTGCGATGGCAATAAATGATTTGGGAAACGTAGATGTGAATATTAGAGGGGCAGTCTTACCCGTTCCACCGGTTCGCAAAACGAGTGAAGAAACGATACTTTCAAAACTCGAAACACTCGCAAACACCACCAAATCAATTACATATGCAAAAGGCGAAATGCTCGCAACACGTCAAGCCTACGGAAATGCGTTAGTTCGAATTGAGAAGAAGTATCCAAAAATGGTCGTTATGGATGCCGGGATGGGAAATTCAACTTTTTCAGAATTATTTCAGCAAAAATTTCCCGATCGTTTTTTTGAAATGTATATTGCCGAACAAAATATGGTTTCGGTTGCAATGGGAATGAGCGCAAGTGGTAAAATACCGTTTATTTCCACATTCGGATCGTTTTTAACCCGCGCACATGATCAATTTCGCATGGCACAATACTCATTATCAAATATAAAAATTGCAGGTTCGCATGTGGGTGTATCTATCGGGCCCGACGGTGCGTCGCAAATGGGGTTGGAAGATATTGCCATGTTTCGGGGACTTATAGATAGTGTTGTTCTGTATCCAAGCGACGCCGTAAGTTGCGACAAGCTCGTTGAAGAAACTGCACGCTATGTTGGAATTTCATATTTACGATTAACACGTGCACAAACGCCCGTTATTTATAACGCGGCAGACCGATTTGAAATCGGCGGATCTAAAACACTGGTTTCATCGGGTAAAGACGCAGTCACAATCGTCGCGGCCGGAATCACACTCCACGAAGCTCTAAAAGCAGTAGCATCTCTTAAAGAGAAAAAGATTAATGTACGCGTAATCGACCTTTACTCCATCCAACCTATGGATATTAAAACACTCAAAAAAGCCGCAAAAGAAACTAAAGCAATAATAGTTGTAGAAGATCACTTCAAAGCCGGGGGAATCGGCGAAGCCGTCGCCTCGGCACTTTCTCAAACTCCAACTCCCGTTTACTCACTTTGCGTCACCAAAATGCCTCGCAGCGGAAAACCTGAAGATCTTCTTTCATACGAATCCATCGATGCAGCTGCAATTGTAATGAAGGTTAAACAGATTGTTGGGAAGTGACGATACTCAATCGATGTTCGTAGTGACTTTACGATCTCTGGAATAGAATGAACCCACCGACAGATATATGATTAAAAAAGCAAACGGAGCAAATTTCAATAAGATTAGCTGTACTTCTACATTTTCAGACATTGTTCTTATCCTTTGAGAAATAAGTGAGAATAATAAAAGAGGGTTTTTGGTCAGTTGTTGTTTATTTAGTTGATTAACTGATCGAACGACAACTCCATCTGTAATATTTAAGTAAATATCTTCAGGTGACTCATAATTAGACAAGCTTAATTTAACATCAAACTCACGATCTTTTGAACTTTCAATTTGTGGAAATCCAAATGGGTGCATTTTGCTGTTTCCAATTTCAGCTGGTTTATATGTTGATGTTGAATACCACTGAATTGATGAAGAGGGCTTAATTTGAAATACGAGTAATTGCGGAGTTGGGTTATATATCTTGCTATTTTCAGTTTTTGATTCATACGATAAATCTGCAGTTACAATACCGAACTTATTTTGAGGACTCTTAATTCTCATAATAATTTCGCGGCTATTTTTAAGAGAGATCGTCTTTGTACTGGGTGCAATTTTTTGTGAAATGATTACGTCATTTCCAAAGGGCTCTTCATACGATAACAAATTGAAATTAGATTGAAAGGCAAAAAAAACGGCTAGTGAGAAAAGAGCTATAATACCCGATGTTAGCAGAGGAATTGGAAACATTTTTGATGACTCGCGAGTTTCGCCAAGAGTTATTCTTTTGTTGAAATATGGCTTTTCTAATAAATAGTAAAGCATGTATGCGATAAGAATATTCACCGTGAGAACAAAAATAATAAAGAAAATACTGTGTATTAAGTTTGTTGGTCTATATAGCATGTGAGCCGTATCGACGATTCCTGTGTGAGAAAGATATAGGGAATAACTTATCACGCCAAAAGACACAAGATATTTCGAACTGAAAAAACGGGAAATTGATGTTGAGGAGTCTAGAGCAAAGGCAACAAAAAGCGTTAATGGGAAGGCCGACAGCATTATAATCCAATCATTTAATCGCCCAGTTGTGGCATTAAGCGATAAGTGCGCAAGTACCATTAGAATAAAAAAGCAAGTAAAATTCGTCAAAAACTTTAATCGTCCCGAGGCAGCTTTCAATATATCCTCTCTGTGCTTGGCAATGTATCCTAAAGAAATTCCTGTCGCAAAGTACATAAAAAACGGCAAATTAAGCATATTCAGACCAAGAAGTCGTTTTGACACGTCAGTAGCAGCAGACAAAAAGGGAAGTAGACTTAAAAGGAAAAATATTTTTATGCTTTTGTTTTGACGCGAGAGTAGATTTACAAAAGGAACACAAATAATTGGGTACAAAATATAGAATAGAACTTCGCAGACCAATGTCCAATACACTCCATTAAGCATGGGAATATATTTTCCGAGCGGTAGTGTTACTGTAGTATTTACAAGTGTGATAACTCCTTCACGCAGGTACGTTGGCCACTGTTGATTGAAAACAATTGCAGGCTGTCGCGCGATCACAAAAACGTATAGTAACGCTGCAAATAGTTGCAATGTTATAAAACCTAGAAAAAGTATTCGGGATATAATGTGCTTATTCAATTTCTGAACGCCGTACACCCATAATATATGGGAACATATCGCCAATGTAATCATGCTCAAGATCCGTAAAATAGGATCAAGCGCTGGTGCTATTCTATATAGCGCCATAACTAGCGTCATTGTTATAAAAAGCGGGAATATTCGGGTATATCTTTTTTGAAGAAAATCAAGAGTGTTTTTGGGATGTGGATAAATATACGCCATAAGAAATCCTGAAAGAATAAATAGAAGTCCAACACCAATATTTAAGCCGCTTGTAAATACTGTATTAATGACGGGTCTAATGAAAATTGGGAAAGATCCAATAATGTACTGCGAATCTATATGGTTTAAAAAGACTAAGATTATCGCTAAGCCTCGTAAACCGTCTAAGCCATTTAGTCTTTGTTTCTTTGAATCTTGGGAGGCGGATATATTGGTAAGTTGGGGCGCCATGTTAGGATTTTTGTTGGAGAATATGCAATATACTGTACTATTACAGCTACTCATAATCAATAGAAGAAAGAATATTTTTTGCAAATGACTACTATTGGCACATTCGTAGTATAATTAACTTCCATTATCGGGGATCGTTCAATGGTAGGACAACGGACTCTGAATCCGTTAATCGAGGTTCGAATCCTTGTCCCCGAGCCAA
>CAYQYZ010000009.1:0-42193 GCA_964422025.1 uncultured Gammaproteobacteria bacterium
CCCGGCATTAAAATCGAGCTTGCTAAATTTTTCATGACGTTAAAATAATGTCGGTATAACTTTTAAGCGCCGAAAGCTTTCGGCCGGTGGCGGTAGGGTTGTATAAATTATAGAAAATCTCAGAAATTTCTTGTTCGTACAACGTGCGACCCCCCAAACCTGCCTTTTTTAATAATCGTAATAAATGGTCACGTTTTGGATACAGCGCTGTTTTTGCTCGTGTGAAAACATAATCTCTTTCCAATTTCTTTTTTGTGTTTGACGAAAGTCCCAATTCAAGCGGAGAAAACGGAATAACAAAGTAGAAGTTTTTTTCTAGGATTGTGCTTTTTTTCACCATATTTTTTATAAACTCCATATACGTCACAAGCCGTTTTCGAAGTATTTCGTCTTTTTGCGACTCTAATTTTTCTTCCAAATAACTTAAATACGACGAAATATCCATTCGCTTGGAAATAATTGATATTTGAACCGGAAAAGATAAGGAATTTAGTAATGCAGCGTATGAATAAATAAGCGCACTTTGCTCCTCCTCTGAGAGTAGTCCAAAATTAGTTGTCCCCGATTCTATTAAAATCGCGCACGAATAATCTTTCATCATAACCACATCCTCAAAAACCGCTTCGATTTCGATGAAATCTTGTGTGGATGATTTTACGGGGCTGGTTGGTTTTCGAACGGTCATGTGATTTTGGTTATAATGCCTCACGGGAACGAATAACAAGTGAACTGGTGGCCCCTGGATTAACATTTAGTGTATCAAAAAAGAACCGATTCGCGCTATCTTTGGGTTCAAGCGTAACCTGGTCGTCTCCAAGGGGTTTGGTGGTCGAAAAAATTCCCCGATTATCTGTTCTTAGAATTCGGGCAACCTGACCGTCTTTATTTCTCACATACACCAAAATATTTGGAATAGGTAAGTCTTTGCCATTTTTTACGATTCCGGAAAGTGCGGGATGTTCGGGAATTACAACGGTTTTGACGGGTTCAGGAGCGATTGGAGCTGCCGGAGTCGTCTCAGGAGTCGCTGGAACCTGTGCCCCTATGGGAGTATCGGCTTGTTGCGATGGTTCGGTGTGAACAGTTGTTACTGATTTTGTCTTAATGGGTTGATTTGAAAGACTCTCAACGGGAGCCTTTTGCTCAACATTCACTTTCGCTTCTTCACTCTTACCAGCTTTTCCCAAATAGCTTGTCAATTTTTTCTGCGCATCTGCATGTAAAACCGCAATTTTTTTATCGTAAATAATATCTTGCAGAAACGAAGGTGGCTCGTTTTTTTTGTGATAATAATACTGTGAAGAAGAAAACAGCTTCAAAATCAAATTTCGAATCCACACATCAACCGATCTCTCGTTATATTTATAGAATGCCAAAAAGATTCCAATCGCAAACACCAACGCCGCGCTCATATACTTGAATATTTCCCCCGGCGCCAAAAAATACGCAACTGTTGCCAGGCCTGCAGACACAACCATATATCCAAACTCTTTTAAGGTCATAAACCCAATTAATTTAAACTCAAACGTAGTAATTTGTCGGGGTATTGGATGAGGTCCCATGCATTCAGTATAGACGATTTACCGTCCCGGATCCAGCGGTCAAATACCCGTAATCGTTTTATGGATTTGCGTCATTTCTTCTTTGGAAAATGTCAGCGGTTTTCCGGCATTTGCAACTTGCGGAGCTGTTTCCACATTATCATATCGAGGAATTATATGAATATGCGCATGGGGAATCTGTCCGTGCGTGGCAAACTGCAACCACCCCGCTCCCAGGGAGCCCTGAATTTTTTTTCCAACAACCCGTGCCGCTTCCCAATATTCGCCAAAATTTTCTACATCGTGTGTCCATCGATAATGTTTCTTGGGAACCAAAAGCACATGTCCTTTACTAATTGGGTACACATCCAAAAATCCCACAAAATGCTCGTCCTCATAAACCCTATAGCTTGGAATTTCCCCAGCCACAATTTTGCAGAAAATACAGGTGTCCATGGAGTTATTATACAACCTTTCCATATGCTATACTTTATCCATGAACGACTCATCTCCATTACGAACCGTTTCAGTCATCACCGCTTCCGCTGCACTCTCTGCTATTTCCACTGCCCATGCCGAAGCTGAAAAACTAGGAATTCCAATCTCGGTTGCTGTCGTCGACACCTCTTTAACCCTCATAGCATTCTCAAAGGGTGATGGAGCAACCCCACACAGCGTAGAAACAAGCCGCCGAAAAGCAAATACTGCAGCATCCACAGGTAAAGCTACGGGTTGGATGGACGATAAACTCGCATTAACACTTCCTATGGCATCAGGAAACATGTTAACCAATGTTCCGGGTGGGGTTCCGTTGCGGTTTAATGGAGTTTTGGGTGGAGGTTTGGGAATTGCAGGTGGAACAGTGGAACAAGACAATTTAATTGCCCAAGCAGCTATAAGTGCAATCGGGGCAGACAATCCGTAATTATGACTCTCCAAGACCTCGAAAAAGAAATCGATGCTCTCAAACTTCGCAACAAACAAGTCGAAACAGACAAAGCCTGGGAAATTAGCCAAACGCGTAAATTTCTCCTTATGTTTTTAACGTATCTTACTACTGGTTTATATCTCGATGCAATTAGTGTTGATAAACCCTGGATAAACGCAATTGGAGCAAGTGTGGGATTTTTACTCTCAACACTCACTCTCCCATTTTTCAAGCAACTATGGGAAAAACACTGTCGTCGAACCCAGTAACTCCTTGCCAATCCCTCGAATACATAACGCTGAGCAAACCTACTTATTCATAATCATCCTCTTCATCCTCATCTCTTTTGAGTCTTTCCCAAGGATGGTAAAGTCGATCCACAATTAAATATTTATCTTCGCTCCGTTTAATACCAGCCGTATATCGAAGCGCTCGAACAACATCTTCATCACCATATGTCAAAAGCATGTTCTCCATTTGGGAAAGTAATTCCGAGATTCCTCCATCAAATTGTCCTATAATCATTGGTGCTCTCCATAATGTTTCCTTAAGCAGTTTTCTACTCGCAACTTGTTCAAAGCGTTCAATATCTTCAATTAAACATTCTGGTTTAAATGGTTCGAATAGACGGCAATATGTTATGGCCCCGCCTTTCCCCCATTTTTGGTACGCTCGAATAAATCCCTCTTTGTATTCTTGAGGATTTAATGCTTCCAAGAAACGTGAAGCCTTTTGCGAATCTTTAATATTGGATATTTGAGCGAGTTTAAGACTATATGCTTCCAAGCCGTGGGCATACCACTGTGCGGTTTTTTGATCGGTAGCAGCCTGAACATCCATACAATCCTGAACGCATTCTGCAACTCTATATCCTAAACCTCTTTGTATACCTGCCATTGCGGGTAGCCCCCAATACATAGTATCGCGTCCAACAGTTTGAATACCCACTTCGGTGTCATACGCTAAGTCTTCTAAAGACCCGGCAGGAGCAATTCGAGTACTTGCGACCATGAATTTATCAATAAACGCCGCATCAGTTTGTCGGTGAATATCCGCACTTATACTCAACAATTCTTCAGGATTTCCACCAAGGCGTACGTATTGCCCGAAACGACGCGCGTATCGGGCTCCAAATAATCGACCTCCTTGCTCGACAGAACTTAAAACAAGTCGGGCATATTCTGCAGGATCAACCCCCGATCGTAGAACATCCGTATATGACCAAATAAATCGAGCCCCTACCCGTTTACCTGTCTGGGCATACACGTCCTTAACGTGCGCTGTATATTCTTCTACATCGAATAAAACGTCGTAAAGACGTCTACGGTCAATCGGTTCAAGATACCTTGCAGCAGCAGGTGTCCCATACTGGTCGTTAATTTCAAGAACTGAAGTATGTAAGTCTTCAGACCAATCACCTCTGCTTAAAATGTCTCCAGCACGTTCTTCCAAGTATCTAATTGAATCACCGAAAAAAGTTCCTGACTGCCTACGCAATGTGTATTGTAAAGCATCTCTCGCCCTGAAATTATATCGAATCGCTTCTGGTTCCGATAAATGCCAATGAGGTCCATATTCATTCATGAGGCGTATTATACCATTTATCTTGATATGACAACCCATATGGAGACTATTTATTTAGACCGAGAAGTAAGTACACGACAATTCGATCCGTTGATTCAGTGTTACAGTTGTCAAGAGGGTATTTCTTCTATACAATACCCTTACATGAAAGAAAAACTCATTATTATTGGTGGTGGACCGGCTGGTCTTGCAGCTGCTATTTACGCCGCCCGTGCTGAAATTTTCCCGCTGGTCATCGCCGGAGCCCCTGCCGGAGGCCAGCTTATGCTCACGTCGGATGTGGAGAATTTCCCTGGTTTTGACTCAATATTAGGCCCTGAGCTTGTTGGAAAAATGCGCGCCCAGGCTGAAAAATTCCAAACAAAATTCCGCGACGACAATGTAAAAAGCATTACCTCTTCAAAAAATGGCCAAGTCATAACGCTTTCTGATGGGGAACAGTTGGAGTCTGAAACGCTTCTTATCGCAACTGGCGCCTCGGCCCTGTGGCTCGGGCTTCCTAATGAACAACGTCTTCGAGGTCGTGGGGTTTCAGCATGCGCTACGTGCGATGGATTTTTCTTTAAAGAGAAAATTGTTGCAGTAGTAGGCGGCGGCGACACGGCCATGGAAGAAGCCCAAACACTTACCCGCTTTGCAAAAAAGGTGTATCTTATTCACCGAAAGGATTCGTTTAGAGCTAGCAAAATCATGCAGAAGAGAGTTTTGGAAAATCCTAAAGTGGAAGTCTTATTTAATACCCAGGTCACTGACGTGCTCGGAGATCAGCGAGTAGAGGGTCTGCTACTAGATAACGGAAAAACACTTGAGCTTTCTGGTCTTTTCATGGGAATCGGTCACAAGCCCGACACCGAATTCTTACAAGATTCAGGAATTTTACTTGATGAAAAAGGATATGTGGTGACTGGGGGAATCTATGCTTGGCGCACCATGAGAGAGGGTGCGCTCAAACTTCCTAAAGACGGGATTGATTTTTCATTCCAACATGGAACAAATATTCCCGGCATTTTTGCTGCGGGTGATGTGGTAGATTTCGTATATCGCCAGGCGAGTACTGCTGCCGGAATGGGCGTTGCTGCTGCTCTGGAAATAGAGCGGTATTTGGAGAGTAATACGCAGGAGTGGATCGATACTGGAAGCTAATTTCAAGCGCGAACTATTCTTCAAAAGTCCTTGATACAATCTATATATGCGAGGAATATTCCCTTATCTATTAAACAAAAGGCGAGTTACTTTTAAGTCGTCAAGCGAAAAGTTCTTCTATCAGATCATGTTATTCATAGTGGCTACAATTATTTTCTTTTCAATGTTTTATATTGCCACGCTTTTTACTGGGTAATTAACTTACTAAATCCTTCAAAATAATACCTAGCTTACTCTTTGGAAACAAATCTTTCGGATGAATTTCAATAACGTTTATCCCTTTACTTTGCCACAGCTCCCGCTTTCTTTTGATAGCGTTGTCATATGCTTTAAGTTCTCCTTCAAGACCTACAAACTCCACATATTTTCCTCCTACCATAAAATCTGCTACGAATTTACTTCCCTCGTAGGGAGTATGAAGTTCATGGGGAATATCATTTTTATTTAACCAATCATCAATAATCTTCTCCGAAAATGAGTCGCATATGTGTCCATCCTGCGCTTTATACTTTTTTGAGAATTTTACGGGGTTTGGCTCAAAACCGGCAGCAATAATCGCTTTATTCCAAGCTCCGAATAATGCTCGTGCTGCATGACTATGCGAAAATTCAGCTTTAAATGGGATTCGTCCATTTTTCGTGTGAAAATCTTGAATAAAATAAACAATATCTTCTTCATTCATCTCAAGAGATTTTAGATATATGTCTCGACAAACCTTTGAACAATACATATTTGGCCCGGGGAAGCTTCTTGAGCATATCATGCAGGGTTTCAGCAGAGCGTTTCTATTTGGATATTTCTTTCCGTTGATTATGTTTGAACACACCCTTGAGCAGTAATTGAAACGATGTTGAATATCGCAATTTTTTCTAATGAATTTTCTGCGACAATTAGGATTATCACAAATACAGAAACTTTGCCTCTCTTTGGATTTGTTAAGACATTCCTTCGAACAGTAAAATAACCAACCACGCTTAATACTCTCATTATATCTTCTCCAAGGTTTCTCGAAACTTTTACTGCATGTTCTACATACCACAGACACGTGTAATAGCATAATTGGCGGTAATAATAGCGCTTTTTGCGCAAAAAAGCCAGTCCTTTTCAGACTGGCCTGTAGATCGTGTTTAGAGCATCACAGAGCTCTAATCTGTCGGGATAAGCGGTACTGCCCCGCTCGCCTCACGCTCCCCGAGCGTGCGTTCTACTATCTGAACTATATCCCGTACACACAAAATTTACTTACTATATGCAACCTTTTATATTGTCCCAACGCTCTAAACTACCAACTATGGGACTTATAAGCCGTTGACATTGCCACAGTGATATTTTATCATGGGCCGTACTACTTTTAAAAGTATCTATAAGTTCTTAATTATATTATGGCAACAATACAACAAGACCCAAAAGCAGAAGCGGTCCGAATGGCAGTCGAAGCAATTCAGAAACAGTATGGAAAGGGTTCAATTATGCGGCTCGGGGAGCGCACATCGATGGCGATCGAAGTTTATAAAACGGGCATTTTACCCCTCGACATCGCTCTTGGGGTTGGAGGAATTCCAAAAGGACGTATTATGGAAGTCTATGGTCCGGAAGCGTCAGGTAAAACAACACTTTGTTTGAATTTAATCGCGCAAGCGCAACGCGAAGGCGGTATTGCAGCATTTATCGATGCCGAACACGCGCTTGACCCTGCATGGGCAAAAACACTTGGCGTTAACTTAGACGATCTTCTCATTTCCCAACCAGATACGGGTGAGCAAGCTCTGGAGATTACAGAGAGCTTGATTCGTTCAGGAGGAGTAGATGTAGTAGTTGTCGACTCAGTTGCCGCACTTGTCCCACGCTCAGAAATCGAAGGAGACATGGGTGATGCACAAATGGGGGTTCAAGCACGACTTATGAGCCAGGCACTTCGAAAATTAACAAGCGTAGTTTCTAAATCCAACACAACAGTAGTATTTACGAACCAACTTCGTATGAAAATTGGTGTCATGTTTGGAAACCCAGAAACCACCCCGGGTGGAATGGCACTCAAATTTTACTGCTCACTACGTATGGATGTTCGCAAAATCGAAACACTTAAAAAAGGTGATCAAATTATCGGTTCACGAACCCGTGTAAAGATTGTTAAAAACAAAGTAGCCCCACCGTTCAAAGAAGCAACGTTCGTGGTCACCAAAGACGGCATTGATAAAGAAGGAAGCGTTATTGACGCGGCAATCGACTTGGGAATTTTGCAAAAGAGCGGTGCATTTATTAAATACAACGATGAAGTAGTTGGTCAGGGACGCGAACAGGCAAAAGATGCTATTGCGCAGGATCCAAAGCTGCAAGAAAAAATTACCGCAGAGGTATACGCAAAAGCATTTCCAAAAGCAGGGAAAGAGACGAGTAAAAGCGCCGAAAAAGACATGGAGGTTCCTTCTAAAGCAAGTAAGAAAGCCGTAGAAGATGAGACAGATGAATAAAATCCGTCATCCTGAACTTGTTTCAGGATCCCAACGCTCTTGGACACGCATATGACCGAACATGAAGCCGAACAAATCATATTTGGCATGAGCACCAAACTCATCAGTGGTCGGCCCAGGAGCGTGCACGAAATGCAGATTTATTTAAATAAGAAAGCCACGGAATACGCGCTAGCCATTGCGGATAAGGAAATTTTTGTCGAACGGGTCATTCAAAAACTCACAAAGCTCGATTTTCTCAACGACGACGCATTTATTAAATGGTGGGTAGAAAATCGTAGTACATTTCGACCACGCGGTAAAAGAGGTCTTGTCGCAGAACTCCGGGCAAAAGGCATACAGCAAGACGATTTAGACGCATATTTCTCCGATAGCGAGCTTGATGAGGTAAATCTGGCCAAACAAGTACTTTTCAAAAAACAACGAACACTTTCCATGTACGACCCACAAACCCAGCGCAAAAAAGCCACCGATTTACTCTTACGCCGCGGATTCTCTTTCGATGTTGTTAAAGAAGCTTTGGCGGATATGGTATAATATTCCCAATTAGAAATTATTTGTTATTTTTCGAATAAAAGTTACATGGTTACTACCGTTTATTTCCATCATCAAAACACGATTCTTGCTTTCCGCCATTCAGTTGGCGCCTGTTTTGCTGCATAAATAATCGACCAACCTCCTTGCTTTTACTCGAACACAATTTTTCCGTATGAAATTATATAACCTTATTCCTTCCCTGAAGGAAAAAAAACAACACGCACACGATGAGTTTGCGCAAAACCAAATTAAAGCTCGAGAACTTGTTCTTAAAGCCCAAGAAGAAGCAATTCAAATCAAACAGAAAGCAGAAGATCAAGCACGAGCTGTTACAACCGAAATAGTTGAACTCGAAAAAAAACTTCGTAGTAAAGAACAAAGTCTTGATTCTCAAACCGCTTCTAATACTGCAGAAAAGAACCGTCTCGACAAAGAAAAAGTTGAGCTTGTCGCTAAGCGTGATGAAGTGTTAGCCAAGCTTGAAAAAGTTTCAAAACTCGATGCGGCCGCTGCTAAAGACCTTATTCTTAAAGGCTGGGAAGAAAAATTAAAAGAAGAGATTGCTACCAAAATTAAAGAAAGCGAAGCGATCGTAAAAGAAACCGCCGACGAAAAAGCCCGTGAGCTTTTAGTTGACGCTATGCGCTTTGGCGCCGTTGACTATGCCGCAGAGTACACTCTTTCAACTGTCTCTCTCCCAAGCGAGGATGTAAAGGGCCGTATTATTGGAAAAGAAGGTCGCAATATTCGGGCCTTTGAACTGGCCACTGGCGTTGACGTTGATTTAGAAGAAGAAGGAATCATTAAATTTTCATCATTTGATGGTATTCGCCGTGAAGTTGCTCGTGTTTCTATGGAACGTTTGCTCCGCGATGGCCGTATTCAGCCAGAACGAATTGAAGAAATCGTGCATAAAACACGCGAAGACATGGAAAAAATCATTGCTAAAGCCGGGGAAGACTTATGCCATCAGGTCGGACTTTATTCTGTGCCACCTGACCTTATGAAAATGTTGGGTAAATTCAAATACCGCTTCTCATATGGTCAAAACATGATTCTTCACACGCTTGAAGAAACTAAAATTGGTATCGCGCTTGCCCATGAACTGGGCGCCGATGTCGAAGTGGTTAAGCTTGGGTGTCTTTTCCATGATATTGGAAAAGTTATTATGGATAAAGAAGGCTCGCACGTCACCTTGGGAGTTGACCTGTTGAAACAATACAAAATTTCCCAACACGCCATTGACACCGTTGCTTCACATCACGAAGATGTTCCGTTTGGATCGGTTGAGGCAATTATTGTATACATTGCCGATGCAATTTCCGGAGGTCGACCCGGTGCCCGTCATGAAGACTTCCAGGAATACTTAAAGCGTATTAAAACCATTGAAGATATTGCCAAATCCAAAGACGGTATTGCCGATGCGTATGCGCTGCAAGCCGGTCGTGAGCTTCGAGTAATCGTAAAGCCCGATGATATTTCTGACGCAGAAATGACGGTTCTTGCCAACAAAATGAAAGACGAAGTGGAAGAAAAATTCCCCACATTTCCTGGGCAAGTCAAAATTACCATCATCCGCGAAACGCGCGCTTTTGCAACAAGTCATTCTTGATATAGATTGTTACAATAGGATTCTATAAATATAGATTGACAAGAGGCCTCAAACTCACTACCATAGTTTTATATTATTATGGAAAGGGGGTGGTCTATATGACAAAAGCAGATCTTGTTGCACAAGTCGCAAAAAAAGCAAATCTTACATCCAAAGCTTCAAAAGATGCAGTATCCGTAGTTTTTTCTACGATATCTGATGCTATGAAACGAGGGGAAAAAGTGGTTGTTACCGGTTTTGGAACATTTTTAGTTCGCAAACGCGCAACCCGAAAAGGAAGAAACCCACAAACAGGAGCAGAAATTCAAATTCCTGCAACTAAAACACCGGGTTTCACCGCTGGAAAATCGCTTAAGAGAATGATTAAGTAAGTATTAAAAAAAATTTAAGGTGAGAGGGTGGTAGTGAACCGCCCTCTTAATCCTAGTCCTAAAATAGCTGCTATTTGCAGTTGATTTTGAATTAATGTTAGCCAGTAATGGTCAAATGACCCAGTGATAATAATTACGGCTAATGTGGAGAGTAATACGCGCCTCTTGTCCTCTTGAGTACCTTTGTCATCCTGAGCGAAGCGAAGGATGCCAGCCTTCTTCTTTCCTTTTATCTCTCTCCACACAATCAGAGCAATAACTGCGGTCAGAACTAGCCCCGCCTCACTCGCAAACAACAAGAAAATATTATGCACCGGTTGCAAGAAAAAATACGAAAGCTGTTGGCTCATTACACTTTGTGAGTATAAAGAGTTTCCCAGGCCGGTACCGAAGAATGGATGTTGGGCGATCGTTTGGAGTGAAGATTGGGCTAACGCAACTCTCTTATCAAGTGATACGATGTCTGATTTTCCACTAAGAAATACTAGCGAAATAATACTCAACGTAAATACTCGACCCCATTTACACCACCAACAGTCTATTTTAAGGATTCGGAGTACGTAATAGAGCGTGGTAATGAGTACTGCGCTGATAGCCACTTTTGAAAATGACATAAGTACTAAAAATCCACTCAACATCACAAGTCCATATCGCATTATCTCCACTCGGCGGGGGAGTTTAAATTGGCTCATCAGAAAAAACACATATACCAGTGCATAAAATCCTCCCAAACTATTCGGGTGAGAAAATGTTCCATACGGGCGTAATGCGATGGTGTCGAAGATGGATATGGTTGCGATACCAGGAGTAGAAATTGAAAATGCTCGCTCTCCTAACCAATAAAACAGTCCCTGCGCACTTTGTTGGGCAGATATTTGATAAATGGAGAGTCCGAACTGTACCAATGCGCCAATAAATAGAGCAGCTGTCATTCTGACTACCTCTGTCATCCCGAACTTGTTTCGGGATCCCATCATCACAAACACCATCCACATCTCCACATACCTCACCGTCGTATACAGAGCCATAATCGGTTCCTGTGCTAATACAATATTCATTCCTACCAGCATGGTAACGAGAGTCATTCTGAACGCCCCTTTGTCATCCTGAGCGATAGCGAAGGATCTCAGTATCACTTTCCAATTAACCATAATCAGAGCGATTACTACAAAATCTATTAAATACAATGTCGGCGCCAAATAATCAATCCTCACCCCATTCACGTACGAAAAGTCCATAAAAAAATGTTTCCCTAATTGCGTTGGAAGGAGCAAGAAAAATAAAAAGAACAACCATGAATTAATTCGTGCAACAGCATTCATACTGCAATTCTAACATGCCCACTAAAAACTCTCTCATGACCTTATAATAAAATCATGTTTTTACATAAACGCAGTAGTATTCTTGGAATTCTGGGGGTTTTTGTACTAGTCCTATTAATCCTCGCATTTAATAGTTCAAAAATCCGTAATCAAGCAAGAATTCTTTCTTCATTCGGCCAAGCTTCTCCTCCCGCGCCCTTTCCAGGGCACGAAGAGTACCCGCCAACGGGGTATGGCAAAGTAAGTATCACATTAAATTTCAAAACGCCGTATTATCATAAAGATTTCCACACATACATCCGACTTGAACAATCGGTAAAAACAAATGATGGTTTTTCTCGAAGCGCAGCCATTACTCGTCTGATCTCCTTAAAAAGAGGAGTAAATACTATTGAATTCGACAATGTTCCTGCCAGGCTAACGGAATTACACCTAGACAATGGATTGTATGATAAAGACAAGAATCTTATTGACTCAATAAATGTGGAGGCAACTTTTGATACTAATTGCATAGTTTCAAAACAGAACACGCTTTCTTGCGCTATGGACATAAAAGAAAATACTACCCATGAAACGACCGCTGACTTTGAAGTTGTTTCGCAAATGACTCCTAAGGATAATCTACATGCCGTTGCTTTCACAAGTCTTGTACAGCCAAACAACGACCTTAATATAAAGATGTTTGTATGTAATGTTGATAACGATCCTAATTGTAGAGCCCCTGAAACTCATATTGTAAAAGCCCAAGAAAATATCGTTCCCGATGCAGAAAGATTGATTAAACAACTGACTCCTGGGTGGAAGAAAGTGTATTTTGATACTAACTTTTTTTATGACGAAAACCTAAACAAAACTAGACCAATTGAAAAATCGCACCTGGGTTTTTATATCGACCCAAATACAAATAAAAAAACTGATTGGCACAAATCTACAAAGTATTTCATATCGGCCTTTGACGAAGTGCGACGCCTGTTTATTGAACTCCAGCTTGTCGAACAACAAACGCTTAATAACAAAATAAAAGTAGATAAGTTTAATCTTAATTTTGATGGTCGTCCCACACAAGGAGGTTATGCAAAACTCGTCCCCTGTAGTTTTATAGCCGACACCGATAGATTTGAGTGCTTTGAAGAAAGCGCATTGCTAAAAGAAATAGGCACAAAAGAGAATATAATAGAAACCATTAATGTCGATAACAAGTATGCCGGATGGAAAATAGAAGAAAATCTATATAATGCGCAAGGACGCATGGTTGATGAAAAGTGGCACAAGATAGACTTGAGCGATAATTGCATTCCGCGTGATAATGCACCTGCAAATCTGTGTCTTTTTAATGCGCTTGAGGTGAATAGTTATGGCATATACCTAACACTGAAAAACAACTTCGTTTCTAATAAGAATTTGGTTGGGCATACCGCTACCGTCGTAACATACGACTCTGTATTAATGACTGAGCTTTCAGAGAAATATGCAAATACCTACGTCCGGGTCAAAGCATGTTCATCACCGACAAACTGCGACAACGTATATTCCGGTCTTACTAAAATTATGCGTGGCACATTCGACACTGGGAGAACTCTGGAATTTCCTGGAATAGATTTTGTGCCAAATCAAACAATACAACTAGACGGGTATATCTACGACAAAGCTGGTAAAGTTGTTTCTGCATTTCCTAAGGATTGGATAATCACTACTACTTGTCACGACGCACATAACAACATTGATCCATCAGGAGAACGCACCTGTAAATACGCACAACTCGGCTCACGATACTCATATTCAACGTTTATTATCAGTCTAAAAGAGAAAGAAAAAGTAACCATTGAGACAAGCCTTAAAGTACTCAAGAAAAACACAGAAAAAGTAACTATTCTAGGGCGGGAAATCTGTGCAACCCAATCGGGATATTTGTGTCGCACGCTACAAACCGGTGATTACGCGCTTAACACCTCTTCTCAGACAGGTTTCGAGTTTAATGAAAAACTAGTTTTATCACAGCACGATGAATTTGCTGACGTCCAAATAAAGACACCGCTTGTATCGGATACAAAATACTTCATTAAATACAGCGTTTCGCAAAAAAACCAACGCTATGAAAAAATATTTCCCATAGAATATGGGGCAAAGAATGAATTAGTCTTAAATACTTCCAGAGAAACGCCAATTGTAAAACTTGACAAAGTAAAGAGAAAAGTAAAAGTACTCGTCCATAATTACTATCTCCCGAAGGAAAAAAGAAAATTATTTGACATTATTGGGCAAAGCACTGACACTGCAAAATCATTAGTGGGTCGGGTGGTTGACGCACTTAATGTACCCAATAATCCCATTACATTCGAAATAGCGAACGTTACCGAACTACAAACGTTCCCCAAATTTACTAAATTAAATGATCCGTCGTCTGTTGAAAGCATGTTTGTAAAATGCGCAAAAGCATTCGGCAGACAAGAAGAATGTGAAGAGATTGAACGCGTCTTAGGAATCGTTGATTATGTTGAGCTTGAAAGAGATCTCAATCTATGTGAGTCCGTCAATAAGGGAGAATTTGATGAGGTATGGAATGTTAACATGCCATACACCCCCGTAGGGGAAGATGATATATTCGGACCATATCCGATTAACCTTAATGGAATTGTTACGAAGATAACGAAATGTAATAAAAACGTCCCTGTGCTTAGTGTTGATGTTTTATCACCCCTTTACCAGGCAATGCATTCATTTGGACACCGGGTTGAGAGTTTGCGTTTTGTATTTGATGATAACGGAAACGATTGGAACGATCTGAAATCTCCACCTGAAAATATTTTTGAAGAGTTCGTTTTGTCTGATTACACTGAAAATAAAGACGGAAAAAGCCATGTATATAGTGGTTGTGGAAGTGTTCATTTCCCACCCAACATAACGCAAGATAGTGAGGATGGTTATCGCCAAACCCAGTCTATTTGTGATAATTTTTCTACATTCGCTCCATCACGCGTTCCACTTGTTAGAAAATCGAAACTCATCGATTGTACCGAATGGGGGTGTAGCGGAGAGGGGTATTACACATGGTGGCTTATGCATTTACCTACCGGTGAAGGCAAGGATGAAAAAGGCCGATTTAACAATTGGTGGCAATATATAATCTACACAGAAAACCTAGTAAAGGATTCGGCCATAGCTAAACTGATGGTTTTAGATCAAAACAAAAATGGAATTTTTGACAAGTCGGACTACGACACTTTTGTTGCAGGAACAAAGCGCGTTCCCCTAAAAAATCAAAACACTATTCTTGATCAAAATAGCGATCAAAAATTAACGACAACTGACGCAAGCTTTTACAAAAATAAAATCGGAACAGTGCTTCCTAATGTGATACATAAACACGACAAAATTTTTAAATTCGCACGATAATTGCCTAAACCATGCTTCCTAAATCTGACAAACAACGCGGAATTCTTGCAATCATTGGACTCGCATTTATTCTCGCTATCACTGGCCTTTTTGCACGGTTTTTAGGAACGCAATTTACTGCATTGCAACAAGTGTATTTACGAGTTTGGGTCGCGTTTATTTTGAGCATGATTTTTTTCTCAAAAAATCTCGATCATAAAAAACTTCGTCGTATCTCCTTAAACGAATGGGGACTTCTAACGGTTCGATCTTTATTAACCTATCTATTAGGCGTTGTTCCGTTTTCAATTGCCGTTGGAATTGCTAAATTAAGCACAATTGCTTTTATAAGTGCACTTCCAATCGTCGCCGTGCTTGGAGTCATTGTTTTACGTGAAAAATTAACAAAACAAAAGCTGTTTTACATCCTTATCGGGCTTTTTGGAGTGCTTCTTATTTCTGTACAGGATTATTCCCAATTGCTTAGTTGGGGAAAGGGAGAGATACTTGCTTTGTTTTCAATCACGTTCCTCTCGTTAAGCCAAGTTTTACGAAAAAGACATTCTTCACTACTTAACAATTACGAAATTTCATCAATTTTACTCTTTATCAGCGCTGTTTGTCTTTGTCTTATCTCGTTAGTACTTGGCGAGACATTGAATCCTATTTGGAATTGGACATCAACCATAGTATTTGCTGTTTTAGGAGCGGGAATTGTGAATGTAGCCTATCAAATGGCGGTTAACTACGGGTTCCAGAAAATTCAGGCAGTACTTGCCAATAATTTACTTACACTTTCGCCGCTGTTCTCGATATTGCTTGGGTTTATGTTTTATGCGGAAATTCCCACTCTAAAAGAGAGTATTGCTGGAGCGATTATTATTGTCAGTGCGTATAAGATGAACGAGATATCCTCCTAAACATTGCTAAAACTAGAGTATATAATTGCTTCGGTTATACTCTGGGTGTAGAATAGATTCATGGCAGAAACTGGAGAATTCCCAAGCGTCGCTCGAGCGCAAGAGCTTTTGCAACAAGGGAGGTCTACTCTTGATGGGATGAGAGAAAGTAAGGCATCTTTAGGAGGTGCTGATGATCCACGAGTTGCTATACAACGACGATTAGCCGCACTCTCACCTCAACCAACTGTTCCTGCGGTGATACAACAAACTCCCGAAGGACGAGCGGCTTTGGAGAGTATAGCACGTGAAGTTGGCCAGCAATTATCTATAACAGCACCTACGGTCGTTGAAACACAACCAAACCCCTCATCATCCTTCCTCACCATGATCAGAGAATGGTTCGGAAAATAATTTTTGGTGGACAAGGTGGAAAATAATTTAAACCAAATAAGCGAGTATATCTGGAGGTGGTACAACCAGATTACATACTTGAACTTAGGACAGCTTTGAGATGTATCACACGGTCTGGTAATTAAACTCCTGTTCCGTGATCGAAGACAGATAGACATGAACGCATTCCAACGCTAAGTATACCTACAAGTCGTAGCCGTTGTTATTCCCATATTAGCTTTACGATGTATAAAACGCCAAATGCAAAAAGGGGTATTGCAAAAAGAAGTATTAGTATGGTTGTTGTACCCCAAAAGGTAAAATCAAGGAATCTTCCGGTCTTTGATTTCCAAAACTTATGATGTTGTTCTTCTCGGTATTTTTCTTGTATAGCCGCCTGTTTTTTAAAGTCCTCTGACTCCTCGCTATTCAATCCTTCAATAAGACCAATAAGTATTTGCAAGAGAATGCTCTTATCCCAATAAATTCCGCCGAAGAAAATGTAAATAATTGCCAGCCTCAAGAAATCAACCACACCAAATCCCACTAAAAAAATAATAAGAGGATAAATTATCGTATTCCATGACCAGTCGTATTGTTCGTCGACGATTTGGTATGAAGAGTAGTCGTCGCTTGGATAAGAGCAATTATAGTACTTTCCACTTGGTTCGCGTTTAGTACATATTCCACAAAGAACTTCGCTGTCATTACGGATATCCATTGCGTTCCATCGCGACCCATCCTTGCACTGAAGCGTAGCATGAGTGAGATTTCGTTCAGAATAACCTATTGAACCGGCAAAAAGAGCGACCAAAATGACGCACGTATAGAGCAAAAACAGAATTACATTGAAAAGGCGATAGAGGGGATTTTTTAAATGACTATTTCCCATAATGACGTCTAATATTAATCTTAGAGAGGGCAAAGGCAAAAGTCAATGTTGTCGAAAATAATTTGTTGCCTCAAAAAAGAGCCCCCAGATCATTAATGTATACTGCCATCACGATCTAATTAACTCCTCGAAAAACTTGAACTCATCCCTAACCGTATACACTAGTATTTATCTGCGATCTGTGCTATTATATTTACCCTAAGGGTGAAGAAGAACTTGATTACAATAATTAAACAATGTATAAATGTATATTGGATTCATAAATAAAAAGGTACGCAAGGTGTGCGAAACACACACCGTTGCTGTTAAAAAGTTCGGAATAAGGAATGCAGATCTGTTGGTTCAAAGGTTGATGGAAATGAAATCGGCAGACAACTTGCAGGTGTTAAGATCAATACCTGCGCTCAAGTGCCACCCGTTAATCGGTGATCGAAAAGGACAGTATGCGGTAGATATGGTCCAACCTAAAAGACTAATATTTTTACCGACAACAGAAGAAGGTAAAATAGTGGAAAGTCTTGTGACTGAAGTAACGGTGATTGAAATAGTCGATTATCACTAAGCAGCATTATGATTAAACACAAAAACAACAACTATTCACCGGACTACATTGTTCATCCTGGAATAACATTATCCGAAACTCTGGGTGCTATTGGAATGAGTCAAGCAGAGCTTTCAAAAAGGATATCTAGACCTGAGACTGCTATAAGTGAAATTATCAACGGTAGCAAATCTATAACTCCGGAAACAGCCATACAATTAGAAAGAGCATTGGGGATTGCAGCTTCATTTTGGAATAACTTAGAGAAAAATTATCAGGAGCTAAGGGCTAATGCACATGCAAAGATTGCTCTATCAGAAGATTTTGAACTGGCAAAAGAGTACCCCTATTCTGAAATGGCAAAGAGAGGATGGTTACAACCCGCAATAGAGTGGGAAGAGAAAGTTGAGAATTTACTTTCATTCTTTGGTGTAAGTAGACTATCATCCATTGAGAAGACCATGCCTGTGGCATTTCGACAACACAATGGAAATTCTATTTCACAATATGCGATACAAGCGTGGTTAAGAAAGGGATTAGTTGATAGTTATAATATACAAACAGAGCCTTTTAATAAAGAGAAACTAGATAGCTCAATAAGTGGGTTTAAATCTCTCTCAATCGAAAATCCCTCAGTTATTATTGAGAAATTGACTTCATCCCTTGCGGAAAGTGGTATTGCATTAGTATTTACTCAGGACCTACCGAAAACATATGTTTGCGGAGCTGCTCGATGGATTACCTCTGATAGAGCAATGATACAGCTTTCACTACGAGGAAGCTTCGCAGATATTATGTGGTTTACTCTTTATCATGAATTGGGTCATCTTTTGTTACACAGTAAAAAGAAACACTTTGTTGATTTGAAAAGTGCAGAGGTTTCCGAAGAAGAAACTGAAGCCAATAACTTTGCCTCTGAAAAGTTAATCCCTCTTGAGAAGTTTAATCACTTCAAAAAGACACAAAGAATCAGTCGTTTATCTGTCACCGCCTTTGCTAGATCATTGGGTATACATCCAGGGATAGTTGTGGGTAGACTACAACATGAAAATGTTATAGATCATAAGACCTTGAATGATATGAGAGCAAAATATCGTTTTGTTAATGAATAACTTTTAAACAACATCCTTTGTCGATGTGAGTGAGCCCCTTTTGATTTTATCTCGGATATTCATGAGTATTCCTCCCAAGATGTTTCTACCCCGATTATTAGATACTCCCCAGAATGTGTCGTTCCACGTATTTCCCTCTATTAAAACCTTATCTCCAGTAGCAATCAACTTCTTGGCGAGTTCAGGATCTTGATATTTTTGCACCAGTAAAGCAATCATGACATCTACACGCTGACTATCCCATTCGGGAGGTACGAAATGAAACTTTTGTAAGATTCCCGCTAACAATTTAATGGTTCCCGGACTTACGTCAGTATTGGTAAAAATTGTAGCCAGGTCAATACTTGCGGGATCGTATCCTCGTTCTTGTAATAGTCCATCTACTTGCGCTCGTTGTTCTGCGGAAAGCTGAGTTAGATCACTACTCGTAAATTTTGCTGCTTGATATGCATGTTCAACGGTAGGGTACGTCTTCCCATCATGCTCAACGGTTACGGGGTGAAAATTAGAAAGCCAGGTATCTTCAAAGCTATCAATTCGGTCCTCTTCGATTGTAGATTCAAGAACATATCTAATTGGATGAAGTAATCCCTCAGCAAATACTTCGTATTTTATTTTATCTTTAATGTCGGATGCTTCTTTTGCCTTTTTCAAGTAGTGTTGTGCGAGCTGTCGTTGTTCCATAAGTTCTTTGAGATCGCGTTTTGGCTTTAATAATCGTGAAACGGGTAGGATTCCTATTGAGGAATCGTAAATTACAGGATTTGCTATGTGCGACCTGCCCGTGTGATTACGATCGATCTGCGACCTTATTATATCAGCTTCCGAAACCACCCATGATAGTTGTTGTGGATGAACATGCTGTATTACCGTAGAAACCCGTTGGAGCGTTTTACCCGTTGATGTATTGTCGTCTACTAGTAAGACATTTTTCCCAGTAAAATCTGCTCTATGGTTCTCAACTAAATCAGTCAAACTATCAGAGATACCTCCTTCATGCTTAAGTGAATGGAGGGAAAATGGTAATAAGGCTAAATTAACTTGTCGGTTTCCGAGAAAATCGTACCCTTGAGCAATTGCACATGCAAGCTCCGTGGATCCAGCGGGTAGTCCAACTACTGTTTCTGTATCCGGGTAACGTTGCACGGCTAAATATGTAGTACCTAGTATCGTGAGCGGATGTGTGGATTCCGGTCGTACTATGTATTCTGATGAAAAAGTGTAATTCCTGAAATCACCCACAAGCTCATCAATAGTAGATAAAAGAACTTGTTGACCCTCTGTATCAAGAACTGCATCCAGATCGTAACTGGTCATGCTATCAAGGAGTGAAAGGTAATATGCTCTCACCGTTTTACTCGTATAGTCTGCTAATTTTCTCCGTTTATCCTGGTAATCTTCATCGTCTATCCGTAAAACACCACGTTTTTCACCGTAAACCAACCCATTAAAAGTAGTAACAGCTACAGTCTTTATATAATCAAGAATCGGCGCCAGTTCGTAGTGCTGTCTTTCGGGCAATACCCCTGCTTCCGATAGCACTTGTATGCCGTCAGCATAATCATCTCTAAGTTGATCCAATTTTTGGGGCAAGGACATATTTGGATCAACAGCTACTATATGTCGCAATCCTCTCAAATAATATCCATTTCCCCCTTGTTTTAGAAGAAATCTATCTGCTTTTGAAGTGAAAAACTTTTGCCCCAGTGGTCCCAGGGTTTCCAGCGATGGAACTCGCATGGAACCGGTGAGGGAGAATAACGAAGAGTAATCGTCATACTGAAAAACTCCTCTCCCTTCAACAACAGGTGAGGATTGCTCGGCAAGTGCGATATTTCTAGCAACCACTTCCCCTATTTTTTCAGCATCAATTAAATCCGAGATCTCAGCGGGCGTTAAGGAAGTTTTCGGAATCGCCAATTCATGAATTTGCATAAGCAGGTAATTGTACCATAAAATATGTCAACTATAGGACAAAATATATAAAAATTAGGTAACACTCTGCACAAATCTTCGTAATTTTGTGAAATAAAACAGTGTGCAAGCATCCATTCATATAATACGTGTTGACAAGCAATCAGCAGTGCAAAACCCTGTTAATTAAATGAAACGCGTGCGAACGAACGGGGCGCAGCCATCATTCTTTGCTGTGCTTGATTTCAAACAGTCCATGCGGGTGTTAGATAAACTGGGGTTAAAGAGGTACTCTCAGACTGAGTTGCGACCGTAACCACATTTCCGAACCTGGTCTTTTATGTATGTAGAATCTCCATCAATTGGGTTTTTTGGAAATGTGATTAAGGTAAATCCTCACATGCAGCGCCATCATGATCGCCGTCTAATCTATCAACATTATTTGAAGCACTCCCGCCTTTCGAATTAAAATATGCCTGAGCTTCCGCCTGGCTACTAAAGTCTTTGCAGTCTTTATCCTCGCCCGAAAATGTTCCAACGGCAGATCTGTTATTTGAACTAACGGAAGTTGTAATCTGTTGCATAAACTGTCTTTGACTGGGTTGTCTGGTTTGTGTAGATGTGGGTATTTGGGTTGCGATTACTGTCGGCACCACGGTTACAATGACGTCTACTACTTCTGTAGTCTCCATGACTCGAGTTTTAGGAGGTGCTGCTACGCCAGCAGCCCATGCGCTTCCAAAGAATAAGGTAAGGAGTCCAATACCACCAAAAGCTGCATATTGGAGTTTTTTATTGCCTATTTTTTTATGCGATAACCATGCTAACGAGCCGCCCATAACGAACGGTAAGAAAGCAAGTCCAAAGATGATGGCAAGGGGAATGGTTATAAATTTCCTTTTGCCTGCAAAAAACAATTGTTTCATATTGTTGTTAAATGGCATTATAGCAAACCATCTAGTTGTTCATTTTCCCATCTTCTTCTCCGGATTCTAAGCGGGAATGAATTGAATGTACTTCCACAACATATTTTTGGTAAGCAGTTTGGTATGCGAAATAGTCTTCATCAGAATGGGTAACCATATATATTTTATTGAATGCCTCAAATACATATTCGTCCAAATAATCGATAATGGCTTTAACAGCAAGTTCAGCACTTTCTTGTAAGGGATATCCTCTAATACCAGTGCCTAGTGAAGGAAATGCGATTGTTTTAAGCCCACACCGATTGGCGGTGTATATAGTTTTTTTATAACATTCGATCAATGCTTTTTTCTCATCAGGTGATAATGTGCCACGGATTTGAGCACGGGGTACAATGGTATGCAGAACATACTGAGCCTGTAAGTTATGTCCTGTTGTCAGGGGCACTTGATGTGGATACGGATTATCGTCCAAGAGTCCCAGACATTCCTTTTCAAGTTCTTTCCCTGCAGCCCTATGAATAGCTCCACACACACCACTACCTGCTAGGAGCGTTGGATGTGCGGAGTTGACTATCGCGTCAACTTTCATTTGGGTAATATCTCCTTTGATTACCTCGAGTTTATCGAAAAGCAGATTAAACCCTATTTCATAACTGGGTATGTACGGCTTCTTTAATATAGAAAGAGTCATATTTTTACAACCTACAGCCCGTTTTGGTGTAAGCAAAAATTATATCCGCCATTTATGTTTCCGTAAAACTGTGTATCTTTTGCTGCTTGTAGTGCTTTATGAGCACATGCACTCTTGATTTCGGCTGGTCTCATCGAAAACCAGTAGAAGAGGACTACACATATAATAACTAACGATCCGATTAATGCAAGTTTGCTTTTCATAATCTTACAAAATTGTATTTCCCAAAATTAACATCAAAACCCATATTGCCATCCCGATAGCTCCATATCTCTTCCAGAGCCGGTGGGAGGGCTTTTTACCGCCTAGGTACCAAGCAGGAATATGCGAAGCATTAATAAATAAGGCACCGATGATAAATAAAGCTATAAAGAGTGAATTACTCACATCTGAAATATACACCATTTGAACTTAAAATGCTAGTTATTGACTGTAGAGTTTGCAGTCAATAAATATCAGAATGTGAGGATGAAAGAATCACCTTCAAGAAGAATGCTTGGCAAGAAGATTAGGATACTAAGACGAAAACAAAAGATTTCCCAGGAAGAGCTCGGCTTCAGAGCAAAATTACATCGGACTTATATAGGAGCGATTGAGCGAGCTGAACAAAATGTTTCAGTAGATAATATCCACAAGATAGCACGGGCTTTGAAAGTATCCCCAAGTGAGCTTCTCGGTTAATGGTGTAGTCGTTGCCTTCACATAATGCCTACCGATAATATTGAATATGCCCACTATACCGGGTAACTAAGTTATGAAGTGCAAAGCGACCAAACTGGACGGAATAAAATGTAAAGCGTATGCTATGCGCACACAAGATACCTGTTATCGACATACCGCTTCATTAAAAGAGGAGGCAGCTCAAGCATCTTCAAAAGGTGGTCAAGCACGAAGAGATTATAATCGCCTAGGAAGTCCTATGCGGCTCAAAACGCCCAAAGATATACAAAACCTCATGGCAAAGGCACTCAATAGTCTCTGGAGCGGAAAAATGCCTGCTAGCAACCCTGCAGGCGGTATTGGATACCTGGCTAAAATATTTCTGGAAGCCTATGAGAAAAGCGAACTTGAAGAGCGTATTGATTTACTGGAAAAGCGACTCAGTGAAATAAAATCATGATGACACGATCAAAAATAAAACAATTGGAAGGCAAGTATACAAAGGCATATATAAATAAACGTCCTATTACGTGGCGTAGTATCTCCAGTGATGGGAAATTACTTCATGAAGACGGGAATGTAATGACTGCCAAGGAAGTTAAGGCTATTGAATTAGCCGATCGAGAAATACGTGCAAGGGGAGGACAAATATGGCATCTGCGAGAACCTCATTGATCCACAAATCTAACTTCATACTGCCGTGATAGCTTACCTGCATGAATAAATAGTAGTTGCCTTGACATAACTTTTGTGAGTAATATTGCCAACATAGAAGTCGTAACAATCAAGTGGAGTTGGTAAAGCAATCTGAAATACGAACATGTAATGGTTCAATTGGATCACTTTACCACCTTTTTATTGGAAATAGATATGAAAGATAAACAAATACAAACAGTTCCGGTCGATCCCTCACAATATCCGTTTCGGTGTGTTGTGTGTAATGGCTGGGGAACTGTTTCATTCAACAAAATACGATGCCATGCTTGCAATGGGCGGGGGTACATAGTTATCAGTTCAAAAGATAGACAGATAGATGGAAACTCAAAACAATAGAAGCGGTTTTACGCGGTTCACCCACACTCTTTTAAACTCTGTGCTTATGTGTGACTTAAATCAAAGAGAACTGAATGTTGTTCTTTTAATTATTCGAGTTACTGTCGGATGTGGCACGGATTGGGCAAAGATACGCAATACCGACTTGCAGATCATAGGTATTAGCGACTCACATGCAAAAGATGTAGTCGAAGGTATGCTTACCAAGGGAATAATTCTTCGTAACGAGAAAATTAAAGCTTATAGGTTAAGTCCTGCATATTTTGACACGCTCCAGTACAAGAACGAAATCCTTTTTGAAAAACTGGGAAAACTAATCGGCAAGCACCTACCTAAAACCTCCCGAAATGGAAAGGCTAATGTTTCCAAAATAGGAGGTGAAGTCTTACCAAAAGAGGAAGCAGGAACTTCCCAATTTAGGAAGTCACACCTCTTCCCAAGAAGGGAAGATTTAGGTTCACATAATACAGGTTTCCAACCAATGAAAGAAATATTAAACATAGATCGATAGATAAGCGATAAATAGGATCGCAGTTATAAATCGTCCCTATAAGAATATGAAACTTATAAAAACCAAACACTTCAAACCCTCGACCGCTGGAGAGACTGCAGCCCTAGAGGCGTATGTTGCCTTGGAGCCCAATAATCCTCCCGCGCTTACGACTACTTACCTACACGCTTGTAAGAGGGGTTTGCCGGTAGACCTTTTTTATCGGTTTGTAAGTGAAATCGAACAAGACCCGTATATCAGGAACAAAGGAGCTGTATTTAATAAGAAAGTTGAAGACTATTTTGAAAAGCATTAGGTTGACAGCAAGAAATTTATATTATGATTCTAGTCAGCGAGGCACGAACCATTTTAGGGGTTAAGTACGCACATCTATCCGATAAAGAAATTGAGCGTATAATTGTATTTCTTTACGGTTTATGTAAAGATGTTATTCGAGGCGTGGTGAACAAGAAATATGCAGAAAGCAATAATTTATTGTAGGGTTTCATCAGACAAGCAGCTAAAAGATGGTCATGGGCTTGACTCTCAAGAAAAGCTCTGCCGCGATTATGCTGCAAGTAATCGGTATGGAGTGTTAGCAGTCTTCCGAGAAGAGGCTGAATCTGGTGGTCTTTTTGATCGACCAGCGATGAAACAGCTTTTGAATTACTTGGACACGTACAAATTCGAGGATAAGGAAGAGAAAATTATTGTGATCTTTGACGATATCAAAAGATTCGCCAGAGACGTAGAAATCCACTTTGGTTTAAAAAGAGAGATATACGGTAGAAATGGGATTGTAGAAAGCCCCAACTTCAAGTTTGAAAGTACCCCAGAAGGAAAATTCGTTGAGACAATGATGGCAGCAGCTGCCGAACTCGAAAGAAACCAAAACAAGCGGCAGGTAATACAAAAAATGAAAGCTCGGCTTCAGGCAGGATACTGGTGTTTTCGTTCTCCTCCAAGAGGTTTAAAATATACCAAAGACCCTATTCATGGCAAATTACTCGTACCAGACGAGCCTTACGCAACAATTTACAAAGAAGTTATTGAAAAATTCAAGGCTGATATTCTTAATTCACAGCAAGAAGTGCTTGAGTACATCGACTTGCAATACAAAAAGCAGGGGATCAGTAAGCCCATAACTTTAAACGGTGTAAAAGGGATTTTGACTGAGCTTTTATATACAGGCTACATAGAGTATTCAAAATGGGATATACCCCTCCAGAAAGGTAAACATGAGGGGTTTATTAGTCTTGAAACTCATAAGAACGTCCTTGCTAAATTACTTGGTAAAGCAAGAAAGCCAATACGAAAAGATTATAGTTCGGACTTTCCGCTTCGAGGGTTTGTTTCGTGTCCATTTTGCCAGCGACCAATGACGGCTGCCTGGTGTAACGGCAATGGTGGAAAGTATCCAAAATATTGGTGTAAAACTAAAGAGTGTCTGTATAGATCAAAAACGATAATTAAGACCACTATCGAAGAAGATTTTTTAACACTATTAACTGGAGTAAAACTTGATTCTGCGAAAGCAAAACTAATTCAAGTGATTTTCTCAAAAACATGGGGTGAAGAAAAAGAGAGCGGGTTAATTTTACAGATGGATATTGAAAGGAAAAAGAAAGAACTTGACGGGAATATTTCAGACTTGTCAATTATAAGCAGTAAGACTAAGGATCTGGATCTACTTACTGCATATCAGAATCAACTAAAACAAGCTGTTATTCAACGGAAGAGTTTAGATAGTCCTTCCCCAAAACAAGAATTTACCGAAGAACAGTTTCAAACCGCCTCTGATACAGTATTTGGGATACTTAAAGAGCCTGTCAGAATGTGGCAAAACCCTAAATATGAATGTAAAACAACGATTCTCCAAATGTATTTCCCGAACCGTTTGTACTATCATCTCAAAGAGGGGTTTCAAACCGTTGAGATAGAGCCTACTATCAGTCTAATCAACTCATTTGATCCCCTCGAAAAACCGCTTGTGGAGATGCCGGGAGTTGAACCCGGGTCCGAAAGGGCAATTTTACAATCGTGTAGCCAGGCGTAGATGATTTATACGCTTTTTATATAATCAACAATTTTAAAAAGCGGCAATTGTTTAGGTGTCTTTCGACTCTTTGTACTACGTAGTAAACTAGCTTTAAAACCTACATAATACGCACCCTGTATTGGTTTGCGCTTTCTTTCTGTAAAACACAGAGTAAAACGTGAAAGAAAACGGGTCTTAGCAGTTAAAATTATGCAAAAGCATAACCATAACCGTAAGAACCTACAGATTTGTTATCTGCATTTAGTATGCTATTTAACGAATAGCTCCGACCTGGCGATTTGTAAACGTGCGATCCTCCCGTCGATACCGTTCATCCCCAATTAGTTCTTAATATATTCTTTTAACTCTTTTTCAGCCTTCCTATCTTCGTCTTTTCGTTGTTCCACTCGCTTAACTTCCCATGATTTTTTACCTTTGGCAAGTGCGATTTCAAGCTTAATTAAGCTCTTCTTATTATAGCATGCTATAGGTACAATGGTCAAGTTAGGAGCGCTTTTTAATTTTGTCTGTAAACGCAGTAGTTCGCTCCTTTTTAAGAGCAATTTGCGTGATCTACTTGGATTATAATCTTGTGGCCGTGAGAATTTGTAAATCGAAACTTCCGCATTAACCAAAAATAATTCATCATCAATAAATCGTACGTATGCTTTTTCAAGCCTCATACTGCCTGTTCGAATTGCTTTTACTTCTGCTCCAGCCAATACAATCCCTGCCTCGTATTTTTCAATAGGCGTGTATTCTCGATGTAACGTTTTATTGGCGACTCTCATATGCCCATATTATACGAGAATGAGCACGAAGTTTGATACAATTACTCACACCATGATAAAAGCTGTTGTTTTTGATGTCGATGGAGTTTTGATCGATTCATTTAATGCTAATGCCGCGTTTTTTCATAATCTTGCGGTTGCTACGGGATATTCTCCGATTTCTAGAGAACACTATAAAAGCCTTTTCCATTTAACCATGCTCGATGTTATTGCCGTATTTGCCGTCGGCGCCTCTGAAGAACGCATTCAAGAAATATGGGAAATGGGCAGGACCCAACGCGACAAACTATATCCAAAAGACTTGTTGAGTTATCCTAACGGACGTGATGAATGTATAGATGCTTTAAGAAAAAACTATCAATTAGGGATCGTGACGAGTCGGGTTCGTGGATCGGTTTTTTCATTCCCGCAACTTAAAAATATAGAGAGCCATTTCTCGACCGTTGTATATTTTGAAGACACCGAAAAACATAAGCCTGACCCAGAACCGCTTCTTTTATGTGCTCAAAAAATGGGTTTGGATTCAAGCGAGATAGTGTATGTAGGAGATGCTGCTACCGACATTCAATCAGCGCGGGCTGCGGGTATGAAAATCATTGAATATTCCTTGAATGCTACCACCGTTGCTGATGGAATAACGAGTGACTTTTCTCAAATTCCACAAGTAGTCAAAGAAGTTGCAAATATCTGAGATTTTATACAACCGGATCAAATCCGCCTTCTGAATATGGATTGCATCGGGCTATTCGTTTTAACCCCATCCAACTACCTTTTAAAAAGCCATATTTTTGCATTGCGTCAATCGCATAATCCGAGCAACGGGGAGAATAGCGACAGACCGACGATGGCCCCAAGAGCGAATGAGAAATTGGATTGTCCAATATTGGAAATTTTTGATATGCTCGAATTAGATACACTGCTACTCGTTTCATAGTATAATGATACCATGAAAATTACTGTTCTAACGCTCTTCCCTAAGCTTATCGAGACTTTTCTAAGCGAAAGTATTGTAAAACGTGCTATCGATCAAAAGTTGGTCGATATTGAGGTAGTTAATTTGCGGGAATTTGCAAAAGACTCATATGGATCCGTTGATGATCGACCCTATGGTGGTGGAGCGGGAATGCTTTTGCGAGTTGACTGTGTGGTTGATGCGTTAAAGAGTATTAGTGAGAGTGGAGTAAGCGGGGAGCCTGCCAAAAAAATCCTTACTTCCGCAAAGGGGACGTCTTATTCTCAGAACAAAGCAATTGAATTCTCAAAACTCCCGCACTTAGTAATTATTGCAGGTCACTACGAAGGAGTCGATGAGCGTGTACTGGATTATATCGACGAAGAGATCTCTCTTGGAGACTTCGTTATGACGGGTGGGGAAATTGCGAGTGCTGCCATTATTGATTCAATTGTTCGGTTAATTCCACAAGTGCTTAAGAAAGAGAGTGCGACTGAACAAGAAAGTTTCTATGAAGTCGCCGTGAGCGATCTCATGAATGTCGTTCCCCATGATGAGCTGCTTGTAGAGATTGGAAAATCGGGAGTTAAAACGCTCAAGCTCTTAGAATATCCCCACTACACACGACCCGAAGAATTTGATGGAAAAAAAGTTCCCGACATTTTACTTTCTGGAAACCACGCAGAAATTGAGAAGTGGAGGATGCGACAATCATATTTACTTACAAAAGAAAATCGCCCCGACCTTCTTTCGTGAAGACTGTCAACCTCGAAGGTTGCCACGCACGTTCCACCTCGGAGGTTGCCAATGCAAGCCTTGATTCAGAACTCGATTTAGTGTATCATAGTGCTCCGTATGGAACATCTACTAAAGTTTTCGCCTAAAATCATTGAAGTAATTCAGATTATAAAACGCCGCGCTTTAAAAAACAGAAAAGTACTCGCCATCTTTAGTACAGTAACGTTCCTAGTAATTATTATTACTGCAAGTTTTTTTCTCAACAAACCACCTACGACAATTTCATTTGTTAGAGTCCCTAGCAATATAACTCCTCAAAAAGACGACATTTACACCATCCGCTCACTCGCAACGCAAATCGCCCCAGTGCAATATTTAAATTGGTCTGATAAAACAAAAAAAGCAATTAGTCCTGAAACGAAAGTTCTCATCTATTTTGATACAAATACTCCCGTTATCCAACAACAGATTGATGAGATAGAGAAGTTTATTAATCGCGGCGGATCAGCAATTTTTATGGTTGATGGGATTTATATTCCTCAGGGAAATAAGCCTGGCCCTTCATCACATAATTTATTTAAACTATTTGAAAAATACGGAATTAAATTGCAAACAAATTTGCTTGTTTCTCAAACAAATGCAGTTGCAAACATTTTCACAAACCAATCATCATTTTCATCTCAATATCCATTATGGATTAAAACGGCGAATTTTAGCAAAACATCTTCTGCATTTGAATCAATAACAGCATTAACATTTCCATGGAGTTCATCGGTCCAAGTTGTAAAGAGCCCACTCGCAACAACAGAAATTTTAGTTATGTCAGAAATAAATTCATGGACACAACAAAATGAATTTAATTTAGCACCTAACGAAATTCCAATTCTTACTTCTGATCAACAAAATATTCACAACATTGTTGTTCAAGCCACCGCGAAATCCGGTGGACGTTTATTAGTTATTCCATCATCTCGATTTGTTCGCGAACAGTTTCTAACAATGCCCGCCGAAAACGTAACATTTTTGGGAAATATTTTGCGAGAATATAATGCAGCATCATCTCCATCGGCGCTTACGAGAGTTGTACAAGTATTACTAATTTTTATTAGTATTGGGGTCATTTTATTCGCTCTATATTTATTTATCATATGGCGACTCGCTCGCGCACATCGCTAAATATTTTCTCTCTTCTTAAGAATTTACTCTTCCCGAAGTTTTGTTTTGGATGTAAAAAAATAGGCGCATATTTGTGTGTATCATGTGCCGCGTCACTCAAGCCAATTCGCGTCGACACGTGTATGTATTGTAATAAAACAACTAGCAACGGGCTTACCCACGACGAGTGTAAAAAAGAGTACTCTCTAGATGGCATAATCAGCATTTTTCGATACGAAAGTTTATTGCAAAAAATAATCAAGAAAATAAAGTATGGTCTAATGTATGATGCGGTCGAAGATATTTATCGCGCAATTCCCACTGACACTTTCGATAAAATTATTTCTTTCAAATCCCTTTCTCCAAACATTTCTTTTATTCCAGTTCCATTGCATAGAAAAAGAAAAAGTCTCAGAGGATTTAATCAATCAGAAAAATTATTTCGACATATATCTAGAAGAGTAGAGATTCCATTACAAACAAATATTGTAATCCGAAAAAAATATACAACCCCACAGGTCGAAATGAAATCAAAAAGTGATCGAGAGAAGAATATTGTTGATGCATTTTTTGTTACAAAAAATGTTTCTGGAAAAGATTTTATCATTTGTGACGATGTATGGACTACGGGGACAACAATAAAAGAACTATGTAAGGAATTAAAAGAGAATGGCGCAAGAAATATTTATGCATTGACTATTGCCCGCGTTTATTTGTAATATAAAAGTAGGCGAAACTTTTATTATTTTGAAACAATGTGGAGGGAGGTGTTCGATATGGCAAAACGAAATGCAGGAATTGTTGGGATGTTACTTGCTGGTGTAGCCGCAACTGTTGCTGGAATATTTTTTTCAAAAGAAGAGAATAGAACAAAAACGGTACGTGTTGCAAAAAAACTTGGAAAAAAAGTAGTGAAAGCGGAGAAGAAATTAGTGAAGAAAGTTACGGCAAAGAAAACTTCCACGGCTAAAAAAGCAAAAAAGAAAAGTGGTACAAAGAAAAAATAAGATTGTTACAACAGTCTAAAGTACTAAAAATGTGACTTCTAGTCCGTAGACATTAAAAAAAAGAGTTTGTATCATATGCGACCATATGAACAAGCTCTTTTTTAGTACAACCGTTTCCGTAATATTGTTTGCGCTTTTTGGTCTTCTTTCTCCGACGAGAGCCGCAGAAACAACATATTCTTTATCTGAAATTTGGAAAGGGTATGGAACCAATTTGGGGTATTTTGATTTTCCCGTTGATGTTTTTGTCGATTCTGATGAGCGCGTTTTAGTAGCGGATTATTCAAACAATCGTATTCAAATTTTTAACCAGAATGCACAAGTTCTTTCTGCGTGGACTGGATTTAAAAATCCTGAAAAAATCGCACAAGGGCACGATGGAAATTTTTATATTGCCGACACTAATAATCATCGAATTGTAAAACTTGATAAGAATGGTGTGTATATTACTGCATGGAGTGGAAAAAGTGGACCTAATTTTTTTCCACGGGGTGTTGGAGTTGCGGTAAGTCCTGATAATTATGTGTATTCAGTTCATGCAATTGATTACATTGAAAAATTTGATTCATTTGGAAATCCAGTTACATCATGGGGAACGAATGGAGTACTCAATGTTCCCGGTACACTCGAAGCAGTTAGGGTCGATTCGCAAGGATACGTATACGTAATTGCAAATGATTCGGTTATGAAGTTTTCACCTCAGGGAATTCGGCTTGCGCAATGGGGAACATTTAATGGTGCGCAAGATTTATTCATCGATCAAAACGACAATATTTTTGTCACGAACACGTATAAGGGCAGGATCGAGAAATATTCTAAAGACGGTCAACTATTAACCATGTTTGGCGAAGGCATTCTTAATGTCCCCCATGGCACTGGAGTTGATAGGCGGGGCAGAGTGTACGTTGCAGATGCGCGAAATCATCGCGTTGTCGTGTTTACACCTTCTGCTCCGCCACCTTTTATTCTCAATATCCCGCTCATAAAACAAACCGATCAATTATGGGCCAATACTCCTTACGATCATGCTGCATCCCAGAGCTTGACCTGCGGGAAAACTATTAAGGAATGTGGCTGTGCCCTTACTTCACTTGCAATGCTTCTCAATTTTCATGGTGTTACTAAGGACCCAGAAGGGAAACCAACAACACCCGCAACACTTAATAACTATTTCAATAAAGACGCGCAATGCGTGTCATCGGGATGTGTGAGTCAAGGATATGTATTTGGCGATGTTTTGTGGTCTGCAGCAGATCGCTATTCGGCTGATGCGTATAAAAAATTTGGGACTCAAAAGATTGTTTCACTCAATAGTGCAAACGACGCAAAATGGGATAAAGAGAGCGTCGCGAATGATATAAAGAATAACCAGCCCGTTATTATAAAAGTTGAGAAAAATGAACATTGGGCACTTGCAGTAGGTATCGATCAGGAGACATTTGTTTTGAATGATCCATTGCGAAATGTCGATAGACTTAATTCTCCTCCCTACAGTAACTTTGCTTATGCCATAAGACGTTTCAAAAAAACAGCAAGTGATTTTAGTTCGCTTACATTTACCACAAAATCTCCTAGCAAAGTAACTATTACTGATCCAAACGGCAAAGTATTGAGCGAGATTCCCAATACTACTATTTCTTCCGATTCAGCTTCGGTAGTAAGTTCAGCAACTATTGGTACACCGGTTGCTGGAGAGTATAGCGTAATTGTCTCGTCTAATGAGAGTGCTGTTCCACTAGCAGTTCATGCATCGAACCGCACTGGAGAGTTGCAATTGAAAGTTTTTGAACAGAAGAATATTGCTAAGCAGAATCTCTCATTATCGTACAAATTTATCTATAACCCTGATTCATCGACCAGTCAATTGAAGTTGGGTGTGGTAATTGATATTGAACCACACGTTAAAAACAATGTTGGATTTTGCGATAATTCTTCACTCATAATTCCGGTTGCGGTTCTTGGTTCAAACACATTTGATGTGTCCCAGATAGATGATGGTTCGGTTGCGTTTTCTGGAGCGAAAAACTTGTTACTCAATCCAATTACCAAAAAAGCTTTCCACTTAATACAAGATATTAATCGCGATGGAAAGCCCGATGCTGTATTCAATTTCATGTTAAAAAATACAAATCTGTTATGCTCATCAACTAAAGGCGTCCTTACGGGAACATTAAAAGATGGAATGGTATTTGAAGGATCTGACAATATACGAATGATGTTTAAAGCCAAGCCAGGAAAGTAAGATGTTAACCACTGTATTTTCAGCAGCAACGGTGGGACTCGATGGGGTGTTAATTAAGGTAGAGGTCGATGTAGCAAGTCGCGGATTTCCGGCATTTAATATTGTAGGACTTCCTAATAAATCAATTGAGGAATCAAAAGAGCGGGTAAAAACCGCAATCCATAATTCCGATTTTGAAATGCCGGAATCGCGCATTGTTGTAAATTTGGCTCCTGCAAACATTCCCAAAGAAGGATCATTGTTTGATTTACCTATTGCCGTTGGAATCCTAGCCTCTTCAGGAAACTTGGAGCGAGACTTTGTTGAAAACAGTTTATTTGTTGGAGAATTATCGCTCGAAGGGAAAATTCAACCCGTTTCAGGAGTGTTGCCCATAACGATTCTTGCTAAAAAGAAAAAAATTAAGAACATCATTGTCCCCCGGCAAAATATTGCGGAAGCAGCTCTCGTGGAGGGAATCTTCGTGTATTCATTTGAAAAGCTCACCGATCTTATTTTCCATCTTAATAAAATATTTGTTAAAGAACCCCACAAGCACATTTCAATACATTCTATCCGTAAGAAGGAGGAGTATGAAAGTGATTTTTCTGCAATTCATGGACAGCAACAGGCCAAAAGAGCGCTAACGATTGCAGTTGCAGGATTTCACAACATTCACTTAAAAGGTCCACCCGGTGGGGGTAAAACGCTTATGTCGCGCGCATTCCCTTCTATATTACCCGACATGGACGAAGATGAAGCTGTGGAAGTTTCAAAAATATATTCAGTTGCCGGACAAACTGCCGACAATATTATTCACGTAATCCGGCCGTTTCGGGCGCCTCATCACACCGTTTCTCGAATCGGTCTTATTGGTGGTGGTACAAAACTTACTCCGGGCGAGATTTCATTGGCTCATCGGGGAGCGCTATTTCTTGATGAATTTCCCGAATTTCCGCGAAGCGTTATTGAAGCATTGCGCCAGCCACTTGAAGATGGAATTGTATCTATTTCTCGCGCAACCGGGTCAGTAACGTTTCCTGCAAAGTTTTTACTTATTGCCGCTTCAAACCCGTGCCCATGTGGATTTTTAGGCCATCCTAAAAAGCGATGTCATTGTAATGTGTTTCAAATAAGCCAGTATAAGAAAAAGGTTTCAGGGCCAATTTTAGATCGAATTGATATTCATGTAACAGTGGGGCCGGTGAAAGAAGAAGATTTGGTGAGTGAGATTAGTGAGGAGCCAAGTAAGAGCGTACGGGAGAAAGTGCAAAAAGCACGGACTGTTCAAAAAAGGCGTTTTGGATCAAGTGGGTTGCGAACAAATAGCGAAATGAATGCGGCAGAAATTCGGAAATATTGCGTTATGGAGCCGGAAGCTACTAAACTACTTAATCAAGCCATTTCGCGACTCTCCCTGTCGGCCCGATCATACTTCAAAATCATAAAACTCTCGCAAACAATTGCGGATTTGGAAGGGAATAAAATCATTGGAATAAGCGATGTTTCTGAAGCATTACAGTATCGAGTGCAGGATGAATGAATATGGACAAATTCGAAGTTAAATTATATAGAAATAGTCAAGGTAAAGACATAATTAAGGAATACATTTATAAACAAGAGACTTATGTAATTGGAAAGATATTACATCTTATTCAAGCTTTGGAAATAGAAGGACCTTTTCTGAGAATGCCGTATACGAAGAAAATAACCCCTACTATCTTTGAATTACGATCAACGGGAAGTGTATCTATTAGGATTTTGTATGCGAGCAATAAAAACATTTTCTACATATTGAACATCTTCATAAAAAAGACAAAGAAAACCCCAATGAAAGAAATAAAATTAGCGCTTGAAAGATTGAATCAGATTATATAACATATACGCTATATGATTAAATATATCCCTCCAAGTAAAAGGAAGCACCAAGACTTTTCAGAATTTTTAGAAGAAATTTTAAAGAATCCTGAGATTAAGAAAGAGTATGATAGGCTTCAGCCTGAATTTGCAATAATTCTAGCTATTCATGAGGCTCGAGTAAAGAGAAAAATCTCCCAGAAGAAGCTCGCAGAACGAATCGGAACTAAACAATCGGTAATTTCGCGGCTTGAATCGGGGAATGCGAATCCTTCTATTAAATTCTTGCAGAAATTTGCAGAAGCACTTGATACTACACTTCAAATTAAATTCGTAGAGAATCTATGAAGTGTATTTTCTCCAACAGGTAGTTTTTTGAATCGTTCAAATTATATCATTGATGAAGATCCAAGAACAATCGAGGTGGGTATCCGAATTGTTCCCAAATCGTCAGGAAGAACTATTGATGGAAATGGATCGTCCGATGGGGTTAGATCTTGTGGATCTTGTTTATGCCAATCCTCATATGTTAAGCTGCTGTCATCTAATGCGGTATTTCGACCACTTCTGCCTGAAGACATAACGGTCCTTAGAACGTATGTGGATATATCGTCACCATCTATTGGTCCATAGTCCATATATACCAATCCATTGTCTGTTCTATAAGCTCTTCCTCCGGTGCGCAGGCCTATAAATGCAAGTGAAGCGTAATGATGACTCGCATTGCCTCGTCGTTCTCCTTCGGGCTTAGGTTTTGCTTCAAAGTATCCTACTAAATCAGTCATTGAAGGTTGGGTTGCCCCAGTCGTTCGTGCTATAAAAACCATATTTCTACCCGTTCTATCTATCTGGACAGCTGTATATAGTCTTCCTCTTGGATCTCTTGCAAATATCCCCTCAACAACACCTTTTGTCAAGTTCAAGTATCCAGTGGTAAGAGGATCTTCAGGAGAGTCTCCCCATTCTGTCCAATAACTAATCTCAGATCCGTATTCGATAGGTATATGGGTAAGTTCTGGTCTTGTGCCTGTAGGACCTCTTCGTTCGGTCATAGTAGTCGTTATGATAGCAACAGTGATTATATAATTCAAGCCTTTTTCAAAAGTGTTGTTTTTTCCGGCCTGGTTTGATATACTTCACCTTGATCACATCGATCAAGGAGGACGAATTGAGTAATGCCAACTAAAAAAACTGCTACTAAAAAAACCGCAACAGCTACTACCGCGCCAAAAAAGACCCCATCAGGCTCTATGGCTGATTTACTAAGCAAAAATTCCTTCAAACCACCAAAAAAGGGAAGCGAAATCGAAGGAAAAATCATCGCGATCACTAAAAAAAGCATTTTATTCGACATCGGATGGAAATCATACGCAGTTTTGGGTCAACTTGAAGCTGCCGATCTTTCTACATACCTTCCATTCTTCAAAGTAAGCGACACCGTAAAAGTTCGTGTTGTTGTAGAAGAATCTAAAGAAGGCTACCCGGTTGTTTCCATGCGTAAATTCTTTGAAAAAGGCAAATGGGACATTCTTGAAGAAAAGCAAAAAGGCGAAGAAGAAATTGATGTTTTGTGTGGCGACTTCGGGAAAGGTGGCATATTTATTGAATTCATGGGAATTCGAGGCGTTATTCCAAAAATTCAACTTACCAAAGATTTCATTAATAATCCAGAAAAACTTCGAGGACAAAAAGTTCGTGTAAAAGTACTTGAAGTTGATCGAGCTAAAAACCGACTCGTTGTTTCCCAAAAAGCTTCGGTGTTGGGCCTTTCATACAAAGATCTTCATAAAGAATTCGATAATATTAAAGTTGGCGAAAAATATAAAGCCACAATCATCGGCTTTACCGAATTCGGTGTATTCTGCGAAGTTGGAAATATCGAAGGTCTTATTCATATCTCTGAAATTTCATGGAAGAAAATCAGTGATCCTAAAACCCATTTGAAAGAAGGGGAAACCATTGATGTAATTGTTGTTGAAAAGAATCTTGAAAACTTTAAACTGAATCTTTCAATCAAAAGACTTAGCAAAGATCCATGGGATGATGTTGAAAAGAAATACCCAACCGATAAAGAATTTAGCGGTGAACTTATTCGACGAGAAAAATATGGATACATTGTTCGCCTAGAACCAGGGATTGAAGGACTTATTCATATTTCCAAAATAACCAACGATAAAGAATTGCCGATTGGCGATACTATTAAGGTCTATGTTGAAAAGGTTGACACCGTTCAACGCCGCATGAGCCTTATTTTGCTCCCTCACGAAAAACCCGTTGTATACCGCTAAAGAATCTAGTATAATACATATTGCCTTGGTGATTTCTGGCATTTTTGGAACCATCTCTTCTCATCTCGAACAGAGTCATGAAACGAAAATGCGCCTACGATACTCAGTGCTTTATGCGCAGGGGAAAATGGGTTATCGCCAGGGCATTTTTAGTATATAATTGATCTATGCCGACGGTATACGATGTAAACACCGCGCAACAACATCGAGTCTTTCACTCCTTTTGTTATCGCCCTAATACCCGCTTTGAAGAACAGCAAGATGGTGAAAAAGTTATTCTGGTTCTGCGAGCTCACCCAATTACCCAAATTCCCTGGATACTTACTGCGATTGTCTTAGCCGCTATCCCACTTATAGTAAACGTGGCTATCGCTGCTAATATTGACGTGCGTCAGGTGCTTTTTTTAAACGTCTTCTGGTACGGCATTGTATTTAGTTATGTTCTTCTAAAAATCATCGACTGGACATTTAATGTGGGAATCGTAACTGATCGACGAATCTTAGATGTTGATTACAACATTATTATTAGCCGCGAAGTAACCGCTACCACCATGGAAGACATTGTTGATGCTACGAGCTCATCAATCGGCTTTTTGCCATCGATATTCAATTATGGTCATGTAACGGCTCAAACCGCTGGAACCCATCAAGGGATTGAATTTCATAGTGTGCCATATCCTTCTGAAGTCGTCACTATTATTAATAAGCTCATGGAACAGCGTGGCTAAAATTATGTTTGACTTTTTTTTACTCTACCTACATTATCCCGATCTTTTCGCCATGTTTATTAAACTCTTTGGAATCGTTTTGAGTTTTTTGTACGTTCTGTATGCATTCGTCATGGTCAAACAAGTAGAAGTTCTTATAAAAACTATTCAGGTGCACGACAACGGTGTTTTGAAACTCGCAACCTTAGTACAACTTATCTTGTCGCTAATTCTTTTAGCATACGGTATCCTTATTTTATAACATGGACGTACGGTACGGAATTTATCGAGCTGCTGACGCGGAAACAATCTCTACATCGTTTATAAGCGACGTAAGCGTTGCTGTTGTGCTTGAAACGCATGAAATTGAGAAAGAAACCACCAATGAGGCTACCGAGTCTCTGCGCGAGTCTCTTAAGGTTAATCCTCCTCAGAATTTAGAAGAATTTCAAAAAACTATTACAAAAGAACTTTCTGTGCTGGAAAGTGATTCTGCCTTTTCAGCTGCGTGCGGATGCGTGGTAGGGGATGTGATTTATGTAGTTGTTATCGCAGGAGGAGCCGTGCTTATTAAGCGCGATGATGTAATCCAAAAGATTGTTAGCGGATCAGTAAATGCTTCAGGGAAAGTGCTTCCAACAGATATCTTTATTTTCCAAACAGCATCAGCGGTGAGGAGTGTTGGGGTAGAGCTTTTGACAGAATCTCTTGGGAATACCAATCTTGCTATAGCGGGTGAAGAAATCGGTAAAAAAGTTCATGAAAAATCAGGATCAGCGTGTTTGCTATGGTCTTTTGTGAAAGAACCTCTCATTGCGATCGAGGTTTCAACAACGTTGGAGGAGCAATTAAAGAAAGACGAGACCGTTCTCTCTATTCAGAGTGTGGAGAGTGAGCAAGAGGGGCAAGATGGCGTTTCTTCTAATGCAACTTACTCTGCAAGCAACTCGTCATCGTCGGCAGTCTACTCTCCTGAGGAGGTACAGAGTGTGGGTCCGGGAAAGTTGGCGCCCGTGCGCTCAAAAAAGATAACGATTGCGGCGGTTGTCATTCTTCTTTTATTACTAACGTGGAGCGTAGTGTTTGGCGTGCAACGTCGTGAGAGTGAGATGGCCCAAAAAAATATTGCCGCATCGCGCGATGTAATAAATGCGAAACTTGAAGAGGCGACAAATGTGGCTCCTTTAAACATAGAGAGAGCGACGCTATTGGTTACTGACGCACAGAATGAAATTGCTTCGCTGAAAAAAAAGGTTGGAAAAAACTATGAAAAGGAAGTTGCTGAGTTGGAGAAAAAAGTAAGTGAAGGGAGTAATAAGATTGTAAATAAACAAGATAAAAAGTTCGAAGATTTTTACGATCTCTCACTCATTGATAAGTCTGCGACTGCAAGTCACATGTATTTGGATGAAGAGAATTTGGTACTGCTAAATAGTTCCAAAGGAGAGATATACACAGTGTCGGCATCGAAAAAGTCGAATGATGTTGTTAAAAAAAATGAAATAAAGGGCGCGCAATTAGTAGGGAGTTATGAAGGTAAGACATTTTTTCTAAATAAAGATAAAGGAATATATACGTTGCTGGATGGCGCCGTTAAAAATCCTATTGAAAAGGACGGTCTTCAAAATCCTAAGGCAATGATTATTTTTAACGCAAATATTTACGTTCTCGATAGTGGCGCCGGTGACATTTTCAAATACATGGCCGGAGAAGAGGTGTATTCAAAAGGAACGAGTTACTTTGCCGATTCACAAAGTGGAATTCTTAAAGGTGCGCAAGATTTAGCAATCGATTCTTCGATTTATGTGTTAGTTGATGGAGTGGTTATTAAATATACTGCCGGAGTGCGCGATACATTTAAGCTCTCACTCCCTGACAAAACAAGTCCAAATTTTACTCATTTATATACCAATAAAGATTTGGATAATGTATTTTTGCTCGATACTAAAACTGGGAAAATGGTAATCGTTTCCAAAGCAGGGGAGTACAGTAAGCAAATCGAATCGTCGATTTTTAAGCAGGCAATCGAGTTCGTAGTGTTTGAAGAGAAAATTATCGTCTTGTCGCAAAACAAACTATATTCAGTTGGACTCTAGGAGACTATTTCACCGTCACGGACTTTGCAATATTTCGAGGCTTATCGACATTATTTCCTAGCATGACCGACATGTAGTATGTAATTAATTGAAACGGAACTACGTTATAAATCGCACTCACTTCTCCTAAATCAGGTACTGGAATATACATATCGAAGCTTTTATTTTCTTCAGGCGAAAGCGCCACTACATATGCTCCGCGCGCGCGGACTTCATGAATTGCGTTTAGTACAGCATTATAAGCATCATCTTTTGATAAAATCGCAATCACTGGCGTTCCTTTCTCGATAAGTGTAATTGCATAATGTTTCAAATCTCCAGCTGGCATGGCATGTGCATGAATGTATGAGCCTTCAATCATTTTAATCATTCCTTCTTTTGCAATTAAAAAGTTTTGTCCTTTACCTAAAATAAAAATATGTTTTTGTTTAGCAAGATATGTAGCAACGTGCTGCATATGTGTAATGGAGGATGGTTCAAATAATTTCCTGACCTCCGTAGAGACTTTTTCGAGATTTTTTATGGCGATTTCCTTTTTACCCGCAACAATGCTGGCGACAAAATATCCCCACGCAATTTGTGACGTATAAATTTTTGTCGACATTACGCAAATTTCAGGACCTGCATGCGACATAAATGCAAAATCCGAAATACGGCTCATCATGCTTCCGGGCATATTTACATATGAAGCAATTTTCATTCCCTTTTTTTGCGCAACCTCCAATACTTCTAAAACATCGGCAGTTTCTCCACTTTGCGATGGGGCTATAATCAGATCTTCTTTATTAAATAATTTGTAATAATCACTGGCGTCAGCTCCGACCAAACTAATCGCATTAATGCCGGAAATTTCTCGTAAATAATACGCAATTTGTGCAGCAGCTCCACCGGCAGTTCCTGACCCAACGGTGTAAACGGTTCGAGCATCTTTTATGGCTTGTGCAAATTGTCCAAAATCATCAGGGGATTTTATAATAGCTTCAATAATTTGTGGGGTTTCATGAATTTCTTTCATCATAAAATGTTCATATTCTCCTTTATCGATAACCTGCTTTTTAATATCCATTTTTTCCGGATTTACTGGAAGCTTCTTGCCGGTGGCAGTATCTAGAAGTGATAGATCCTGATCATGACACACAATCATTTGATAATTGTCCAAAACTAGCATTTCAGTAGCGTGGCCTGAAATCGATAAACTGTCGGAAGAAATAAAAATTTCGTTTGTTTCTTTATTAAAGCCAACTAAAAGCGGGGATCCGTTTCGAGCAGCAATAATATCGCCACTTTTATGAAGAACAATTATGGTGTTTCTTCCGGCCAAATCCAAAAAAGCCATTCGAACTGCTTCTGGTAATTCTGGAGTGTCTTTCAGTTTCTCCTCGATTAGTCGTACAATAATTTCAGTGTCTGTTTGGGTTTTGAAAGAATACCCTTTTTGTTGAAGCTCTTCTTTTAATTCTTCAAAGTTTTCAACAATTCCATTTTGAGCAACAACAAATGATTCATCAGTTGAAAAATGAGGATGTGCATTATTTTGCGTAACCGATCCATGGGTTGCCCAGCGTGTGTGGCCAATCGCAATTTTTGTGTCGGGAAGTGTAAGGTTTGCGGTGCCCGCGTCAACTTTTCCAATGTCTTTGGTAACATGAAGTCCTTCATGCGTGTTTACTGCAACACCCCATGAATCATATCCACGATAATCTAAGCGCTTTAAGCCTTCTATAACAATCTTTCCTGCGTTTTTATTTCCAACATATCCAAAGATTCCACACATGCATGTATTATACATCAAACTGGCGACAACCTCCGAGGTTGGTAGTGCCTGTTCAACCTCCGAGGTGGTACATGCCTGTTCAACCTGGTAGGTTGCCAAATTAGAGCTTCTAGATAT
>CAYQYZ010000010.1:0-2554 GCA_964422025.1 uncultured Gammaproteobacteria bacterium
TCGATCGTGCGTCCTGCCGCCGCTTGAACGGCGTTACGAGCCAGCCGATAGCCACTCACCTTTGCACCGTTACGCCGCCGGTTTCGGGCGGCGGGGTTTGGATTGGCTCGGGTTCAAAGAGCGGGATGCCCATGTCGTCCAGCTTGGCGTTGATGAGGCGTTCAGCCGTCTTGGTGGCGGTTGTGTCCTCGAAACGTTTTTGGGCAACCGCGACACGTTTAAGCGTCACTTTGTCGGTGATGTTGATTCTGGTTACTGCTTCCATGAATTACAAGAATACTACAACTTAACCCGTAGTCAATGGGTTAAATCATGGAATTAACAAGAATGATACAATCTCAAATGGCACAATGGTTTGCGTGTGCGCATTATTCCGGCATGACGCCGGGCGAGAGATTTGCGCGATTGCGGAAGGCCAAAGGGTTCGGCCAATTAAAGCTCGCCAACCTTGCCGGGATGAAAAGCGATCAGGCCCCATCGATATGAAAAAACCCGGCAAATAGGCCACTTTCGCCGGTATAAAAAATCCGCTCACCTATACTGGCAATGTCCGCGATGCCGGATACAATGTATCCATCAATCAATGAATGGTTGATCCGATCCGCCGGTCGCGGGACATGAGGAATGGACAATGAATAAAGACTACCAGATCAGCGGCAAACAAATCAAAAACCTTATGCGTGCCCACAACAAGACGATTCGGGGCTTGGCCGAATCAATGCAGATCACCATGAAGCGTGTTCGTGAAGTGCGTTCGAATGGTGTCGAGGGTCGTGGCCTCGTGTGTGATTGGTACGAAGCAATCACCGGAGTTGACCTTCACCGGCAACTCATTGTCTGCGAAGGATTCGGGCTTGCTGCCTAAATTTTTTTCACCATCGGGGCGGCTTAACGGTCGCAGCGATGATTACCGATCCGGTCGGATTACCGGGAATTGAGGAATCGAAGATGTCGAAGGCAACAATAAATTGGAACGAAGTTATCTGGGATGATGCGGCTTTTTCTTCGCTGGACTGGTGGAAGTCCAACTCACGCGGAATCGTTCGCCAAACAAAAGCCGGTGACTTTGTTTTGATCGAACTCGATGGCGGAGAACGCCACTTCATCAAACGATTTGATAATCTCCAACACGCCAGAGCCTACAACTTCGCGTGCGCACAGGCACGATCGTAACCACCCCGCTCGTGTGTCCTAACCGCCACGCGAGCGATTACCGAACCGGCGGATACCGGACTAAGGAATGAAACATGAGTGAGACAAAAGAAATCGACGACGACACGTTCGATTACGAGGGCAGTGGCGGCGCGAGGCAGTGCATCAGCGGGTTTGGACGCCACACCGCCGAGCGAATTTACGAGGACATGCAGAACGTCAAGCATTTCAGCAACACCGAACTTGACGAGGCGAAGGAACATATCAGGTGGTCGATTGGTGAACTTGTCCGATGGTGTCGGCACTTCAACGGGAAGCTGAAACGGCTTGAACAGAAATCGCTCGACGCGAACGAACTAGTCAAACGCGCACGCGAGCTGGCCGATCATCGACTCGAATCAACGCACTCCGCCGCCAGAGCATCGCACCTGTTGAAGATGGCCGATGCGTTGGACATTGCCCTGACAGCACTCAGCAAAGCGAAAGCCGCGTTCGATCCTGAGGACGAAACGCCAATGACGTTCGATCAGGTTAACGCGCTTGAGTGGATTGATTGTGCGATTTCGCAAGCGGTGAAAAAATGAAACTCGAAGTCTACGCAGAGTGGTTGGATCTTCCGCCCGGAACATGGCACTTGCTGATCGCGGGTTGCAGCGTCGCCTACGTCAGCATGTTCGACAGAACGAACTTCGTGTCGAACGTGATTCGAGGGACAAGATTTGAGTCGCTGGATGAAGCGAAAAAGGCAACGGTGGCGGCGGTTTGTGCTGAACGATTTCCGCCAAACGAGGTTTTAGTCAAATGATCCCCACTCGCCGCAACCCCGCCTTCCACGACGACATCCAAGAGCGTTGCATCGCCTCGATGCTCAAGCTCGGCATGAACCCGAACCAAGTCGCCGATGCCGTCGGGGGCAAGATCGCCCGCTCGCACGTCTGCGATTTCCTCACGCGCCGCGCGTCGATCGGATCGCACAAGCTCCAACATCTTCTGCCGGTGCTGAAGCTGGATATAAAATAAACCCGGCTCATCGCCGGGTCACTTCACTCGTTTCGCCGCTTTCACCGCTTGCTGAATCGCCCGATAATGCGGAATGGATCTCAACCCCTGCATCGCCGGTATGCGGAAGTTCCGACACTCCCACAGCTTCGCGGTGATGAGCTGGTTAAGCAGGCAGGCGGCGCGGGGTCGTGACTTCTGCCATTCTTCCGCCCATTCGTTCGTCGTCTTCCAGCCCGGCGGCGCCTTGCCGGATTCGCCGGCGGCGGCGGCTAGGGCGGAGATCAGCGATTCATACGAATCATCCCGGCTTGCACTCGCGGAACTCGGTCGGGAAGAACCACGAACCGCCCAGGCTTTCGGCTTGGAATGTTTGGTACGCACCGGACGGGGTGATGAAGCC
>CAYQYZ010000011.1:0-2337 GCA_964422025.1 uncultured Gammaproteobacteria bacterium
CCCACGACATGCCGTTGGTCGGATTCGCGTTCAGCGTCATTATGCTGCGCGGATTATTCGTGAATGCGTCGATGGTACGCACTCCGATGCCGAGCTTCGTTATCGGTTCGGTAGAATCCACCAGCATGTACTGGTCGACGGTAGGGAGGAAGTTCACCTGGTCCAAGTCCCACGTCCTTCCGACTATCAAATCTCCGTATATGGTGTGCGGACCTCCCCATGCCGGCTCGAGGATCGTGGCTTGCGGATTCGACGGTCGTATGACCGCCGATTTGTCTCCGAGTCCCTGGGGCATGTTTCCGGCGACGACCGCATTCGTCACGTTTTGCAGAAGGAGGGCGACGAAATTCGTGCCTCCAGTTCCGTACCCGTGTTCCCAGCGGTTGCCTTTGACGGTGAGAGCGGATGCATTCGTGATATGGATGGAGTTCGTGTAGTAACCCTCCATGATGTTGTCCGTAATCATCGCCCCGTTGAAGTTCTCGAGGTAGACAACGGCTGCGCCATTGTTCGTTACCCCGTAGCCGAACGGGGAACTGTCCTGCACGTTAAGGTAGTTGCCAAGGATGCGCCACGAGTTCGGCCCATAACCCCACGCCGGACCTCCACTGCCATAAATAGCATACGCCGGCCCATTAGTTCCGGCATAGCAGTAAATCGTATTGTCTATAAATGTCGAAGACCAAGCGCCTCCGATCTTTCCGGGGACTATCTCGGAATCTCCCCACGCCTTGATTCCGTACTGGAAGCCCTTCCCTGCAAACGCATGGACTAACACGCGCTCTATGTGCGCATAGCTGACATTCGTCAATGTGATCGCAGCCAAAGGACGGTTTCCGTTGGCCGTGTTGATTGCAAGACTGCTGATCCTAACGTCCTCGACTCGGTTGGTTGGGATCGGATTGTGGAATCCAACCCCCGAATGCGACACGGCCACCATGGAGCCGTACCCATCGCCTCGAATCGTCTGATAGTTGGCAAGCGGAAGTGGAGCGGTTACGATGTATCTACCATGCGGGAAGAAGATGGTTCCACGCGCCGGGGTTGCGGCGAACGCTTCAAGTATTGGAGTCGTGGAGTCGGTTACACCGTCGCGAATGGCACCGAAATGGGTGACGTTCACGAAACCGCTGTCGATGTCGGTCGCGATGTACCTTCCGAGGTTCGCCAGATTCGTCAGTGTGTAAACGTGGTCACCTGCTGCAACGCTCGCTGGAACGTGGACGAACAATCTCGGTTCGTCCCATAGGCAGGTATCCGAATAGTTTCGGACTTCCACAACTTCTCCAGTGACGGGAACTCGGTTTTCCAGGTCGGAGATCGTCTCGATAGAAACCCTGTTTTTCGTCTGGCTCGAAACGAAGCACAGCGAGGCGAAGAACAGGATGAATGCGACGAAAAGCTGTTTCATTGGCACCTGGTATAGATGATGCCGTCGTATCGCTGGATGACGTTCACCCCATCGTGAACTCCCGCACCCGACCTGCGAAACATCGCGCCCTCCTGCACACCGTCGTCTCGGGTGATGTTCACCCAAACGAACCCGGCCATGGTCGAGCTGCCCTGAAGATCCGCGACGGAATCGAAGTCAGACTCGAACATGGCCGTGAGCCATGTAATGTCCCCGGTTGTGTGATCGTGCGATTCAGGGGGAAACAATGACGGTTTCCCAACGATGTCGTCCCAATGAACCGGTGCAGGTTCGTCCGTGGGCTCGAAGAACCAGTACGTCGGTCCTGATTTCCAAGCGAGCGAGTATGGACGCGGATCGGCCATGGGTTACGTGGGCCAGAACGTGCAGCGCAGACGGAGCTGCCACTTCGTGGTGTCCATCGCCACGTCGTAGGCTGCTCCTCCACCCTTTGGAGCAAGATAAACGACTGCCGTAGTCGAAGACCTAACCACCACGACGGTCGTCGCAGTTACGTGCACCGTGAAAGCTGGAATTCCGGTGTTGCTGCCAGCCCAGAACGATCCCTCGATAGGAACCTCGTCGTCGACGGCGTAGCCTCGATCCGCTGAAGTGCACTTCAGGCGCAGGTCGATCACATCAGGGACTACGGTTCCTCCATGTGCAATCGAAGTCGTACCTCCAGCAGCCGGAACACCGCCAGCCAGCGGCGCGCTGGCACCACCCGTGTACGTCGGCGTTTCGGGAAGCTCGGTCGGGACGCTGGAAGTCGCCTCGAAGTATCCCTCGGTCGCGTTGTAGACGACCTCCACGACCTGGTCCGCCACGAAGTCCCCAGCCACCAGATCCGCCCCGCCGTGCTTCTGAACTGCCTTCGGGTCCTGGTCGTCGATCTTGAGCGTCACCGGGCCGGTGTTCGTGCCGGG
>CAYQYZ010000012.1:0-1945 GCA_964422025.1 uncultured Gammaproteobacteria bacterium
TTCACCCGCCGGGGCCCTGTTAGTGTTCAATAATGAAAGAATCCATCCCCGTCCCCCCAAAATCCGGGGCCCTGGCTCAAATCTTCGTCCATGTTCAGCCGATGCGCGGCGGAAATTAATAGGTTCCATTGAACCCGCGCCTTTTCTCTGGCATCGCGCCCGATCTCGAACGGGGTCACATAGCCGTCATTATCCACGGCAATAAGGTAGTACGTGATGGGCTCGTTCCGGCTGTCCTCGACGTGGCAATAGATCGCAGCCTGGAGGTCATACATATTGTTCCGGATTTGCGAGCGGACCAACTGCTCTCCCGACCTCGAACCCATGCGCTTCAAGTCCCACACCACCCGGTTTCCGTTCCGGTCTTTGCCGTCCGCGTCCTTTACGCCACGGTGAAAAAATCCCCGGTAAGAAAATTCTACCGGAACCTGAAACTTGAAATTATCGGGATTGAGTAGTCCCGAATAGGTCACCACGGCGTCGTTGCGGACTGAGTTTGCAAGAAAAGAAGCCTCCTCTACCTGTTCCGATTTCACGATTGCGCGGCCCTTGACCGATTCCATCAGCCTATCCCAGCGCTCAATCTGTTCCAGCGTGGCCGGGCTTGGTTTGGCCGCGTTGATTTGAGCCTTGGTCGGCTTTTTCGCGTCGTCCGGCATGACGAAAAAGCGGGATTCAAATTCATCCGGCGTGAATAACAGGCAGTCGATTAGTTGCCCGTCGATCATGGCGGCTGTTGGTTCGAACACCTTGTCAATGTACCGGGAAAGCGCAAGCGGACTGTGCGCCAGCTCCTTGAGCCTGGTAAAGCTCAGGTGGGTGATTACGTTCTTTGTGGTGGTCGCTGCGGCTGTCATGCCAGTTCGTTTTTCCGGGCGGTGAACAGTTCGGCGTATGCGACGTGACGCTTGTCGCTCATATACAGGTCGTGCAAGTCGTCCAGCCTGTCGCAAGCCTCAATCATTGCGGACAACGCTTCCACGTCAATAGCGAGCGCGGGGTTTGTTTCGGCTGCCTGGATTGTGGTATCCTCGAACGCGGCGCGCTCTTCTGGGATGTGCAGGCCCGCCGTTTCGTCGGCAAAGGCCATACGCAGCGCGGCGGCTTCGGCGCACTTCTCAATCATATTGTACCCCATGACCTTCCACTTACCCCCCATGTTCGCGGGGCAATACTCCGACCATAACACAGTCTTTGTGAATGCGTGGCGCTGCCCGGCAATGAGCCGGTACACGGTCACGGTGCAGGTGGTGGGCAATCCGTTTTTCGTCGCATCGTAGGCGGTCAGGAATTTCCCGTCCGCCGTGCGGTCGTACTGAGCATCGTCACGACCAGCAAATTCGCCGGTGCGGGCGGCTTTCGCGCGGAGCCCGTCGATACCTACGATCGTGTTGTACTGGCTTCCGTATTTTACGAGGTATATTTCCCGCTTGTACGGGGAAAGGCCATGAGCGGCGCAAGCAGCGGCGAACACCTGGAGGATGGGGCCGGGCGTGTCGTGCGGGATGATCGACGCATCAGCCAGCGTCTTGATCTGTTCCTTTGAGAGTATCCCCTCCCGGATGTCGTTAATTTTTTGCAGTTCTTTGGTTTGCATGGTTTTGATTTAGGTTGTTGTAATTTGTTGAAGCCGCGCCCTGAGGTCTGCGGCTTGTTGTTGAACTTGCTGGAGATGCGCCTCGACCACTTCGCGGATGGTTTTGGGCGCGTCGAAGTCCCTGATATATTCCGGGTTCAACCCCGACGCCATCAACACATTCCCGTACCGCTTGAACCAGGTACGGTTCAGCTTCGACGCGTTCTTCCACTTCTGGATCGTGTTCGGTTTCACCCCGAACTCTTTGGCAGCGGTGGCCTTGTATCGCCAGCCGATCGCCAGAAGTTCCTCCAGCCGCTGCCCGTGATTTAATTGTTCTCCTTTCATGTCGGTAAATGTACACCAATA
>CAYQYZ010000013.1:0-1528 GCA_964422025.1 uncultured Gammaproteobacteria bacterium
AGGGGACGGGACAAACCCGCCCCCACTACACGAAACAAACAGCACTATTTATGATGCGTTATCTAACGCAGCTCTGTCAGTACTAAAATCACCGTAAATAACTCGATCTGCACGATCTGCGGCAAATGAAATCCTCTCCTCAATAACTACTGTTACTAAGTTCTTGATTGCATCGTCCTCATTCTGATCATAAAACCTTACACTCAAACCGGCACGCTGACCAACTACCAACTTAGTGAAATCACCTAAGAAGTACTTATCAGAAGTGACCGCAGTATGAGGGATAATAGGCGCACCAAACAGATTTGGAATAGACTGATTCGGCGCACCGAAAACGTACATACCACTTGAATCCTTTGTAAGAATCATTGCAGCGTAATCAGAAGGGTGAACCAAAACACCAGTAGTATTTGACTTCAGGTTGCGAAGTTGTGTCCACGCTGCAACAAGTACATCGTAATTGTTAGCATCAGGAATCAAATCAGCTAATGAAGTAGGTGCAGAAAATGCAGTACTATTAAAAGTCTGATTCAATCCTAAGAACTCACCACCGGCTGAGTTAGTCAAAAACTTGCTATCTTCCAAAGCCATCAACTCCTCTACACCTACACCTGAAATTTCAGACTGCATCCAGGGGATGTCAGAAAGATACTCTTCAGGAACTTTATAGTAGTGTGCTATCTTAGTGATAGGAACGATTGTTTTTACCCAATCACGATCTGATTGAGGTTTTGCAGCACCCGCACCTACTGAAGTAGGCGCACCTTCGCCACCCGCATCTCGGATAACAAAAGCATCCATTCCGGCAGGAAGGTTACGAACACTTACCAACTGACGCACATGGCTAACCTCGTAAGGCTTTCTGCCTGGCTCGAACAATGCCCCACCGGGATAAAATGCAGGTGTACCGCTAACTGTGATGTTAGAGTTTGCACCGATATTACCAACGGTTTTTAATTCAAAGCTGATTGCATTACGGTTTTTAGTGTAATTAGCAAGGGCTTCTTTTTTAGCTTCCATTGCTTCACCAAAGGCAGCCGAAAGATTGTTAGCAGCTTTTACCTCTACTTTCTGACTTTTAGCAATCAGTTCATCCAAAGCCTTTTGATTAGCTTCAGCATCTTTCTCAGCTTTAACCTTGAAGGCTTCTAATTCTGACACACGGCTATCCGCTTTCAATGCAGTTTCAACCGCATTTTTTACGTTATCGGCAACCTTTGTCCCTAACGCTTTTTCAATTTCCCCTAAATGCTGTTTTAATTCAGCAGTTTCTTCAGGGGTAAATCCTTTTTTCTCACTCATTGTAAAAAATTAATTAGTTAATTAAATTTGTTATTATTGACCAATCCCTCACCGGCTCAACTGCTTCTATAACGGGTTGAGTGATTTCCTGATTGAATAGGTTTTTTATTGCTTCATTTATTTGCGCTGTTCTTATTTCGATAAACTCAAAAGCATCATCTGTAAAACGTCCGTCTTTTAATGACTTCAGTAGTAAGTTCATTTCCTTTGATAGCTTTTCGTGTTC
>CAYQYZ010000014.1:0-1520 GCA_964422025.1 uncultured Gammaproteobacteria bacterium
AACGGCTTTCATTATCTTATTGAAGATTGAATATTCTTTACGGCCTGGGAAGTCAGGGCAAGGGATATGAATAATATTTTGAAGGTAAGAAGGACACTCCCCGATTATAAATATCTTATCGTAGCCTGTTAAGTACTTTTCAATAGACCGCAGCGCAAAACGAAGTTCATTATTTTGCCAGCGTGATCCAGTACCCAAAGGAATAACTATATCCATTTACTTTATTTTATGCCCAAAATAGTAAAGGGTGAAATTATAATATTATACCATTTTGTGTAATATTTCGGAGGTGGTTTTTTTTCGTGATAATCTGACCAGAAATATTCACTATCTGCAACGCCATGAATTATAATACTAATTGGTAAAGTCACAATAAATAATAAACTGGCTAAAATGTAAGCAATAATTTTTTTCATAATGGTTTTAGTTTAAACAAGACTAAAGTATTAAGATTTTAGTAAATATTAAAACAGGCTTATCCACATCATTGTACCCGTTTTTTAGTTATCAAATAACCCCTGATAGTCGTGTCACCAATCGGTACAGGTTTACCAATTTGCTCAATGTGTATCTTTTGGCCTACGGTTGAAATCTTTGTTTCTGTTGCAACCCATTGGTATCGGGTGCAGGATGATAGGAGAAGTAGTAGAATGTATTTCATAATTTTTTTATTTCAGTTATTAGCTTTTCTAAATTTCTTATCCTGCTATTACAATACCGATGAGCTGACTCTGATTCATAAAGTGAAAGATATTCCAAAAATGTTTCATTTTGGTTTATCAATAACTCAACTTCAATAATACTTAATTCTTTTGCCTTTTTATAATCAACAAAACAAATAACTCTATCAGTTAGTTTATTGCACTCAGGGCTTTCACAGTAAGCGTCATTCTCACAATTAGAACCAATAATATTAATATACTTTTCAATTAGCTTTTTAGCTTCAATTATTCTTTCTTGTTTATCTGTCATTTGTAAGGTTTTACTTAATTGCTTTTATCAGGAAGTAAACAGCTTTAAAATAACTTTTACGATAACGCTGGTACATCCTTAACTTAAAACAATGAGTTTTATAATTCATTTGTCAGCGTATAAATTAGTCAACCAAACTTTTGTTCAATGCTTTTTATCATATCCAAACATTCCTCAATAGATTTAGAACCTACTAATGATTTATTAAGATAAGCCCTCAAAGCATTAGGAACGGTATTGTGATAAGTGTTTTGCTGGAACTCATACATTTCCTTAGTGCCGTCCTTTTTAGTTCTTTCCCTTGTTTCAAAGTATTGTAAAACGACATTATCTGTTTCAAATACTAATCGGTAGTTTTCTGATAGTTGCATAGTTTTAAATTTTAGTTATGTCTATTTCTAATTCAGTTCCGGTTAAGGCAAAAATAGCATTTTGAACATCATGCAAAGTATTAATTGGGATATTCCATATCCGAGGGTCACAAGTTTCATGTGTAATAACAAAGCCATATTTCATTAAATGTACTTCCCATTCAGAAATTCGACCAA
>CAYQYZ010000015.1:0-1438 GCA_964422025.1 uncultured Gammaproteobacteria bacterium
ACAACGTTTCGGCGTATGCGAAGTTTTTCTGAAAGAAAAATTTGGGTGAGCATTTGGCTGAGCCAAGCGCGAACCGCATACGCCGTGTTAGCTGATGTAAATAAATTCAACGAGCGATAGCGAGTTATTATTCGGGCAAATTTTATTTTTTATTTTTTTCAACTCTCATATATAATTTTCCATCTTTTTCATATCCAACTGCCCAATAATCATTTGATATGGCAGGCCCTGTAATACTATTTATGTCCGATATAGTAATCCCGTTAACGATATATTCACTTTTGTCTTTTTTACTGATGTACCCCGAGAACCCCCACCCCCCATCTGTTAGAGAAAAATTATCAATTAATGCGTATGGTCCATATTCTTTGCCGTTAACATTTACCAATCCGTTATTTTTATCACTTGCATGAATAAAACCAAAATTTCCTTCTGCATAATTACATTGATAGATGTCTTGTCCGTGAAATATTTTTTCGGATCCATTCTTATTTACAACCGCTAAATTTGATGAACAGAATATAAAACCATCATTGGAGAGTTTAAACTCTGACATTTCTCGCGGGTCGGAGAATTTACCATATGGACCATATTCTTTTTTAATACCATTTTCATACACAAAAATATGCCAGGTGCCCTCTTTTTTTCCAACTGAGCATCCCCATTTATTATTGTCATAAATCATGCATTGTGAAAACAAAGCACCTTCATCATCAATGCTTCCAATAAGATACTCATTGCCGTCAACTTTAACATAATAATCGCCGTTATCTTTTTGATAAGCCGCTATTCTATTTAATCCAGTATATTCAGTTTCTGTCGAAGGAGCGTTGTTTATAATAAACTTTCTTCGGCCGCTAGCCATATCATCGTATTGTATTCCCCACGAATTTTTTCCATCCGAAAAAGAAAATTCAACATTATCAGTATTATTACCCAATTTAATCTTGTTGCCATTAATGACAACCGCCTTTTCACTATCTTTAACAACGCTACCCCCAACCGGAATTTGACTGTATGTAGTAACCCCCCAAAAGTTATTACTGACTTTTAAGGAGTTAATGGTCATTCCGTCATACGGACCAAATTTTTTATTATTCACAATAACATATCCTTTCTCACCTTCGTAATAAGTAATAGCGCTAATCTTATTTGAAATAGCCACAAAAGCACCATTAGTTTTGTCATAGTTATAAGGTCCAAAATCGCCAGAAACAAGAATTTTACTGCCCTGCATCTTTTCTTTGATATTATTTTGGCTTTTATCTAGACTTACAAAAAAAATTGCTCCACTTACAATTCCAGCGATTATGATTATTACCGCAATCGTCACAGCGGTCTTGATTTTTTTGTTCATAGTGTTTAAAAATAAAAAATAAAATTTGACCGAATAATTTTTCGTCAGCAGACGAAAAGAATTTATTTATTTCAGCTAACG
>CAYQYZ010000016.1:0-1427 GCA_964422025.1 uncultured Gammaproteobacteria bacterium
CCAGCAGCCCGGCGCGGGCCGCGGCTACGCGCCCGTCTACGGCGTGGCCGGGCTCACCCCGTACGCGCAGTCGGGCTTCCCGCCCCGCGTGGAGGCGAAGAACCGCGGCCTGTCCGGCCGCCGGCCGGCGCCGCCGCGACCGCTGATCATGGCGGGCGCCCGTCGCGGGATGTCGGGCCTCGCGGGCGACGAGGTGAACACGGGGGCGAACTGGTGGCGGACGAGCTTCGTCGACCCGGCCATGGAGATGGCGAAGACCCGCCCCTGGCTCATGGGGACGATGGTCGTCGGGGCCACGCTCGTCGCGCTCTCCCTCACGCGCAACGTCGGCCGGGTCGCTGCGTCCGCGAGCGCGTGACGTGCGCCCCGGCTCGAGCGCGCTCGTCCGAGGCGCCCCCATCAGGACCCGCCCCGCGGGCCTCTCGGGCCTCACCATGCCCGACGACTGGCGCCTGACGCCCGACGAGGCCGACGGCGACCTCACCGCGCGCGACTTCGCCGGCAGCGTGATCACGGTGCGCAAGTCGCGCCTCTTCACGATGACGGAGGCGCAGGTACGCGCGGACGAGACGCTCGGCGCCTACTTCCTCGACGCCTGGCGGGCGCGGCGCAGCGCGCTGCTCTCCCGCGGGGACCCCGCGTGGATGAAGCAGCCGAGCATCCGCCCCGAGGACCCGGGGATGGTCGACTTCGCGGGCACGCCCGGGACGCAGCGGCGGTTCGTCTTCGGGACGTGCCCGGACGTGTCCGCCATGGGGTGGCCGATCGTCCCCGACGTGATCCAGCGCAGCGTGTGCGTCGCGACGCACGTGTTCGTGGGGCTGCTCGGCGTCGGCGCGGTGCTCGTCACCGTGTGGGCGCTGAACCAGGCCGGCAACCTCGGGGGGGACTGATGTCGGAGTCTCGAGCCAGGGCGGGATGGGCGCGATTCCACCTCCGGGGGAAGGCGTCCGCGAAGGGCATCGAGATGCCCGACATCGACGGCGGCCCCTCCGACGCCGTCGAGCTCGGGCTCGCCGAGGGCCTCGAGCTCGAGGTGGCCGACGGGCGCTTCGAGCACGTCGAGTTCAAGCCGCACCCGGTCCGGGGCCCGCTCCTCATCACCGACGTCGCGCTGCGCCGCCTGTGGATCGTCTCAAGGACGCCCGTGTCGGCGCTCGAGGGGATGGCGGGGTGCACCGTGCGGGCGGTCTACTACTACCCCCGGGAGAACTCGGGGAAGTACGACCGCGACCGCGGCTTCCGCCATGAGTTCGGGGAGGGGGGGCCACGCCCCGAGACGTCGTGGCACCTGGCCTACCCCGTGCTCCGCGCCCGCGGCGCGGGGGGGCGCGGGTGGGAGCTCGCCGAGGGCGAGTTCACGATCGAGCCCAGGGGCATCGTCGGGTGAGACCGAAAACCGGGTCCGTGCGGGACCCCCGTGGAAG
>CAYQYZ010000017.1:0-1089 GCA_964422025.1 uncultured Gammaproteobacteria bacterium
CAAAACCATTCTGCAGCTGAACGCGCCGGCAAACCAGCGGTTGAAGCTCCAGCGTGTCGGCGTGTTCTTCGACGGGTCGAGCACCACGGCGGTGCCGGTGCTGGTGCGCCTAGTGATTGCGACCACGGCCGGCACGAACACGGCGCTGACGCTCAACAAGCTGGTCTCGACCGACGACGAGACGATCCAGAGCACGGCTGGCGAGAACGCGAGCGCCGAGCCGACCAAGACCACGCTGCTCGATCAGTGGCTGGTGCATCCGCAGATGGGCATCGACATCACCTATGCGTTTGGTCAGGAGCGCGTTGTTGCCGGCGGCGGGCGTGTGGCGCTTGAATGCACCGCGCCGGCGTCGGTCAACGTCCGAGGCAAGATCGATTTCGAGGAGTAGTTAGCGGGGCCGGGTTGTGCAGCAACGCCTGATCCGAAAAAGCGGCGTCCGATCGCCGTACATGCCTGGCCCGCCATTCGCGGCGGCTACCAACACCGACCTACGCCGAGCGGTAATTGTTGTTGTTGGCCCGCATACGCAGCCGCCAGGCGCGTGGATCATCTGGCTTGGTCCGCCGCGTTGGGAGTCAATCCAGGCCAACACCGACCCGCGCCGATCGACGGTGATCGTACAGCCGCCCGCGCCTGCGCCGCCCGGTGCGCAATCAACCTGGCTGCGCGCGCCACGCGCCGAGCAAGCACCGGCCAACACCGACCCGCGCCGGGCTGTGGTTGTCGTGGCCGCGTCGTTCCAGCCGCCAGCTAGTGCGGTGCTGTTCATTCGTCCGCCGCGCGATCTGTCGGGACAGAATGTCGATCCAAGGCGTATGGTACAGGTCTGGCGCGTGCCATTCGCACCGCCGGGCGCGCAGGTCGTGTGGTCGCGTGGCGGGCGGGTATCGGAGAACGGGTATGCATCGCCGTTCGGGCGCTACGTCTTTGTCATCGCCGCTGATGTGGCCGCCGAGATCCCGGCGCTGGGCCGGGCGTTCGCGGTCGCGGCCGATGCACCAGCCGACATCCCGGCGGCGGGGCGGGCCTTTCGGGTGGCGGCAGATGCCGCAAGTGAGCAGCTATGATTGTCGTCGGCGAGGCGCA
>CAYQYZ010000018.1:0-1064 GCA_964422025.1 uncultured Gammaproteobacteria bacterium
ATGATTTATCATTATTCGTTTTAATTGCTTGATTGCTCATATTCAATGCCTGGTAGATCTATAATTTTTTCAAGATATGATTGAATTTCAATCATTTTTTCCGGTGCAAAACTAAGTAGTACATGAGTCTTCTTAAAAGGCTCTAAGTTTTCTTTAGTTATTTTTTTTTCATCGTTGATAATAGGGATATCCAACCCCCACCCATCCAACTGCTCTGCTTCCCATTCATTCGACAATAAATCAAAATCCCACTCACCGCCTGATATATTATCCTTTATAATAAATTCTTTTTGTTGATCGTCTGATAAGTTATCGGCTATAATTACCGGTATTTCTTTTAACCCTGCTTCCTTACAAGCCTTTAGCCTCATATTACCACCTAAAACAACCATATCGCTATTAACAACTACTGGTCTAATATTTAGCATTTCAGGGAAATCTTTTATAGACTTTACAAGTTTTTTAAACTTGTCATCCTTTATTAATCTCGGATTATTAGCATTAGTCTTAATATCAGATATTTTTTTTATAATAACTTCCATAATACAAAGATACTATTTTTTAAATAAAAAAGGGATAGCGAACTATCCCCGATGTTTTATATTTCTGATTGAAGCCATTCTTGTACTTGGTCGTCTATTTGATTTTCAATTATGGAATATAAGAAATCATCTTTTTCTTGACCTTCTATTTCTTTTGATTCATCTATGGCTCTCATGTTTGTAGTTGTAGCGGAGAATTTTTTGTAATTACAATAATCATCCATTAATTCAACTTCAATTTTGTAATGTCCAGATCCGCTGAAAGTAGCTACTGCATAATGTACATTTTCTAAATTTCTCATTTTATTGTTTTTTGGTGTGTTAATTAATAACATAAAGATACATATAAATGTATTATAAAACAACAGGTATAGAAAAATTCGATTGAAAATAATTTTTGATAGATATTATCTAAACAATATTTTAGCAAGTTTAGGCTCTGAGTAATTCGCACCTTTCAAAACTTTGCCATCCTCTCGGTAAATCGGTTGACCGTTGTCATCCAACTTTGACATATTTGAA